>JAITPB010000117.1 GCA_031289625.1 Clostridiales bacterium | reverse complement strand
CGCGAGCATTGGAAAGTCGAAAGTATGCACTGGATGCTAGATGTTGTCTTTTCAGAAGATGAATGCATGATACTCTCTGAAAATGGCCAAAAAACATTGAACATCTTTACAAAGCTTGCGCTTTTCATACATAAGCAATATGTCGCTGAGCCGAATATGCCGTGGCTGTCTTGGACTCTGGCATCATTATAGCATATACGGCCCATAAAAAAGCCTTTATCATAGGAAATCATGATAAAGGCTTTTTTTACGCGCCGCCCAGCAGCCGTACAGCAGCCGTCAGAACGAAACAGATCAGCAGGCCGCTGAAAGTGGGTACGGCACAGGCGAGCGCCGTCCATTTTACACTTCGGGTCTCTTTATAGATGGTCAGGCAAGTTGTGGAACAAGGCCAATGCGACAGCGAGAAAATAATCATGCACAGAGCGGTCAGCCAAGTCCAGCCGTGATCGATAAAGAGAACTTTCAACTGGGCGAGACTTTCGTAAGAGGTAATCCCATTGGCCGAGGCGTAAGCCATAATGATGATCGGAATGACAATCTCGTTGGCGGGAAAACCCAGAATAAACGCCATGAGAATTGTACCGTCCAAGCCAATGAAACGGGCAAAGGGATCGAGCGTTTGGGTAGAAAGCTGCAGCAGGCTGAGTCCGCCGACAGTAATATTGTTCATCAGCCAGACGATTGCGCCCGCAGGCACAGACACGATTACAGCCCTCGCCAGAACAAATAAAGTTCTGTCCAAAAGGGAACGCACAATAATTTTGCTCAGCCGTGGTTTTCTAAACGGCGGAAGTTCAAGCGTAAAGGAGGAGGGAACCCCTTGCAGAATGGTCCGCGACAATATTCTGGACATGAAAAGGGTCAATAGAATCCCCGAAAGGATCACGGCGGTCAGCAGCAGCGCGGACAGTATGGAATTGGACGCGGCAGACGCGGTCCGCACGGTCGGAACGGCAAAAAACATGGCGATGAGAGCGATAATGGCGGGGAATCTGCCGTTGCAGGGCACAAAGCTGTTGGTCAGCACGGCAATCAGGCGTTCCCTGGGGCTGTCGATGATGCGGCACCCTATGACAGCAGCCGCATTGCACCCAAAACCCATGCACATTGTCAATGCCTGTTTACCGCACGCGCGGCATTTTTTGAAATAATAATCCATATTAAAAGCGACGCGGGGCAGGTATCCCAGATCTTCCAGAAAAGTAAACAGCGGAAAAAAAATGGCCATAGGCGGAAGCATAACGGCAACCACCCAAGACAGTACGCGGTAAATGCCTGTTATAAATAAGCCGGAGACCCAACCTGGCGCTTGGATATTTTCTAAAAACGCGAGCATCCCGCCTTCAATCCAGAAAAAAAACTTTGACAGCGCTGCCGATGGATAGTTTGCGCCGATGATCGTCAGCCAAAACACGAGCGCCAGCAGCGTCAGCATAATCAGCGGGCCGCTCCACCGGCTCGTCAGCAGTCTGTCGATTCTGCGATCCAGGGCGTTGTAATCCGCTTTGCCGTAATGGACGCAAGCGGCGCAGATGCTTTCCGCTTTTTTAACCCGTTCAAACACGGAGGATTCTTTGATCTCCGGCAGCCCATCCGCTTTCTGGCTTTCTGAGGCAATCGCACGCATGAGTTTTCGCATTCCGGCGCCTGTCAAGGCTTCGGCGCCAATCACCGGCACGCCCAGTTCCCGCTCCAGCTTTTCCAGATCGATCGAAATTTTTTTCTTGCGGGCTTCGTCCATGAGATTTACGCAGATCACTACGCGCTGCGTGACTTCCAGAATTTGTAAAACCAGATTCAGGTTTCTTTCCAAGCAGGTGGCGTCGCAAATCACAACGATAACAGAAGCTTCCCCGGAGCGGACGAACTCGCTTGTCGCTTCTTCCTCCGGGGAATGGGCTGTCAGAGAATACGCGCCCGGCGTGTCAACGAGCGCGTATTCCCTGTTTTCAAATACGTAACGCCCCCGCGCGGTGACGACTGTTTTGCCTGGCCAGTTTCCTGTATGCTGATTGAGGCCGGTGAGCTGATTGAATATGGAACTTTTGCCGACGTTTGGGTTGCCAACGAGACTGATTGTGATATTAGACGTGGACATACCCATCACAGCTTTCAACGAGAATTTTTGAAGATTCTTCAGACCGAAGCGCGATGACCGCGCCGCGGATCAGATAGGCGATGGGATCGCCCGCTGGGCTTTTTTGCAGACACTCGACAACGGTTCCTTCAATCAGTCCGATGTCCTGCAGTCGGCCGCGGACGCTGCCCATAGACAGCAATGTTTTGACTTTGGCTTTTGCGCCGATGGGAATTTTTTGGAGCGGTATCACTTTTTCATCCATACGCCTCTCCTCATTTCATTTAGATATGCTTCTTTACACTATATGAGGGGCGTAAAAATCGCGTTCCATAAAAAAAAGCGGCTTGGCAGCCGCTTTACCGAATATGAATGAGGCGGACTTACTCCCGCCCCCGCTGATTGTCGCTGGCTTTGGCATTAATATCAATGTTCAGCCCGCTTAAACTTTCACGCATCTTGGTATCCGCTTTCTTGTTTTCCAGGTTGTAATAATCCATCACGCCTAAATTGCCGCTTCGCAATGCGTCCGCAATCGCCATGGGCACTTGCGCTTCCGCTTCCACAACAAAGGCGCGTTTTTCCACGACAGCCGCTTTCATTTCCTGCTCCTTGGCGATAGCGACCACACGGCGCTCTTCCGCCTTGGCCTGTGCGATTTGCTTATCGGCTTCCGCTTGCTCGATTTGGAGGCTGGCGCCGATATTGCGGCCCACGTCCACATCCGCGATGTCAATCGAAAGAATCTCAAACGCCGTGCCGGAATCTAAACCCTTGCTCAACACGGTCTGCGAGATTCGATCGGGGTTCTCCAAAACTTCTTTGTGGCTCTGTGACGAACCCACCGTCGTGACGATGCCTTCGCCCACACGCGCGATGATTGTCGCTTCGCCCGCGCCGCCGACCAGCCTTTGTAAATCAGTGCGCACCGTTACGCGCGCAATAACTTTCACTTCAATGCCGTTGATGGCCACCGCGGAGATCCACGGCGTTTCAATTACTTTGGGCGTGACGCTCATGCGCACAGCCTCAAACAGATCCCGACCCGCCAAGTCTATCGCCGCCGCTTTTTCAAACGTCAAATCCAGCCCCGCGCGCTGTGCGGCGATCAGAGCGTCCACCAGATTGTCCACGCGCCCGCCGGAAAGAAAGTGCGACTCCAATTGATTGATGGAAATGGGCAGACCCGCTTTAGATACTTTGATCAGCGGACGGATAATCCGATCCGGCCTTACTCTTCTCAAACGCATACCAATCAATGTGAATATATTGATGGAGACGCCGGCGGCCATGGCGGATATCCACAGGCCGATGGGCACAAAGCTGAAAAAGATCGATAAAAGAACAATGACGCCAACGACGATCAAAAGAGTGATAATCGTCTGGATCGCCTGAACGCTTTCATACATGCCAAAAACCTCCTAAAGTGGCCCTCTCAAATTCAGTTGATTTGCTTCACGATAATTTTACGCTTTTCGATCGCGGTCACTTTGACTTTCTGGCGCTCGGCGATGTATGGCCCGTCGGAAGCGGCCTCCACGCTGACGCCGTTAAAATCCACCACGCCTATAGGTTTGAGAGGCGTTCTGGAAACGCCTTCTTTGCCTATCATGTGCTGGAGATCTCCGATGCCGTCATTGTCCATGTTCAGTGTTTCATGCAGGATCAGTTTGCTGTTGATCTGCTTGCTGGAAAAAAACCGACAGGCGAAAAAGGCCGCGCCGCCCCCCACAGCACCCAGTTCCAAAACTGCCAGCCCAATGCCAAACGGCACGTTTAGCGCTATCAGCGCGGCGGAAGCTATCAGCAAAATCAATCCAAGCACGCCGCATACACCGAAACCGGGTATGAACAGTTCCACGCATAAAAGCCCGGCCGCGACAATCCCCATAATAATGATTATCATTAACATAGCCATTCCGCTCTCCCCCTTAAAAATTCTTTCTTCATATTACATTATATACGTTCTAGCAGGTTAATTCAAGATAAATATTGAAAAGCAGCGGTCAGCGTGCTAGGCGGAAAACGCTGTTCATGTGTTAAATCATTTCAAATTTGGAAAGGATGACTGCTAGGCTCCGTCTGAAAGATTTTATAGGGATTTTTGATATTCTGTGTTGACATATATTGCATTCGATGTTAGAATTTAGCAAATTAAGCGATAGAGCTTCAAAATTCCTTAGGCGCGGAATGCCGGGAAGACAACAAAGAATGGGGGGTTTTTTATGTCAAGTTTCAAAAAGGCATTCGGGCGGGCCGCTTTGCGGCTGGCAGCCGCACTGCCGTTTATGCTT
Organism: Clostridiales bacterium; assembly: GCA_031289625.1. Classification (GTDB taxonomy): domain Bacteria; phylum Bacillota; class Clostridia; order Lachnospirales; family WQUN01; genus JAITPB01. The sequence goes on along the minus strand of JAITPB010000117.1, from coordinate 10,917 downwards.
CAGGCGCTTCCTTTGGCGCCATTTACACATGCCGTGAAGGCTGCGGAGCTGACTTACGCCGAAGTGTTTCCAGATGTGAATTTTCGACAAGCGGTACTAGAAATTACAGGTGAAGATAAAACTGACGAAAGTCCTTTTACCGACAGCGATAAAGAGATTACAGCCAGCCAAATTAAATTGGATGTATCTGAAATGAATATTGCGGATTTAACAGGGATAGAATATTTTACAGGGCTTGAGACACTGTATTGCTCTGGCAATCAACTGACCGCCCTAGACATCTCGGCCAACATTTCCTTGCAGAATCTTTATTGTTACAACAACTCCATCGTATCCCCAGACGACGTTATTGGCTGGCGTGAGCGCGGCCTTGCGCTGAACGGTCCAGAAAGTCCATGGATCAGCGGCGGTTCTTTTATCTTCTATCCGCAGAATTTAAAGCTGGAAGATAGTGATCTGGACAATATCGATAAAGGCGCCATTGTGGCTGGATCTGTGATGGCGAAGCCGGGCGGCTTCGCAGACGTACCGGTTTTTATGGAGAATAACCCAGGCATTGCCGGCTTCACGCTGGAGTTATGGTTTGACAACACAAAGCTGACGCCCGTCTCCCTCACGCCTGAGCCTTGGGTGCAAACGATCAACTCTAACCTGAATGAGCCTGATGCGGATCTATCCAATCTGGCCTTCATCACTGCACACTGGGCCAATATCTCCAATATAACAGATAACGGCGTTTTATATACAGTGCGGTTTCAGGTAAAAGAAGGATTGCCGGGCGGCGATATTCCCTTGACTTTGACATGTGCGCCTTCCAGCATTGCCAATGACAAACATGAACCGATCAGCCTCGCCTTGATAAGCGGCGTTGCCGCCATCAAAAACAAAATGGTTCTATACGGCGATATCTACAGCGACGGGGAAGTCAACCTTAAAGACGGAATCAAGTTGACGCAATATCTTGCCGGATGGACGAGCGTGGTATTGACGGAAGACGAGCGGGAAGCCGCGGACGTAAAGCATGATGGCGTAATCAACACAATTGACGCCATTAAATTGCAGCAATACCTGGCGGAGTGGTCAGATATTGTACTGGGGCCAGCCTTCTCTTTTCTCTTGTAAAAACATAAAAAATAAAAACTCCCGTGAATCACAGGGAGTTTTTTGCATAACTACCAAATATTTATATTTTCTTTTATCCTTCGCGCCGCCTCGATCATATCGTCTCTCTCTCCAAAGGCGGACAGTCGGAAGTACCCTTCCCCGCTCGCGCCGAATCCCGCGCCGGGCGTGCCAACCACATGCGCCGTCGTCAGCAGACGATCAAAAAAATCCCAGCTGGAGCGATCGCCCGGACATTTGTCCGGACGATCGTCCGGGCATTTCAGCCAGACATACGGGGAATGTTCGCCGCCGGTAAACCATATATTCAGATCCGTAAGCGCGGCCGCGATGATTTTGGCGTTTTCCTGGTAATAGGCGATGTTCTCCTGCACCTGACGAAAGCCTTCCTGGGAAAAAACCGCTTCGGCGCCGCGCTGCGTAATGTAAGAAACGCCGTTGAACTTGGTGGTCTGGCGGCGCAGCCACAGATCGTTTACCGCAATGTCCGCGCCGTCCACTTTCCGTTTTAATTTGAGCGGCACGATTGTATAGCCGCACCGGACGCCTGTAAAGCCGGCGGTTTTGGAAAATGAACAAAACTCAATGGCGCATTCCTCTGCGCCGGGGATTTGATAAATACTGCTGGGCAGGTTCGCGCCGCCGGCAAAAATTTCATACGCGGCGTCAAACAAAATGATCGCGTCATTTTCCCGTGCGTAATCCACCCAATTTTTCAGCTGCGCTCGATCGTAAACCGCGCCTGTTGGATTGTTGGGCGAGCATAAATAAATAATATCCGCTTTTTGGCTCGCGTCCGGCAGCGGCAGAAACCCGTTGCTCTCATTTCCGGAAAGATAAAAAATATCGCGTCCGGCCATGACGTTCGTGTCCACATATACCGGATATACGGGATCGGGGATCAGCGCGCGGTTCTCCGCAGCGAAAATATCCAATATGTTGCCTGCGTCGCTTTTCGCGCCGTCGCTGATAAAAATCTCCGAAATGTCCAGTGCCACGCCCTTTGCGGCGTAATAACCGCCAATGGCCTCCCGTAAAAATTCATAACCCCGATCCGATCGATACCCGCGAAAGGTTTTCGCGGCTGACATTTCCGCCGCCGCGTTTTTCATGGCTTCCACGACGGCGGGCGCCAGTGGACGCGTGACATCGCCGATGCCCAGCCGGATGATCCGCGCGTCCGGATGGGTCCGCTGAAACGCGCTGACTTTTTGCTCTATCGTCACGAAAAGATAACTGTCCTGTAAATTTAAATAATTTTTATTTAAAATCATTTCTCTATCCCTTCTCTTTCTCTTCTTTCATCCTATCCAGCCCGCGCTGCCGCGGCACAGGCCGCTTCCACAAACGCCGAAAACAGTGGATGCGGTTTATTCGGCCGGCTCTTAAATTCCGGATGAAACTGCACGCCGGCAAAAAACGGATGATCCACGAGTTCTATCGCTTCCACCAGCAATCCATCCGGCGACAGGCCGGAGAGGATCAGCCCCGCGTCCGTCATCGTCTGCCGGTATGCGTTGTTAAACTCATATCGGTGCCGGTGCCGCTCGCTGATGAGTTCAGCCGCGTATGCCCGCCACAAGGCCGTGTCCGGCGTCACTTTGCACGGATAAGCGCCCAGCCTCATGGTACCGCCCAAATTGGCGATTCCGTTTTGATTCGCCATGAGGTCAATCACCGGATGCGGGGTTTGGCTGTTGATCTCAGTGGAATTCGCTTTTTCCAACCCGCAGACGTTCCGCGCGAATTCAATCACCGCGGTGTGCATCCCCAGGCACAGCCCGAAGTAGGGAACTTGATTTTCCCGCGCGTATTCGCACGCGCTAATCATGCCCTCAATGCCGCGATCTCCAAAACCGCCCGGCACCAGTACGCCCTGTGCGCCGCGCAGCAACCGGGCGGCGTTGTCGCGGGTCACGCATTCGCTGTCAATCCAGAGGATCTGAATGTCCGCGCCTTTTCCGTAGCCCGCGTGATGCAGCGCCTCAATTACCGACAGGTACGCGTCATGCAGACGGACGTATTTGCCGACGATAGCCATCGTCACCACTTCTTTGCGCGCGGCAATCCGCGCTGTCATCGCCTCCCATTCAGACAAATCCGGCTGGCGCGTCGTCAGGGACAGCTCGCGGCAGACCACTGTATCCAGGCCATTTTTGCGCAGCATGAGCGGCGCTTCGTACAAACACGGCAGCGTTAAATTTTCAATGACGCAGTCTGGCTGCACATTACAAAAAAGAGAGAGCTTCGCCAGTATTTCACTGTTTAAGCTCTCGTCCGCGCGGGCGACAATAATGTCCGGCGAAATGCCTACGGCGCGAAGCTCCTTGACAGAATGCTGCGCGGGCTTGGACTTGTGTTCGCCGGAACCTTTTAAGTACGGAATCAAAGCGACATGAATGAACAGGCAGTTGCCGCGCCCCATCTCCAAAGAGATCTGCCGGATAGCCTCCAGAAACGGCTGGCTTTCGATGTCGCCCACTGTACCGCCGATTTCTGTGATTAGTACGTCCGCGCCTTCCGCGCCGCGGTAAATAAATTCTTTGATTTCGTCCGTGATGTGAGGGATGACCTGAACCGTCTGGCCTAAATAACCGCCGCCGCGTTCCTTGGAAAGCACATTGAAATAAACTCTGCCCGATGTCAGGTTGGAATACCTCGTCAGGTTCTCGTCAATAAAACGCTCATAATGCCCCAAGTCCAAGTCTGTCTCCGCGCCGTCGTCCGTGACGAAAACCTCTCCGTGCTGGTAAGGGTTCATGGTGCCGGGATCCACGTTCATATACGGATCCAGTTTCTGCGCGGCCACCTTCAAGCCCCGCGCCTTGAGAAGCCTCCCCAAAGACGCGGCGGTGATGCCCTTGCCCAGTCCTGACACAACGCCTCCTGTTACAAAAACATGCTTTGCCTTACTCAATGTCAATCGCTCCCTCAAAAACCGTTTCGCAGCCGCCGGTCATAAAAACCGTTTCTTCTGTATAGCGAATCGTCAGCTGCCCGCCTAAGAGATGCACAACGATGTCTTTCTCCATCGGGCAATACCCATTCAGCACCGCCGCCACGACGGACGCGCAAGCGCCCGTGCCGCAGGCCAAAGTCTCGCCGCTGCCCCGCTCCCACACGCGCATTTGCAGCGCGCGGCTGTTGATCACCCGTACAAATTCCGTGTTGACGCCTTCGGGAAAAGCCGGGTATTGTTGAAACCGCGGGCCGATCTCAGCAAGCGGGAGGCCGGTAACATCCTCCGCGAATATCACCGCGTGCGGATTGCCCATGGAAACACAAGTGACGCTGTATCTTTCGCCGTCCACCAAGACAGGCCGGCTGATGACAGACGGCCCTTCCAACAGCGCGGGAATTTTTGCCGGATCCAATTCGGCGCGGCCCATATCGACCCGGACGGAAACGGCGCGTCCCTTTTCAGCCAATATGTCCAGCCGTTTCACACCGCTTAAAGTTTCCACCGTCACGCTGTTCTTTTTCGCGGCGCCGTTTTCATACAGATATTTTCCCACGCAGCGAATGGCGTTGCCGCACATCCTGCCCTCGCTGCCGTCTGCGTTGAACATGCGCATCCGAGCGTCCGCGGTTTGAGAGGGCAGGATCAAAACGATTCCATCGCCGCCTATGCCGAAATGGCGATCGGAAAGGCGCGCGGCCTCGGCCACGATTGCGGCCGCAACCGTGGCCGCGTCTTCCAGAGACGGAAACGCCCGCCCCCTGCAGTCAAAATAAATATAATCGTTTCCACAGCCTTGCATTTTGATGAAATTATATTTCATAAGTCTTTAAAATTCCTTCCGCCACGGCCCGTTTAGGCTTGCGCGTGTCCATCGCCTGCTTTTCGATATACTTATGCGCCTCTGGCTCCGACATGGAATGATAGGAGATTAAAATGCACTTGGCCCGGTGGATCACGCGAATGTCCTCAATGCGCCGCATCAGCGCGCTGTTTTCCGTTTGCAGCTTCCGCACTTTTTTCCGCGCCGCCACGGCCAATTTCAACGCATTCCAAAAGAGCGTCTTATTGATAGGCTTGGCGACAGTGATCACGCCCAAGTCCTCCACATGGCTGGATACTTCCTCGAAAACTTCCGCTTTCACCACCAAGATCACCTGGCAGTAGCCGTTCATGGCGATGTCCCGCGCCAAAGCCTCGCCGGTTCCGTCGCTCAATGGCGCGTTGATAATGCAGTAATCAAAATCAGATTCCCCGGCCAGGCGCTTCGCCTGCCCGCAGGCCGAAACAGCCGTAATGTTTTGACAGGAAACGTTTTTTAACATATCCGTAAAAAAAGCGACGCCCTTTTCAGAATTCGATACCAATAACGCGCTGTCCAAAGCCATAGCCCCTTATCCAAAATCCCGCTGATTTTTATCGAAGGTGAGCCGCATAGAGTGTATGATAGGGATTCTTCGCGTTAGGCCGAAGCAGATAAAATGTTCCGCTCAGCAATTCGTCCGCGTCCGCGCCGAATAAACCGGCATACTCTGCCACGGGCGCGGCGATGGCCCGTTTATCCTCCGGCAGCGCCTCTTCCAGCGTGACCTGCGCGGGAAGACACGTCGGCTGAACGCTGGAGCGGATATAAATCGCGCCGCCATGCATCCCTGTGCCGGTAAAATTCCCCACAGGCACATCGCCTTCCGCGCCGATCCCCAGCACGATAATCAGCCCTCCGGCCATATACTCGCCCAGAAAGCTTCCAGCCCGGCCGCCCACGACGATCACGGGCTTTTTTTCCTGATACTCCTTCATGTGAATGCCCGTCCGATATCCGGCGCCGCCCCTGATGTAGATCGCGCCGCCCCGTATGCCATAGCCCAGCGCGTCCCCGGCGTTGCCATGCACAATGATTCTGCCGTCGTTCATGGTATCGCCGACGGCGTCCTGCGCGTTTCCGCGCACCACGATCACAGCGCCGTCCATATATGCGCCCAGGGCGTTTCCCGGCGTGCCGTGAATGGTAATGGTGCGGCCGCTCTGTCCCGCGCCTATGTACCGCTGGCCGCAGCAGCCTTCTATCTGAATATCGCCGGCGGTTTGCCGGATTTTTTTGTTCAGCGCCTGAAAATCTAACCCCGCCGCATTGATATGCGTATCGGACATCATAAAACGCCTCCCAGTATGGCGTCTCTGCCGGTCTGCGCGAACGCCGCCAGCCCCGGCTGTCTACACAGCAGGTCAAAATCCAGCGTGTCCAGCGGCGTCCTTTCACGGATGAGGCTGGTGTATACACCGGCCTTCTCTTCCCTGTTGATGAGAATAACTCCATTCAAATGATTGCCGCCATAAAACAATTTTTTATAATGCTCCTGATCCTGATCCACATAGGTTTCCCCTGTATAGACGCCCGCAGTCAGCGCGTGCATTCCAAAGAAACCGATGGCGTTCATGGGGACGGCCTGTGTAAAAGAAGCGGTTCCGCCCGCCATATTGACGCCGGCGCATTCGCCCTGCATATACGCGTTGGGCAGCAACGCCATGACTTTGATCTCGCCGGAAGAAACGTCCAGGCTTTCCGTGCAGTCGCCCGCGGCGTAGACACCGGGCAGAGACGTTTCCATCTTGTCATTGACCACGATGCCGCGCCCCACGCGCCCACCCGCGTTTTTTACCAGATCCGCGCTGGGCTTCACGCCCGCCGCCAAAACCAGCGCGTCAAATTCGATTTGCGTTTTGTCCCGCAAAAAAGCCCTGTTTTGGTCAAAACGATCGACGCTGTTGGACAAATCAAAAAGAATGCCTTTCTTTTCTAAATGATCCTGCATCATTTTCGCGCTCGTTTCATCCAAGACGCTGGAGAGAATCTGGGGCGCCAAATCCACCACCTGAACAGAGCGCACGCTTTCGCGTATCCCTTCCGCGCATTTCAGTCCGATCAGACCCGCGCCGACGATCAGCGCGCGAGTCTCCGCCGTCAAAATTTTTCGCAGCGCGACAGCGTCGTCCATGCTCATAAAGGTAAAGGCATGTTCGACGGTTTCGAGGCCCGGGATCGGCGGAACCAGCGCCGAAGAGCCGGTCGCGATCAGCAGCCTGTCATAATCGAGCTCCCGGCCGCCCGCCAGAAAAACTTTCTTTCGATCCGCGTCCAGCCGGACGGCTTTTTTCGGCGGCAGCAGGATACAACCGTTTTTATCATAAAAATCCAGGCCGCGGTACCGCATTTTTTCTTCCGTCACTTTTCCTTGCAGCCAATAGGAGATCAGCGGCCTGGAATAGGTGTGGCGCGGTTCGTCGCTTATCAGGAGAATCTCACGGCCGCTGTCCGTCCGGACATTTGTCCGCCGGATCCCTTCCACAGCGCCGACGGCGGCGGCGGAATTGCCAATGATCATGTACCTCATCGCGTCATCCCCGATCTTCGTATACTATCGCCGCGTTAGGGCAATTTTGCACGCACTGCGGCGTACCCATTTTATTTTGCAGACACAGCTCGCATTTTTGCACCACAAGCCCGCCGCCTTCCGGCGCGGTGGCGCCCGCAATCGCAGGTGCAATCGCACCGTACGGGCAGATCAAAACGCAGGTGTAACAGCCAACGCATCGATCCGGATCGATCCGGATCACGCTGTCCTCAACAGACAGCGCGCCCGTGATACACGCCTTCACGCACAGCGGCTCCTTGCAGTGGCGGCAGGATACGGCAAAATGCACATTGCCGCTGTCCTCCACCTGAATCCTGGGGGCTATTTTTCGATCTTTCAGCGCGCGCGCCATGTCTTTTTCATTCGTTTGCGCGAAAGCGCAGTAATATTCGCATAAATGGCAGCCGAGGCACCATTTTTCGTCCACGTATATTCGTTTCAGCTGAGACCCCTCCCCGCCGTTTTTTTCACTCGCCCGCGTGCTTAACGCCCAAAATGGCGAGTTCTTTTTCGTTGAGGCCGACGCCCCGCAGCGCCAGACGGTTGCCCTTTAAGGCCTCAATGGAGTTGATGCCCATGCCGCCCATCATTTCCTCAATCTCGTGCTGCCAGGCCCGCATCAAATTGACCAGGCGTTTATAACCGATATTGGGATTCAGCCGCTTGACCAGTTCAGGCGTCTGTGTGGCGATGCCCCAATTGCATTTGCCCGCCTGACACGACCGGCAGAGATGACAGCCCAGCGCCATGAGCGCGGCTGTGCCCAAATACACGCAGTCCGCGCCTAAGGCGATGGCTTTGAAAATATCCGTGCTGCTCCGAATGCCGCCGCTCGCCACAATGGACACTCTGTCGCGTATGCCTTCCTCGCGCAGGCGTGTGTCCACGCCGGCCAGCGCCAGCTCGATGGGAATGCCCACGCAGTCCCGGATGCGCGTCGGCGCCGCGCCTGTGCCGCCGCGAAACCCGTCCAGGGCAATGATGTCCGCGCCGCTTCGCGCAATGCCGCTGGCGATGGCCGCCACGTTATGCACAGCCGCGATTTTTACGATCACCGGCTTTTGATATTCCGTGGTTTCTTTTAAAGAGTATACCAGCTGCCGCAAATCTTCTATAGAATAAATGTCGTGATGGGGCGCGGGGGAAATAGCGTCCGCGCCTTCCGGGATCATGCGGGTCCGGGAAACGTCGGCCACGATTTTCGCGCCGGGCAGATGTCCGCCGATGCCGGGTTTCGCGCCCTGCCCCATTTTGATCTCCACGGCCATGCCGGCGTTCAGATATTCTTTATGCACGCCAAACCGTCCTGAGGCGACTTGTACGATAGTATTTTTTCCATAGCGGTAAAAATCTTCGTGCAGCCCGCCTTCGCCCGTATTATAAAACACGCCCAGCTCCTCAGCCGCACGCGCCAAAGATTCGTGCGCGTTATAGCTGATGGCGCCGTAACTCATGGCGGCAAACATCATGGGCATGGTGAGTTTCAATTGCGGGGGCAGATTGTTTTTTAATTTTCCGTTCTCGTCACGTTCAATGGCGTTTGGCTTAGCGCCCAGGAAAATTCTTGTTTCCATGGGCTCGCGCAGGGGATCGATGGATGGGTTGGTCACTTGAGACGCGTTTAAGGTTAATTTATCAAAATATATGGGATAGGGTTCGGGATTGCCCATGCTGGACAGAAGCACGCCGCCTGTATCGGCTTGCTTGTATATTTCATTGATGGTTTTTTCCGTCCAATTCATGTTTTCTTTATAGGTGTTGCCGCTCTTGACAATTTTCAGCGCGCGCGTGGGACAGAGCGCCACACAGCGATGGCAATTTACGCATTTGGCGTCGTCCGCCGCCATTTTATTGATTTCCGGAATGTACTCATGCGCCTCATTGGCGCACTGGCGTTCGCAAACCCGGCAGACGACGCATCTGTCGGCATTGCGCGCGATTTCATACTCCGGATACACACCGCCCCATACGCCCATTACGCTGTCCCTCCTTCCAGATTTACAAGAACGAGTTCTCCGCCCTTCGGCGACCAAATTCGATCCAGATCCGGCTCAATCACCCGAATGGCCGCTTCCTCACTGGATATGTAAACCCGGTCGCCTTTTTCCCCGACCACCATGCTGCGCAGCTTGAGCCTGTCGTTCAGCGCCATCATACCGCCCTCAAAACCGGCGATGATGGAAAACGGCCCCGTGATGAGCTGCGAAGAAAACATGCTGCGCAGGTACTCATGCGTCTGACGTTCTTCCTCTGGCATGGTCTCAATGGTCTGCCAGAAAGGCGCGGCGATAACCTGCGCAATTTCCCAAAAAGTCAGCCCTTTTTTTCGATGCAGATAATCAATGATATACGCGATCACTTCCGTGTCCGTCAAAAGATCACACTTGTAGCCGTACATTTCAATGGCGCGCCGGTTGGCGTCGTAAGAAGAAATCTCTCCGTTGTGAACCACGGAATAATCCAGGAGGGCAAAAGGATGCGCGCCTCCCCACCAGCCCGGCGTATTCGTCGGATAACGCCCGTGCGCGGTAAAGCAGTGCCCTTCATAAGTATCCAGCATATAAAAACGCGCGATATCCTCCGGAAAGCCCACGCCCTTGAACACGCCCATGTTTTTGCCGCTGGAGAAAACATACGCGCCGGGATAACTGCCGTTGATCCGGAACACGCATTTGGCCACATACTCCCGTTCGTCCAGCTGGCTGGCGGAAAGCCTTGTGGTGTGCGGCGCGCCAAAATACCGCCAGATCAGCGGCGCGTCCGTCACGCCTTCGGTTCTTTTCGTCGGAATTTCGGAACAGTTGGCGATATCAAAATGCCTGTGCAAAAAATCTTCGCATTCTTTTTGCGCTTGCTGATTGTCGTAAAAAAGATGAAACGCATAATAATCTTTGTATTCCGGGTAGACGCCGTAAGCGGCGAATCCGCCTCCCAGGCCGTTAGATCGGTCATGCATGACCGTGATGGATTGGATGATATCCGCGCCGCTGAAGCGCTCGCCGGATTTGGAAAATATACCAGATATGGCGCAGCCCGAGGGGATTCTCGCTTGCCCTTCCTGAATCATCTATACACCTCCGATATATCGCGAACAAAACATAGTTTATCATACAGTGCGCCATAATAATTGTCAATGGTCTTGATTGGATGCGGATTGGATGCGATTCAAACAGAGAGGGCGGGGAACCAGCCCGGCTCACCACCCTCTTATATCTCAATCCGTTTTATGAATTCAAAATTTTTTTCGCGGTTTCATCTCCGAGGCAGGTCATGAATTTGACGCCTGTTTCGGATTCGGTTTCACGGTTCGCGGAGAATAAATCGTCTCTGGAAATCTCCGGCAGGCTGAAGCGCCTGGCCCCCGCCATGAACTGCTGCAAACCGGCGGTTAATTTATCCGCCAGCGTCCAGACCGCGATGGCG
>JAITPB010000042.1 GCA_031289625.1 Clostridiales bacterium | reverse complement strand
TTGTTGCGCAACACGCCTGTTTGAGTGTCGGTATATGTATAGTCTGGGTCAATATAACTATAGTTATTCTTCATATCGCTTCTTTGAGTTTTTGAAGAAAATCGCTTTCGCTAATTTTGCCGGTGCGCCAATTCAAATAAAACTGAACGAGTTTGGCGGTTGGTTCAAAACCCTCGAACATATTTGTTCCGAGGGCTCGGGCTGTTCTTTCCAATGTTTCTGTGTCAGGGAAGGGCACGCCCATTATGGTAAGGTCTTCGCGGTTTACTTCAATTGGTTTATAGGACAATTGTTTTACACTCCTCTAAAACGTATACTTCATTCCCACCTTGATAAAAGTGTTATCGCGGTACTGGCCGAGCTGGCCGGCTTTGTCGCCGCCGAAAATGCCGGCGGAAACCTCTAGCGCCACCGCGTCTTTTGTCCAGATGACAGCGGGCATGATGAGGAAATCGCCGTCTTCAATGCCCCACATGGCGGCGGCGCGGAGTTCCAGTTCGTCGCGTAGGAATTTTTTTGAAAGCACGCCTGTAAACCGCGTGGACGTAGCGTCCGCGCCCGTTTCCGTGTCCATCATGGGAGTGTCGGCTATTTTGTCGTAAAGAAGTTTGACGGTTTCGGTTACTTGGATGTTCAGGTTGATTCCCCACACAAGGTCGCGGTCAAAACCGAACGCCCAAGCGAGTTGCGGATTATAGACCGCGCCGTCGTCTCCCTCAAGGTCGCTTGTAATATTTGCCGCAAGTTCGGCGCGGACATTGAACCCGAAGAGCACCTGCGCCCAGTCAACACCGATTTGGTGGTCGGGGTTGTACACGAGGCTAAGGCCGCTCGGATAGCCGCCGCTCAAACTGAAACGCATCGCGGGGCTGCCCATGTAGCCGTAATAATATTGAAAACCAATATCCGCAGGACCCGCAGTTGTGGTGAAGCGAAGCCCCGCCTGGGCATAACCCAATGATTCGGTGTTGGGGATATTAATATTGGGTATAAGTGCAGCCGGAATCAACGCGAATTGAGACGGCGTCCAGCGTCCGCCGATTTTGGCGAAATGCCAGGGCTCGAACACGGGCACAAACACCGCTTCGATTTTGGAGAATTGCCCGAAACGATAAGAGCCGTGAACCATAGTGTTGGCGATTTTTATATTCATGATGTCGTCAAGGCTCGTGAGTTCGCTGTAATCAAGCGGATTTATCACGTCGAGCGGCCCCAGGCTGTCCGCCTTGCCCCATGTGAGCTTCCGCATTCCGGCCTCAATCTCAAAATCGCCGAACCATGCGCGGGCGTAAACTTCGTCAAAGCTAACAATGTTCGGTAGATTACCGGTGTTTAATTTTAGATTGATTACAGCCTCGCCGAAAGAACCGACGGCGGAAAAATTAAGACTGGCGTCTATTTCCCCGGGCTGTTTCACATTGCCAAGGCCCTTTGATAAATCGTCCGTATAACTCAAAAGCGTCATGCCCGCTTCGCCGCCTATATTCACGGCAAAAGAGCTTCTTCCCGCAGCTGCCGTTTCCCCGGCATCGTCAAAGCCGAAGCTTTGCCCCGCAAAGTCATCCTGCGCGGACAGCGAGATTGTAGCTAAAGCAAAAACCAACGCGATAATGGCGGGGGCGTTGCGGGGGCGGAACCCCCGCAGAGGGGGCAGCGTAAAACCGCAGGTGTGAAGCGAGGGGGAGGCTTCCCCCTTCATATTTTTCTCTTTTATTTTCATTTTGTCCTCCCAGTTTCAAGATACGCGGTGCTAAAAACACCGTCGGGTATTTTCATGTCATATTCGATTCTGTCCATGTAGATGGTGGTTGATGTGCCTGCGGCGATGGTGCTTATCTTGACTGACTTTGACGTGTCCCTGCCCTGCACATCCTGGTAGTCCGACATTTCCAGCAATTTTACGAGCGCGCCTTTTTTGTCGTACAATTCGGTTTTATAGATGCGGTTCGATGTTTTGTCGACCCATGAAACAGTCTTTGAATACTGATAATCGCCAGCGTTTGGAATTGATTGGATGACATAACAGACCGCGCCGCCCAGCGTTTCTTCACGCACGATGCTGTGCCTGTCGTCGCCTGCTTCCCTGTCAAGGAGCGACATGTCGTCGTAGGAAAAGTCGGTGCCCATAAAACTGCCGCCGCTTTCAGACGAGGCGATGCGGCGGCTTTTTCCCAGAGACGGTAAAAATATCCACTGGTCTGTGGCGCCTGAGCCGTTTTCCATGCTTAGGAAGCGCGTCCCTTTTTGGCCCGCAGGCGAATTAAAAACAATCATTATGCGCGAACCGTTGGGGCCGTCTTTAGAAAACTGGTCTATAACCATTTCTTTGGTCGTGCCGTTTTTTGACATAACCACCATGCGGTCGCGTGTTCCCATGCTGCCGCTCTCGTTGCCCTTCCGCGCCGCCTTCATGATTGAAGCCGCATCCTGTGCGGTTGCCAAAAACGCGCAGGCGAATAGCAACACCATTGACAATACAATTCTTTTCATTTCATTAACTCCTATAATAACACTGACATGCTATCACATTCAATGCAGCGCGTCAATTTGTTCACGGGTCGCGCGAATCCATAGTTGACTGCCGCCAATCCCTAAACCGATTTCGCCGCGCAGTTCCATTACCTCGGTTTTGAATTTCTTTCCGTCCGCCGCATGGTGCGTAATTTTGCATTTGTACATATTTCCGTTTGACGGGTCGATAATATTCCCGCCAAGCCACACTCCGGGGCTTTCCATACGGAGCCCGAAAATCCATGGGCTGCCGAGAAACGGCATCCGGTTTACCTTTCCCGCGACAGGAAAGCCCTTGTAACTTTCCTTGCATTTTACCGCTATATCCTGCGCGGATAAGTCAATACCGGAAAGCATTTTTCCGTAAAGAAGGCCGCCGTCCTGATACAATTCCCACCCCGACTGGATAGCGCCGCTCTTGTCATCAACGCTCAGCCAAAGGCCCTCGATCGGGTCTTGAGCCGCAGGGTCTTGAGCCGCCGCTGTAAACGCGCACAAGAATACCAATACCGCTGACAGTACAATTCTTCTCAATCTCAACCTCCTTGTAACACTTAACCACGAACCTCACGAACCTCACGAACAAAAATTTAAGTTTGATTTTCTTCTCTTGTTCGTGGGCGTTCCGCGTAGCGGAACGCATTCGTGCCGTTCGTGGTTAACTCTTCTCTTTTCCCTTTCCCCCATATATAAACTTTGGTTTAACCGTAGTTAAAAGGGCGGGTATAACAGTAAGGCTTACCGCCGCGCTTATGCACATGCTTAACATGATGAGGGCGCCGAATTCAGACAGCATTTTGAAACGCGAAAATCCGAGCACGCCCAGGCCTGCGCCTACGGAAACCGCGTTAATCAGAATTGCTTTGCCTGAACCGATAAATGTCCTCTGTAAATATTCGCCGCCGCGCGCGTACTCGCCCTTGAACGTATCGATGAAATGAATCGTGTAGTCGATGCCTATGCCCACCGAAATGCTCGCGATGAGCGCGGTGCCGATGTTGAGTTTTATCCCCAATAAGCCCATGACGGCGAAGTTGCAGATGATGGCCAGCACAAGGGGAATGGCACCGATAATTCCCGCCGCAAATGATTTATACGATATGGTCAGTATGATCAGTACCACGAGGATGGAAATGGCGATGGATATAATTTGCGAGTTTAAGATGAGGTCTGTTATAGCACTTTCTATGCTGGCGCTGCCGCCTACAATAACCCGCACTGTTTTTGGAAACTTCTCTGCGATATAACTGTTGATAGCCGCCACAACCACCTTGGTGTCCCTGTCGCCCGTTGTCCGCAGTTGCAGCCTCGTCCTGATTGCTGTAGGCTCCATCGGGTCGTTGGCATAGTCTGAAAAGTCGCCGCCGGCGACCAAAACCAGATAGTTTGAAAC
>JAITPB010000010.1 GCA_031289625.1 Clostridiales bacterium | reverse complement strand
AGATGGATACGCGCGAGCGTATCGGGGTTCGACCACTCGAACAGCAATACCAGTAACGTGCCGAACACAATTAGAATTCCTGTTACGGTAAGCGTCATTTTTGTGTGAAGCGTTAAATGCTGTATCTTCAACCGCGCCGACGAACGCGATTCCGGCTTGCGAAGCGCGAACAACTCCGCCCATACTGGGAAACCTAACCCTCCGGAGATGGTCAATAACGAGATAACGCCGCACACGAACAGATTGTCGCGGTACGGCATGAGTCCATCAGAACCCAGATTGTCGAATCCGGCGTTGCAAAACGCTGAAACCGAGTGGAACAAGCCTTGTGCAAGCACTTCGCCCAGTGGCATCCCCGAAACGGCGAACGCCGCGAATAACAGCACAGTTCCGCAAAGCTCAAATGTCAGTGTGATTTTTACTACGTTACTAACCAGTTTCGACATACCTCCGACGCGCTCCTGATTGAACGACGCCTGGATTACGAGCTGATTTTTCAAAGAAATTCGGTGCCGGAATATGATCAGCGCAAGTGCGCCGAATGTCAGTAATCCCAACGCGCCTATCTGTATAAGAAACAGAAGGACAATTTTCCCGAATACACTCCAGTGTTCCGCGGTTACTACAACCGTAAGCCCCGTAACGCATGTTGCCGATGTCGAAGTGAACAGCGCGTTTAGCATACCAACGCTCCGCCCGTTCGCGCTTGCGGCGGGTAAAGCAAGCAATGCGGCGCCGACCGCAATGACGGCGGCAAAACTAACAGTAATCGTCTGAGGCGGCGTTAACCTTTTTATTTTCATATTGGTATTGTAGCATCAATATCAGCAACTTTCAATTTTTTTCGGACTCTGCTCAGCGCTGAATGTCAGAGTCCGAGCCAGAACCAAAAAATAAAAAGCCAGGTCCGGAAAAATTTTCCGATACATGGCTTTTTCTATTTTTTTCTAAAAACATTGCTTGGCTTTTTCCGCGAGCATACTGAAAGCGCCGCTATCGTTGATGGCCAAATCCGCCAGCATTTTGCGGTTGATTTGCACGCCCGCCAGTTTCAGCCCATTCATGAGACGGCTGTAAGACAGCCCGTTCAGCCTGGCTGCCGCGTTGATGCGCGAGATCCACAGCCTGCGGTACTCGCGTTTGACCTGTTTCCGGCCGACAAAAGCGGACGCCATCGCGCGCATTACGGATTGCTTGGCAATGCGGTACTGTTTGCTTCTGGCGCCCACAAACCCTTTCGCTAATTTTAAAACTTTCTTATGTTTTTTCCTCGCGTTTATCGCGCCTTTGATTCTTGCCATAGTAAGTCCTCCTCATCATTGTCGTTTACGCGTAAGGCAGCATTTTGCGGACGGCCCGTTCGTTTGTGGAATCCACCACGCCCTGCTTGCGCAAACCCATCTTCCGCTTAGGACTTTTCTTGCCAAGAATGTGAACGCTGTTCGCCCTTGAATATCTAAATTTGCCGGTAGCCGTTTTTTTAAACCGCTTCGAAGCCGCTTTTTTCGTCTTTAACTTAGGCATGAAAGCCTTCCTCCTTTTCACTCACAGCTTGGGCGTCAAAAACATCGCCATGGATCGGGCTTCCATTTTAGGCGGCTTATCCACAATGCCGACGGTATCGACACGCTGCGCGAAATCGTGCATGATTCCATAGGCGACGTCGGTATGGCCCATTTCCCTGCCGCGAAAGCGTATGGTGATTTTAACTTTGTCTCCACTTTCCAAAAATTCCATGGCCTTTTTGACTTTCACCTGGATATCATGGGTGTCAATGCTCGGGGACAGCCGTAACTCCTTAATGTCCACTATCTTCTGTTTTTTACGGGCTTCTTTTTCTTTTTTGGCTTGATCAAATTTAAACTTTGAGTAATCCATAATCTTACAGACTGGTGGCTTCGCCGTTGGTGAAATTTTTACCAAGTCGAGCTTTTTTTCTTCCGCCAGGCGAAGCGCCTCTCTGCAAGCCACAACGCCGAGCTGCCCGCCGTCCACATCAATCAGCCGGACTTCCCTGTCCCTGATTTCTTCATTGATAAATAAATCTTGAATGAATCACACCTCCATGATGAATGTATAAAAAAAACGCCCCCAAAACGCGAAAAAACGAACGGACGCGCCTTAACCTTAATGAACAAACCTTTTGCCGCAGGCGAAGGTGAGAAGGTACGCTTCTTCTTGTGTCATTAACATATCACAATTTTATTATTTTGTCAACGCGGACGCGCGTGTCAGACTCACGTGTCTGCAGGCGTAATAGAAAGTTCGTGAAAATTTTTTTTGCTCGTCAAATTCGCAAAAAAAAATTTTCCTTTTCGCGGCGCGCTGCGCAAATTGCGTTGCAACGCGCCGCGATAGAATTACATAATCATAATTGTCTTTGAATCTTTTTGGCTGGAATCCGATTTAGATTCTGTAGAGACTTTATAATACGGCGACTCCTCTGATGCTTGTGGAGATACGATGATTTTTAGATGCATATCGTCAATGGGTTCAAATACAAGATCATTTGGATCCGCGTCCAGTGGATACGTCCAGATCGCGGGGCTTTCCGTATACAAAATGTATTCCCGGCCGGGTTCGGGATGAATCATAGTTTTGTAAATGACGTCATCATCATCGCATTTTATGGTTACGTCTGCCGGGATCGGCTCTGTTGTCGTAGCGGTTGACATTACCGGTCTGCCATCCGCAATCTGCCTGACCAGATCTTCTGCGTCCGCTGTCCATCCGCCATTCTCCGGATCGCTGAACCGCTCATAATTGTCTTCCTGGCCGTTCACAATAAGGCCGGTTCTTGTCGCCATCTGCGCCACCACATTGACGCCGTAAAAGTAAGTGTCTTCCGGCACATTCCGGGCCGTTACACCGCTCACAAGCAAACCGGTGGCGTCTCCGTTTTGTATCGGCGAGGCCCAATACGACCAGCCGTCACGATCGATCACCCAATAATCGCCAACTGGGCTGCCCATGTTCAGCCATTTTTCCATGGTCAAGACCAGCGCGCGCGGCGTCGATTTGGATGAAACGCCGGAGACGTTCACGCTGGAAGCCGCAATGGTCTCCTCGCCGCTGTTGTCGATGTAATCCTGATCCGCGCGCAACTCCTCCAGCACAGGGTAGTAGTTTTTCTCTCCGCCCATGATCCATGTCCAGTAATGATGAAAATCAGCGGCGGAATCACATTCATCTGGGACGCCGCCGATCTTGGGGATGTGCGGCGTCCATGTAGTGACATCATCAATATTCGCGCGGGGATCCAGCGGCTGCGCAAAATTCAGCGGGTTGGGCACGGGTTTGCCGTTATCGTCAACAGACAGAGATTTTAGGCCCGCGCCCTCTCCGATTTCCATATATTCATCCAGACGTACGCGTACAAAGAGATCCGCCTTGCCCCAATTTTCGATATACACATCTCTGCTGGATTCATTTAAGCCGTGATCGTCATGCAGCGTGCCGCCGTCGGAAGCGCTTCCAAATCCTGTCCATTCGTTGAGAGCCTGGGCGTTAAAATTAGTCCAGGCGAATGTGCCCGTGGCGAAGATCGCGGCGGCTGACAGAGCGGTCAGGCTGATGAACCCTTTGCGTCCGAATTTCAGAGCGCATTCCTCCTTACGAGAGGAGACGGGTAATCGTGAACGACTTGGTGTCCGTCTTACCGTCCGGCAGTATGGCTCTGATGGTAAAGCTTGTTGGGATCGGCACGGTTGTGACGATGCGAACCCGGAGAGTTCTGTCGTTTACTTTCGTAAGCGTAACGCCGCTGATATACGACGGGACTTCCCAGGTTACCGACTCGCTGGCGGACAGATTAATCGTCGCGGTGGCAGAACCCATGGTATATTCAAACCCGCCTGGCACAGACTGCAAACGTTCGTCGCTGCCGTCATACGTTATCAGATCATACGATCTGTTCACAATATTTTCCATCAGAGCCGCTCCGTCGGATGACCATCCTGTGTTCTCCGCGTCGCCGAATCTCCTGTAATTATCTTCCGAGTCGTTGATGAAACTGCCTTCTTTTGTCGCCATCTGCGCGATGACATGGACGCCGTAATAATAATCGCCCTCAGGCTCATCCGCTGTCCGGCTGACAGAAGCCAGCAACAGCCCGCTCGCCCCGCCAGGCGGTATGGGAGACGCCCAGTAAGCCCAGCCGTCTGCCGAGTCTACTACCCAGTAGTCGCTTATGGGCCTGCCCTCGTCGATCCATTGCTGCATACTCAGAATGCCGCTGGCGGGCGTCCATTGCATTGCCTCAGGATTCGTCTCGGTGGTTGACGTAGTTTTGTCTACATATTCTTTGTTCACGCGAAGATCCGCGGACGCCGGCCAAAACTGATAAACATCCCCGCCCATTTCCCAACGCCAATACGGATAAAAAGGGGAATCTATGTCGTTGGGATCCAGCTCAAGATCATTAATGGTGGGGAGATGATGTCTCCAGGTGTCGTATTGATCGATATTCGTGCCGGGCTGCAGCGGCTCGGCGTAGTTTTGCGGATTATGTACAGGGTTGCCATCGCTGTCAGTGGATTCTGATTTTAGGCCCGCGCCCTCGCCGACTTCCATGTACTCGTCCAGGCGCACGCGCACGAAAACCTCCGCGCCGCCCCAGTTCTCAACGTACACGCTTCTCCGGCCGTCGGGCCATTCATCGTCATGCAGGGTCGCGCCGCTGGTGTTCGTCCCTGTGCCCGTCCATTCGTTGACGGCTTGGGCGCTGAAATTGGTCCAGGCAAACGTGCCGACAGCCAGCGTCGCCGCCAAAGATATGGCTGTCACGGCAATAAGACCTTTTTTTCTGCCTAACATGTAGATCCTCCTTCGTTACTGGATTTATTTGTAGAATATAGTAACATTAGAGGGAATAATTGTCAAGAGATTTTTGGATTAAAGGCGATTTTTATCGAATATCCAAAAAAATAAGACGGCGCTTCGTCCTTTTTTTGACGAAACGCCGTCCGGTTGATCTAAATCATATGGGCTTCCTTTTCCTACGCAATCTGCCGCTTAGCCATCCCAGCGAATGTCCCGTTTTGATTCATCAATTCATGATATGTCCCCATTTCGGTAATCCGGCCGTTTTCCAGTACAATAATGCGGTCGCAGTCCTGAACGGTGCTGAGGCGGTGCGCGATGGTTATGCGCGTCGCTTTTAAATTATTGATGCTGTTACTGACAATTTTTTGGGTTTTATTATCCAGAGCGCTGGTGGCCTCGTCAAAGAACAATATTTTGGGGTTGCCCGCGATGGCGCGCGCGATTAACAGACGTTGGCGCTGGCCGCCGGATATGGCGCCGGAGCCTTCGCTGATAACGGTGTGTATCCCCATGGGCATTAGGTTTAAATCCTCTTCCATGCCGGCTTGCTTTATGGCCTCCATAACGTCCTTTTGCGTGATACTGATGTTTGCGCCCGCGATATTTTCAAAAATACTGCCGGCAAACAATTGGCCGGATTGCAATACCACGCCCAACTGCCTGCGCACCAGGCGGATATCCAATTGATCCAAGTTGACGCTGTCGAAAAATATCTCGCCGCTTTCCGGCTTTTCAAAGCCTAGCAATATACGAAACAATGTGGATTTGCCGCTGCCGCTGGGCCCTACCAGCGCCACATGCTCGCCGCTTTCTATATGAAGGGACACGTCGTTTAAAATGAGCGGGCCGTCGTGGATATAGCGAAAATGAATATGGCTTACCTCTATATCCCCGCTGATTTCGCCGGGATCCGTTTTGGCATCGTCATATTCGGGTATTGCTTCTAAAATGGGTTTGACCCGCTGATATGTGGGAATAATTTCGTTCATTTGAAGCATAGTCGCGGATACTTGCAGCCCGGAGGCCAGAAGCAATTGCAGGGCCGCATTAAACGCGATAAACGAGCCTATAGCCAGCGGGTGGTTCATGGCGAACATGGCGTAATATACCAGAATAGACGTCAGCAGCATAAGTATCGAATTATAAACGGTTATGTGATTGCCAATAGTACGGCTTTTGAATGTCAAATTACGCGAATGCCCAAATAATTCCGCCCAGTTGTTAAAAATGCGTTTTTCCGCCCCCGTCATCTTGATCTTTGACAGCCCGCCCAGCCATCCGAACATTTTGCCCGAAAGGTCGTTGTTTATGTCCAGGATGCGCCGCTGATATTTTATTTGGCTAAACCCCAGCCATAATGTAAACGCCATGGAAAATGCGTAGATCCCCAGCCCAAGCCAAGCCAAACTGCCGCCTTTAAGAAACAGCATGACTACATAGAAAAAGGAAAAAAAACCGGACATCAGCGTGTTGACCACCGGCCCCGATAACGCTTGGCGGATTTGGGATATACCCATGGCGCGCTGGGCCAGTTCGCCGGAGGAATAATGCCGGAAAAAATTCACGGGCAGACTGAGCAGTTTATCCCAAACCGCCGATTGCAAGTCGCGCTCCATGTACCCGGATATACGCTGCATGGCGAAC
>JAITPB010000211.1 GCA_031289625.1 Clostridiales bacterium | reverse complement strand
GTTCATGCGCGCCTTGGACGATCCGGATGCGCTCTGGAAAACCACAGGCCGTGTGGATCCGTCTGGGGACTGTTTGATCAAAGTTTCCGAGCTTTGGGAAAAAACGGCTCACGCCGCGTGGCGCTGCGGCGATCCGGGCATTCAGTTTGACGATATCATCAACAGCTGGCATACCTGCCCTTACGGCGAGGACGGCGAAATGCACGCCGCCAATCGCATCAACGCCTCCAACCCCTGTTCGGAATATATGTTTTTAGACGATACCGCCTGTAATCTGGCCAGCATTAACGCGCTGAAATTTTACGCCCCGGAAAACGGCGCCTTTGACATGGATGCCTATCTCCATGTCGTCCATCTCGCGCAGCTTGTGCTGGAAGCGACCATACATTGGGGCCAGTTTCCCACGGCGGATATCGCCAGGCGATCGCATCTGTTCCGCACCACAGGGCTGGGACTCGCCAATTTGGGCGCGCTGTTCATGTATATGGGGCTGGCGTATGATTCCGCGGAAGCCAGAACCCTCGGCGCTTCACTGTGCAGCCTCATGACGGGCGCGTCCTATTACGCGTCCGCGCTCATGGCGGAAAAAGCCGGGCCGTTTCCCTGCTTTAAATTAAACAAAGACGCCATGAAACAAGCGCTCCACAATCATGCGCGGGCCGCTTCCCAACAGCCTGACGGCGTTTTTGAAAATCTCTCTTATGAGCCCGTCCGCGTGGATCATCATCTGCTGCATCAAATGGGCTGCGGCCATATTTCGGATGGCCTCCATGAAGTTTGGGCGGACGCTGTCCGCGCCGCTGAAATGTACGGCTGCCGCAACGCGCAGGTCACTGCGCTCGCGCCCACAGGCACAATCGCCTTCGCGATGGACTGCGCCACGACTTCCGCCGAACCGTTTTTCAGTCACGTCGCCTATAAAAAACTGGTGGGAGGCGGCTTTATGATCATTGTGAACCCGGCGATTCCCGCCGCTTTGCGGCGTTTGGGCTATACGGAGAGTCAAGTCGCCGCCATTGAAGGTTATGTCATGCGCAAAGACGAAAACGGCGTTCTGATCGACGGCAGAATAGAAGGCGCTCCCCATTTGCGGGCGGAACATTACGCCGTTTTTGACACGGCCAGCGTCTGCGGCACGGGCAAACGCGTCATCAGCCCGGAAGGCCATGTGAAAATGATGGGCGCACTGGCGCCGCATATCACAGGCGCCATCAGCAAGACGGTCAATCTGCCCCGCGAAGCCCGCGTTGAAGACGTCAAAAAAATCTACCGCCTCGCATGGGAACTGGGCGTCAAAGCCATTACGATTTACCGCGACGGCTGTAAAGCTTCGCAGCCGTTGAACGCGGCCAAGCCCTCGCAAAAAGAAAAGCCTCTTACAGATTTTACCTATCCAGAACTTTTGGATTACATATATACACATAAAACCGTTTATAAGCCGCACCGCGTCAAACCTTCCGGCATACGGCCCGCACGGGTGCATGAAGCGGCCATTAACAGGCTGAAACTTTACATCACCACGTCATTCTACGAGGACGGGCGGCTGGGCGAGCTGTATGTTTCTTCCGGGCGGCAGGGCTCTTTGACAAAAGGCCTGCTGGACAGTATGTCTACGACGATTTCGGAAATGCTGCAATACGGCGTGCCGCCGCAGGACATCGCGCAGATGTACCGCGGCCAAAAATATGAACCGAGCGGCGTCGTCACGGGGCATCCGTACATAAAATTCGTGGACTCCATCTCCGATTTAATCAGCAAAATCATCGATATCGAGCTGGGAGATTTCCGCTATTGCCATGTAAAGCCCGAAGGATACGCGGAGTGCTCCGCGGATATCGCCCCTCCCCAATATAATGCCACAGATTTTCTGCCGGATCTTTGCCCCAATTGCCAGAGCGCCAAAATGATCAAAAACGGAACTTGCAAAGTCTGCACGGAATGCGGAACGACCACTGGCTGCAGCTGAGTTTGAACCAATATTTTTGCACTGCCAACAGGGTAATGAATATAGGCTGTTTAATTCCCCTCTGCGGAGGGGAATTAATACGCAATAGCCCACGGGTTTTCTTAACCTGTTGACAGTACGTTAAGCCGAAAAAAGAACAGGCCACAAAACAGACAGATGCCAATAATGCATTGAAAAATTTCCATAATGAAGCTATAATTATTTCGGTGAAGAGAATGAATGATAGTGATAGAGACAATAATATTAGGGTAACACTTAATCCAGAAATATTCATATCGGATCCTGAATTATTAGGTGTGTATACACCAGAAGAATTATATTCGAGACTTTTAGAGAATGGATACAATATAAAACCCTTGGGTAACGGAGGGCTTAGAGGAAAGCCATTCAGTGAGGAAGGCGGATATAGGATTAGTTGGGGTGGTGATAGATATTTGCAATACCATCCTGCTGGGAGTGGACATCATGATAAAGACGCTTATTGGAAGGTTTCTGACGGTATAAATGGGAAAAGGCGTTTTGAACTTGACGGTACCGTAAAAGCAGATAAAAAGAAAAGGATAGATTAAAATGGATGGCATTGAAAAAATTTTCTCTGAAATTGAGGAGATGTTTTTTGCGTTAGGATTCCACACCGAAACGATAAATCATTCATCAGGTGATGAATTGAATTATGTATTCAATAATTTATATTGCATCCCACATTGTGTTGATGGCCTTGGATTTTTAATTGAATATGCTAATTCATATGAAGAAGCTTTGATAAATGATTATTGCGACGGTGATTCTTTATCACTGGATTTGACTGAAAATGAAATTTTAGCTGGTATAAAGCAAGATGTATTGCGTGAATTACAATTTGTTCAATCTGAAGTACCGAAAGCTGTTGGTCAATGATAATGCAAATTTCCATCATAATCATAAACTGAATCTATTAACCATGATTCCTCAACCTGTTGACAGTGCATAAAAAGACCAACATGAGAAAGAAGGCTTGTCATGCAAAATATTGCGCAATTGGTCAAAGATCGTTTTCTGCGTTACGTACGAATAGACACGCAATCCGTCAACGAAGCGCAGACCTATCCTTCGACGCCGGGGCAGTTGGCCTTCGCGGCGGCATTGGCGGAAGAATGCCGCCGCATCGGCCTGACGGACGTGCGCACGGATTCGAAC
>JAITPB010000052.1 GCA_031289625.1 Clostridiales bacterium | reverse complement strand
TGTTCTTTTTCAAAAAGCCCAGAACGTCGTCAATGCTGTCCTCGACGGTCACGCCCGCGTTTATTTTGCGGCGGATGTGGAAGCCATCAAAAATGCAGGTAATCCACAAAATAGGAATGAGGCAGCCGAAAAACGGCTGGTTCAAAATCGCCGCCAGATAAGCGCATAAAAAAAAGCTGGAGAGGGCGAACAGGCCGCGTTTAATCAAGCCCTCATACATGTAGTTGATGCCTGGCGCCAGGAAAGAAAAAATAAACAGCACTCCCCAGCTAATATACCTCGGAGTATACGCGTGGCACGGGGTATGTCCGGGTATGGCGGGAGATAATTTTTGCGCGCAGGATTTGCAAAAAACACGCCCGTCCACTTCCGCCGCGCATTCCTCACAGAGCCAATCGCCGCACTGACTGCACGTACAGACGCCGCTTCTCGTCGGATGCGTTCTGCAATACATAGTATACTTCCTTTCGTTGAGCAGCGGTAAAACCGCCTTAGTGATGATAATGTTATATACGCCGCCCATCGAAAAGAGTATGAAACGGGCTACATTTTTTCAGGCGCGGCGATCCCGAGAAGAGCCAGGCCAGCGGCCAAAACCGTTTTCACGCAGAACACAAGAGCGAGGCGCCCCGCTTTTTCCTCCGGGGAAGCGGTCAGGATGGGGTTATAGTGATACAATTTATTAAACGCCTGCGACAAAGCGATTAAATAACGCGATATCAGAAACGGTTCATATTTATCCGCGGCTTCCGCAATGGCGTCGGGAAACCGCTCCAAAATTTTGATCGTTTCATAAGAATGTTCGTCCGTCAAGACGCTCCAAACGATTTGATCCCAGATTGGCTCCCAATCCGCTTCCGCCAGGCTAGCCTGGCGCGCTTTCTCCAGCACGCTGCAAGCCCGCGCGTGCGTATATTGGACATAGGGGCCGGTTTCACCCTCAAAGTTCAAAATCCTTTCCCAGGAAAATAAGACATCCTTCATGCGGCTGTTGAATAATTGATTAAATATGACAGCGCCAAGGCCCACTTGTTCGGCCACGGATTCTTTGCGTTCGAGGCCGGGATTCTTTTTTTCAATGATGTCCAGCGTCTTCGCCGCCGCTTCATTTAATAAATCTTCCATTTTAATGACATGCCCGTTGCGTGTGGACACCTTGCCGCCTTCAAAGACCACCATGCCATAGGGGATATGAACCATATCTTTCGCCCAATCATAGCCCATCAGTTCAATGACTTTCATCCACTGCGCGAAATGCAGGCATTGATCCATGCCGGTGACATACAGGCTCTTGGTAAAGCGATAGGTATTTTTTCTGTCCAGGGCGGCGGCAATGTCCCGGGTTGGATACAGGGAACCGCCGTCGCTGCGCAAAATCAGGCAAGGCGGCATTTGATGCTCCGACAGATCCACAATCATAGCGCCTTGGCTCTCGGTCAGCAAATTTTTTTCTTTCAGTTCCTGGACGACGGAATCCAGTTTATCGTTGTAATAGCTTTCGCCACGGTAGGATTCAAACGTAATGCCCAGCCGCTGGTATACGCGCTGATACTCTGTCATACTGATTTCGCCAAAGCGTCTCCAGAGGGCAAGGGCTTCTTCTTCTCCGTTTTGCATTCTAACCAGCCAGGCGCGCGCTTCCTCTTCCAGGCTTTTATCTTTTTCCGCTTCCTGGTGAAAGCGAATATACAGTTCCACCAGCGCGTCAATCCCTGTGCGTTCTATTTCATTTTTGTCTCCCCATTTTTGGTAGGCGGTGATCAGTTTGCCAAACTGCGTGCCCCAGTCGCCCAAATAATTAATGCCTATCACCGTATAACCCAAAAAGCGTAAAATATTGACCAGAGCATGTCCGATCATGGTGGTACCCAAATGTCCCACGTGAAAGTGCTTCGCGATGTTGGGGGAAGAGTAATCAATGGTAATGATTTTTTCCGCGCCCGCACGGGAGGAACCGTATTTTTCTTTTTGCTCCGCGATGGGTTTCAGCGCCTGTTCAACATAGGCGCTTCTGTCAAGATAAAAATTCAAATAGCCGCCCGCCGGCACGGCTTTAGACAAAAAAGGCAATGGGGCGTTTTCTAGGGAGCCCAGCAATTCCTGGGCAATTTGGGCGGGTGATTTTTTGAATATTTTGGCCAGCCGGAAGCAGGGAAAAGCGATATCGCCCATTTCTGGATTGGGCGGCGTCTCCAAAAAGCCCGCCCAGTTTTCCTGCGCGGCGGCGTCTGGGTTTTTGGCGGAAACGGCTTTGGAAATTTCTGCGGCGATCGCCGCCTTAAAATCAACGCGCATGTTCATTTTCCTTTCGAAGCTCTGGCCGGGGTTCGGATTTATCTGTTCGGATTTCCGGCAGAATGATCGGAAAACTCTGTTTATGATTGGTCACTTCGATTGGCATTTTCGGCCCTTCCTCTCCGTCCACATCGGTTTCCATAGAACTTTCTGTGCGGCATTCGATATAAAAATAAGCGTCCCGCAGATGCAAAACCGCGTTATCGTCTATGACATCGCCGCGGAATATTTTGATCAAAAGCGGCGTAAGTTCTATTACCGGTTTCGCCCGAAGCGCGATAAATTCAAATAAGCCGTCTTGAATCGAGGCGGCCGGACAGATCTTATCAAAACCGCCCGCACCCGCGGTGTTCAGGATAATAAACAAATAGACTTCCTCATCGATGGTTTCAGTGGACGTAACAATCCGGATGGGAATCGGCTCGACATTGCTTAACTGGCTCAGCGCTTTCAAATAATAAGCAAATTTACCCAGTACGTCCTTCGCGCTGTTATCCACTTGCGTGGAAATATTCGAAAACAGTCCGGCGGCGCATACATTGATAAAATACCGCTCATTCACCTGTCCAATATCACAATCCACCACCGATCCGCGCATTAACGCCTCCGCCGCCTTGGCCGGCTCTGGCGGCGTCTTGAGGAAAGAGGCGAAGTCATTGGCCGCGCCCGCAGGAATAACGCCCAGAGGAACACGAACCTGCTGGTTTATCATCGCGTTTAACGCCAGGTTGACACTGCCGTCTCCGCCGGAGACAATCACGCGATCATAATCGCGCATTTCCGAAATATGTTCGCCGAGCGCATCCATAGAAGCGGCTCGCAAAAGATCCACCGCATAGCCGCTGTCCTGAAAAACCCGCACGCAATCGTCGAGCGATTGCTTAAACGTTTTATCGCCGGAATTGGGATTGTATATCAGCTTTAGTTTTTTCATCAGAATCATCTCCCATGCTCTTCTCTATCATACCATCGTCTAATAGGGTTTTGCAAGGCTCTTAAAACGGCATTGTCACAATAGACGTTATTTCTTGCAGAATATATCCAAAAACAAATTGCAGCAGCAGGTAAATGCTGCCCATGATGCACGCGATATTGATAATCCTAATTTGCTGGGAGCGTTTTTCCGTGTCCAAAAAAACTTCGACGATGGTTTGTACAAGTGAAATGAAAAATATTTGTCCAATCAATGTCATAAACTCTCTCAAGGCCAGTCCCCTCCTCGTCGTTTCCTTTGTTTATATATATACGGAGTCGAGGCCAGATAGACATAATTGCCAACAAGTTCAAATTTTGCTATAATAGAACCCCGCTGCGGATTTGCGGCTGACTATTTTTATCGCGGCTGTGCCAATCCCGCTGGAATTAAACTTACGTTCGATTTACATAATTTTATCTTTACAACAGATACTATTTCTGAGAGAGAGGAGAGAAGGAATAATATTAAGAAATTAGAGAAAAATATAGATAGGGTAAAAGAAGGAGGAATTTTTTTTTGAAAGCAACTGGGATTGTCAGAAGAATCGACGACTTGGGGCGTGTGGTTATTCCCAAAGAAATCAGGAGGACCCTCCGTATTCGTGAAGGAGATCCCTTAGAGATATTTACAGATAGAGAAGGCGAAATTATTTTAAAAAAATATTCTCCGATTGGAGAATTGGGCGCTTTTGCGAAAGAATACGCGGAAAGCTTGGCGCAGTCCGCCGGGCATATTACATGTATTGTGGATAAAGATCAGATCATCGCCGTATCTGGCGGCGCTAAAAAAGAATTCCTAGAAAAGCATATTTCCAGCGCGCTTGAAAAAGCCATCAATCAGAGAAACACGCTTAGCAGCAGCCGCAGTGAAGCCAATTTTGTACCGATTTTGGATGAAGATGATCCAAGTACTTATAATAACGAATTGATAACACCTATCATAGCTGAAGGAGACGTACTCGGCGCTATCGTGTTTTTATCGGCGGATAAAAAAATGGGAGAGGTAGAAGGCAAGCTCGCGCAGACAGCGGCTGGTTTTCTAGGCAAACAAATGGAGCAGTAAAAAAAAAGAATGAATTCGCATTGAATTCATTCTTTTTTTATGATTCTTTTTTTATGATTCTTTTTTATGATACGCGCGAACGCAAAGACCGCCCCTACCCCAGCCCGATGGCAGCAAAGAACGCCGCTATCTCGCTGTAGTCCGGCGGCATGACGTGCACCGCTGGAATGTCGCCCGGATCCACACGCACATTTGGCTCCGGATGTATCGTCTTTGCGTAGCGCTGAACTTCTCCTGTCAAAACAGGATAGATTTCAATCTCCACGGTGATGGAATAGCCCGTGGTGTATTTGTCATAACCCTCATATTGATATTGTCCGTCCTCGTCGTAACGCAGCGCGGCCAGCACGCAATAATCACTCGTCCGTAAATCCGTGTTTCTCACCAAGCCCGCGTTTTGGTTTTGCAAAGAAATGGCAAAGGCGTCTGTATTGACGGCATATCCGTCTATGTTGGACGGATGGGACGGCGATACCAGCATAAAAATAGATTTTGGGCGCGTGCTGGCAAAAAAATCCGCATACGCCAGCGTCTCTTTGAGATCTTCCGCGGAAAAGCCGCCGTAATGAAAAAGATCCGTTTGCTCAAAATCCGGCGGCAAAAGATTCCAATATTTGGCCAAAGCTTCCCGTGTTTCTGGGCAGAGCGCGGTACCGTCGTCCAGCCGGAATTGCCCGTCGGAAAGATGCGCGCGCGCCAGGGCGGGAAAGCCCAAATAACGCGACGCCCATACGGCGGCGGTCAGCGCGCCGCCCGCGGTTCCTTCCGCAAAAGCGGCGGCGGCGTATCGATCGATCTGCGCGGTCAATTCGGGATATGGCAGGGCCTGCGCCACATTTTCAGACAAAACGGCGTTCATGTACGCATCCTCGGAAATGAGATACGCCTGCGGCAGTTTGGATAAATCATCATAGGGCGTCAGCGCGGTCAGCGCCTCATCGCAGATGTCCGTAAGCTTCGCCGTTGAAAAAGTTTTCAAGCTGGGGAATCTGTTCAAGTAATAAACGGACTGTAAGCCTCTGGACAATTCCGCGCCTACCTTATCCTGGGCAAAGCAATACGCGGCAAAACGTTCCGCAAGGTTCGCGTCCTCTGGGCGGTTTAAAACCGCGCGTAAGTTTTGTCCAGCCGCCAGCGCGCTGTATATGTACTCATCCTCCGAAATACGGTAAGCATTCGGAAGCTTTTCCAGATCATAATAGTTGCGCAGCAGCGCGGCGGTCGAAGCGCTCATTTCCATATGCAGCGGATGTTTCATCGCGTTCAGGCTGGGCAGCGTCCCGCTGAAATGCGCGTATACAATCGCGGCGGACAAATCCTCGCCGAGCTGATTCTGTTCATAGCAGTAATCCGCAAATCGTTTCAGCATATCCATCCAGCTGTCGTCCCGGGCGTACGCTTGCAAATTATCTTTCATCGCGCCGTATAGATTGACGATGGGAACATACTCCAGCAAATCAGACTGCCGCAAAATCGTCAGCAGCGCATAATCTCGCTGCGGATCAGCCTCGCCGCTCAAGCCAGATTGGCCGGAAACGACGGAAGCCGTCAGCCGGTCAATCTCTTCAACGCCCACTTTGAGAGAAACGCCCTCGTCCAATTTGGGATGGTCGGAGCTTGGAAAGCGCATGGGATCGCTCAGATAATCCACGTTAAATTTCGCCAGGCCAAACAGGAGGATCTTGCGCGTTTCCGCTGAAAAATCTGGATCGGCGGACAGAAACAGAATCCAGTCCCGCTGCTCCGCGGCATAATCGTCAATCGCGTCTGTGTCAATCGCCGCGCCATTTTGATAATAGGGTTTCGTGCTCTCCCATGCGTAAGGATTGTACGCCAGCGCCCGCAGCGTCGCCTGCAGCGCATAATCACGGCGCCCTTTCACGCGCGCCGCGAAAGAATCCGTATCGTATGTTATCTTATCTGGTTCAAATAAAGATGTGTTCATGCCGAACTCTTCGGCGCTCCATATCGCGTTCGCGTTATCAAATCCTTTAAACCCGGACAGGGTCAGGTATCGCGGCATAAGCGCATTCCACACCAGCGGCGCGGCCAAGATCACAAAAGCCAGCGCCATGATCGCGATGCGTAATTTCTTGCGCGGCGCCCTCGGTTTTGTTTTGCCGTCATAGTGCATCGTATTTCTGAATCAGCGCAATGCCGATCAGTGTCGGCCCGGTATGACTGCCAACGGTAACGCCGAGATCCTGAATCGGTAATTCCAGGTTAATCCCCATTGATTTCATCTTTGCCCCGACGGGCAGCGCTTCTTCGCGGCAGTCCGCGTGCAGCAGAATATATGCAAACGCATCGGCGCGATCGCCCACATACGCCCGCGCCATCTCCACGATCCTGTCCAGCGCCTTCTGCCGGCCGCGCACTTTGGCCACAGGGTTCAGTTCGCCGTCCTTTTGCACAATGATGGGTTTAATTTGCAGCAGAGTCCCCGCCAAAGCGCTTACCTTACCGATGCGGCCGCCTTTTTGCAGGTATTTCAGGGAATCTACCGTCAAAAAAACCCTGGAGGTGGGCTTGAGCTCTTCAACGCGCTGTGTGATTTGAGCAGCGCTGTACCCCGCCTGTTTCATTTTGATCATTTGAAGCAAAGTCACGCCCTGGCCGCCGGAAGCCTGGAGAGAATCGATCACATAAATGTCCCGGCCTGGATATTCCAGCCTAAGCTGGTTCGCCGCGGCAACGGCGTTCTGATAAGAGCCGCTGAACTTCGCGGTGATGCACAGGCAAACTATGTCCCGTTCCTGCTGGAGATAAGAGCGAAATATTTCTTCGTAATCCATGGCGGTTGGCAAAGAGGTGGATGGGAAAACGTTTTCTGTCCGCAGGCGTTTAAAGAATTCAGAAATGGATATGTCAATTCGTTCCTTATAGTACACTTGTTTGTCAAAAGTTACATAAAAAGGCGTCACGGCTACATGATGCGCCTGATACAGTTCATCGGACAGGTCGCTCGCGCTGTCGGTAATCAATTGTACTTCCGCCATGTCTCTCCAACCTTTCATACTTTGCGTTCTTGCTGGTTAAAGTATAATATTTTCGCGAAAAAGTGTCAATAATCAAGGCACAAATATTTACCAACGGCTTGCGGCTTTACCGCGCTTGTGTTATAATCATGTCAGTTTGCTTGTGAGGCGTAGACATGATCATCGGAACATGCAAGGTCTATCTGACGGCTGATTGGGTCAAAAGTTTGAAAGAAAAGCGTTCTGTCCTGAAAAGCCTCATCGAAAAAACCCAAAATAAATTTAATGTTTCCATCGCTGAAATAGAGCGGATGGATTCTCATAAAGATTTGGCTGTCGGTTTCGCTTGTGTGACCAATGACGCGAGGCTGGCGGACGCCATTATCCAAAATGTGCTGTTTTTTTTGGAAAACAACACCGACGCTTGCGTGAATGATGTTGTCATTGAGATTTTGTGACGGCTTGCAGCGATTTCTCCGCTATGTTATAATATTTTCCGTGAAAGGTTGGTACCATGGCCACTGTCGAAATGTTAGAAGAGAATAGAGTTAAACTGATGTTTGAAGTAGGCCCGGAACGTTTTGAAAAGGCTTTGGAGCGTTCTTATCGCAAAAACAAAAATAAAATCCGTGTGCAAGGCTTTCGTCCCGGCAAAGCGCCCCGTAAAATGATGGAAATGGAATATGGATCCGATCTTTTCTTTTCTGACGCGGTGGATGATGTTTTGCAGTCCGCCTATCAAGAAGCGATCGAGCAAAACAAGCTGGAAGTCATCGGGAAGCCCGAAATCAACGTCGAAAGCGTCTCCAAAGAAAGCGGCGTCGTCTTTGCCGCCGCGTGTGATGTGGTCGGCGAAGTTTCTGTAGACGGTTACTACGCGCTTACCTATGACTGCATTGACACCGAGCCCAGCGAAGAAGAACTGCAAGCGCTGATCAGCCGCGATCGGGAAAAAAACGCCCGCGTTACCACGGTGAGCCGCCCGATTCAAAACGGAGACGTTGTCCTGATTGATTTTGACGGGCGGATGGACGGACGGCCTTTTGAAGGCGGCCGCGGTAAAGATTATGAATTGACCATCGGCTCAAACACATTCATCGGCGCCTTTGAGAACCAGTTGCTGGAGGCGAAGACGGGCGATCATCTCACAGTATACATCACTTTCCCCGAAGACTATATGGAGCAGGCCGTCGCTGGCAAACCGGCGGCGTTTGACGTGGACATCAAAGAAGTCCGGGAAAAAGAACTCCCCGAAGCGGATGATGATTTTGCGCAGGATATTTCTGATTTTGAGACGTTTCAGGAATACCGGGATGATCTCGCGGATAAAATCCGTCAAGCCAAACAGCGCGAAGCGGAGCAGAAAAAAGAAGAACAGATCATAGCGCAATTGATTGAAAAAACAACCGCAAACCCGCCGCCCATTCTCGTACAGGAACAGCTGGACGAAAATCTGCGCGCGCTACAGCAGCGTATCGAAGAGCAGGGATGGAACTTGGATCAGTTTTGCCAGTACATCTCTAAAACCCAAAAAGAATTGTTGGAAGAGTACAGAAACAACGCTTATCTTCAAGTAAAGGGAACTCTGGCGCTGGAAGCGGTGGCGAAAAAAGAAAATATCACCATCACCCCCGAAGAAATTGAAGCCGATATGAACGTGATGAAAGCCATGCTGCGAGTCGATAGTTCAGTGACGCTGGATCCGGATTATTTCAAAAAAAATCTGCTTATCCGAAAAGCGATGCGATTCATCAAGGATAAAGCGGTTGAAGTCAATAGATAGGAGTGAACCCATTGAGTTTAGTGCCGTTTGTCATTGAACAGACCAATCGCGGCGAACGATCATACGATATATATTCCAGATTGCTCAAAGACAGAATTATTTTTTTAAGTGAAGAAGTCAATGACGTCACCGCCAGCTTGATCGTGGCGCAGCTGCTCTTTTTAGAAGCGGAGGCGCCGGACAAAGACATCAACTTTTATATCAACAGCCCTGGCGGTTCTATCACAGCCGGTTTTGCCATCTATGACACCATGCGGTATATCAAGCCGGACGTCTCCACCATTTCCGTGGGGCTGGCCGCGAGCATGGGCGCTTTTTTGCTGGCGGGCGGGACGAAAGGCAAACGCTTTTCCCTGCCCAACGCAGAAATTGTCATTCACCAGCCTTCCGCCGGTACGCGGGGCCCCGCCATTGATATCCAAATACAAGCCGAACAAATTTTGAGATTGAAAAACAAGCTCAATCAGATCCTAGCCGAAAACACAGGCAGAACCATTGAGGAAATTACCCGGGACACAGACCGGGATCATTACATGACAGCGGAAGAAGCTCTGGACTATGGACTTATTGACCGTGTCATAGCACGATAACCATTACAACCATCATGGAGGTGAAGCAATGCCGACAAAGCTGGAAGAAAAGAGAACAATCCGCTGTTCATTCTGCGGCAAATCACAAGAGCAGGTGCGCAAAATCATAGCCGGGCCCAATGTCTATATTTGTGACGAATGCGTAGATTTATGCTGGGAAATATTAGACGACGACTATGAAGAAATGGACACTTTCGATGAAAATTTTAAGATCCCCAAACCAAAAGAAATCCGCATGATCTTAGATGAATATGTAGTCGGTCAGGACAACGCCAAAAAATCTTTGTCCGTGGCGGTTTACAATCATTATAAGCGTATCGCCCTCACCGATTCAAACGAAGACGTGGATCTGCAAAAAAGCAATATTTTATTGGTCGGCCCTACGGGTGTCGGCAAAACCTTCCTCGCGCAGACTCTCGCCAAATTGCTCAACGTTCCCTTTGCCATCGCGGATGCCACCAGCCTCACAGAGGCCGGTTATGTGGGCGAAGATGTAGAAAACATCCTGCTGAAACTGATACAGGCAGCCGACTATGATATTGAAAAAGCGCAGCGCGGCATTATTTATATAGATGAGATTGATAAAATCGCGCGTAAATCAGACAACCCATCCATCACGCGGGATGTGAGCGGCGAAGGGGTGCAGCAGGCGCTTCTCAAAATACTGGAAGGCACTGTCGCGTCCGTACCGCCCCAAGGCGGGCGCAAGCATCCTCATCAAGATTTTCTCCAAATCGATACGACGCATATCCTGTTCATTTGCGGCGGCGCTTTTGGCGGGATTGATAAAATCATCGAACAACGCATGAACAAAAAAGTTATTGGCTTTGGCTCTGATATTAAAACAAAAAGCGAAAAGCTATCCGAAGATATTTTGCGGTATTTGCAGCCGCAGGATCTGCAGCGATATGGCTTGATCCCTGAAATGGTAGGCCGTCTGCCTGTAGTCGTCACGCTGCAGAGCTTAGATGAAAAAGCGCTGCTGACGATTCTGACAGAGCCGAAAAACGCGCTGACAAAACAGTATAAATATCTTTTTGAGCTGGACAATGTTTTCCTGGAGTTCGATCGAGACGCGCTGATTGCCATCGCCAAACTGGCCATTGAACGGGAAACCGGCGCGCGTGGCTTGCGGGCGATTGTGGAAAGTTTTATGACGGACATTATGTACACCATCCCTTCCGACAGCACCATCGAGAAATGCATCATCACAAAAGAGACTGTCGAAGGCGGGCTGCCGCCGCAGATGGTTTACAATGAGCACCGTGATCCTATCGTCAAAAAAACAAAAAGGCGCAAACAAAGACGGGTTTCCGCCGGTTGAGGCTGGACGGCTTGCGCTGAGGCGGCTCAAATCCATGGACGAAAATATTGACGGTCGTTGACGGCCGGCCGGGGCGGCGCTCCTATAGAGAATAAAATCGAGAATAAAATCAAAAAAACAGGGAAAACTAAATCAGAGTTTTCTCTGTTTTTTTATGCATTGCGCCGCTTAGGCGGAGAAAAGGCGGGGCAGTATGCCGGAGCATATTATTTTGGAAAACAGTTTCCTGAAAGGCGTTTTAAATAACTCGCCGGTAGCGTATCTCGTCATGGATAAAGATTTTAAGGTGGTTTACGCGAATCAGTATCTGGCCAAAATCGCCGGCGTCACCCAGGAGGACGTACTGGGGAAAAAATGCTATGAAGCGCGCGGGCACACGCAAACCTGCTCTGAATGCGTGGTGATGAAAGCCTTTCAAAGCCATCAAAAAGAATACCGGATGAACCGCGAGCTGGATCGCTTCGGGCGCGTGCGCTATAATGACAATTACGCCGTGCCTCTATTCAACGCCGACGGGTCAGTCGATTATGTAATGGAAATATTAGCGGATCGGACGGAAGAGATCGGATATCAGCGGCGGCTGTCCGACGATTTTTATTGTATGATCGACGCTTTTTCCGAAGTGGTGGAAGCGAAAGATCAGTATACAGCCAACCATTCCCGCGGCGTACGAGACATGAGTATGCTCGTCGCGGAGCGGATGGGTTTATCGGAGCGGGAGAAGCATGATATTTACGTGGCCGCCAGCCTGCACGACATTGGCAAAGTCGGCGTTCCGGACGCCATCATCAATAAGCCGGGCAAATTGGATTCAGAGGAATTCAATGTCATTAAGCGTCATCCGGAAATCGGAAAGCAGATTCTCTCCCGGCTGACCGATTTTGAATCTGTCCGTCAAATTATTCTGCATCATCATGAACGCTGGGATGGGAAAGGATATCCGGACGGGCTGACTGGCGAGGAAATACCGCTGGGTTCACGCATTGTATGCGTGGCGGACAGCTACGACGCCATGACGTCCAACCGCCCATACCGCCAAAGTATGGGGCACTCCGCGGCCGCGCGGGAATTAATGAACGGCAGCGGTTCACAATTTGATCCGGCGGCGCTGGATGCTTTTTTGGACATCTGCGCGGTAAAAATGACCGGCGACAACCCGGACGACGCGTTGACAGCCTATATTAACGGCTGCCAGGATCAAATTGTGCTGGGAGATAACCCGCGCGTTATGCATAGGGAACCGGCGGAAAGGAATACGAATGCAGATCGGGAAGATTAAACGGGAGCATCCCGTACTTTTGGCGCCAATGGCCGGCGTGACGGACAAAAATTTTCGTTTGCTCTGTGCAGAAATGGGCTGCGATATCGCTGTGACGGAAATGATCAGCGCCAAAGGGCTGTATTATCAAAATGAACAGACGTGGAAACTGCTGGAATTGGATGAGCGGGAAGGGCCGCTGGCCGTGCAGTTGTTTGGCAGTGAAGAGGATATTGCGGCGGAAGCAGCCAAAGGAATCGAAAATGCGGGCTTTGCTTTTATTGACATCAATATGGGCTGCCCCGCCCCTAAAATTGTAAAAAATGGGGAAGGCGCCGCTTTGCTGCGCAGCCCGGCGAAAGCGGCCCGCTTGGCGGCAGCAGTGGTTCGCGCGGTGTCTCTGCCTGTGACAGTCAAAATCCGCTCCGGGTTTGACCAGGAGCACATCAACGCCGTGGAGATCGCCCAAAGAATGGAGCAAAGTGGGGCCGCCGCCGTTACACTGCATGGGCGGAGCCGGGATCAATACTACAGCGGGCGCGCGGATTGGGACATCATCCGCCGCGTAAAAGAAGCGGTGCAAATCCCCGTCATTGGCAACGGCGACATTACCAGCGCGGAGGACGCTGAAAATATGCTGCGCTTCACCGGCTGCGACGGCGTTATGATTGGGCGAGCCGCGCTGGGCGCCCCCTGGATATTTCAGCAAGTCACTCACTATTTACATACAGGGGAACGCTTGGGCGAAGTAAGCCCGGAAGAAAAAATCCAGACCGCGCTGCGCCACTGCCGCATGATGCTAGAGACAAAAGGCCGTCTGGGTTTGTTAGAGATGCGCAAACATCTATCCTGGTATATAAAAGGTATGCATGGTGCCGCCGAAGCTCGATCCCGGATCAATCGGACAGAGAGCCTAGACGAGATGGAGGCGGTTTTGCGCGGACTCTTATGACATAGGCCCCACAGCTTTAGCCAACTGTGGGGCCTATGTCATAGATGCAATCCCTTATGCGTTCAAGCATTCTTCCAGCAGCGCTGCCATTTCCCGCGCGTCTTTTTCAATCTCCGCCGCGCCACGCCCCTCGATCATTACGCGAATCACGGGTTCCGTGCCGGACGGGCGGATGAAAACGCGGCCCTCGTCTGCGTATTTCTCCTCTAAGCTCTGAATCATTTTTTGAATTTTTGGCGTTGACATGTAATGCGATTTATTTTCGCTGTTCACGCGGGCGTTTACGAGCGACTGCGGCATGACTTCCATCACCGTATTCAGCGCGGAAAGCGGCGCGTTTTGCTCTTTCATCATGCGCAGCAATTGAAGTGCGGTGATCATCCCGTCTCCCGTCGTGTTGTAATCCAAAAAAATAATATGGCCCGACTGTTCCCCACCTAGATTGTATCCGTTCTTCAGCATGTTTTCCAGCACATAGCGATCGCCCACATCCGTCTTTTCCACTAGAAATCCTTTTCTTTCCAGAAGCAATAAACCCATATTGCTCATCACAGTCACGGCAATCGCGTTCTTTTTCAGTTTGCCCATATTTTTCAACTGCTGGGCGCAGATGGATATGATCTGATCGCCGTCCAATACCGCGCCTTTTTCATCCACGCAGAGCAGCCGGTCCCCGTCGCCGTCCAGTGCCAGGCCGATGTCCATGTGATGTTTTTTCACAAAATCCACAAGTGATTCCATGTGCGTCGAACCACAGTTTAAATTGATGTTGAGGCCGTCCGGCTCATTGAACAGTGGAAAAACGTCCGCGCCCAAATCTTGAAGCGTCTTGGGCGCTGTTTGGTATGTCGCGCCATTCGCGCAGTCCACCGCGACTTTCATGCCGGATAAATCCAGCCCATCCACGGTGGATTTCAGAAAAGCCTCATAATCCGCGACAGCCTCCGCGCGGTTCTCACACACGCCGACCTGGGCGCCCGTAGGGCTTGGCAGACTTTCCAGCCCGCTTTCAATCAGATTTTCGATTTCATTTTCCAGCTCGTCTTTGAGTTTATAACCCGCGCGGTTAAAAAATTTAATCCCGTTATCCTGCATTGGATTGTGCGACGCGGAGATCATGACGCCTGCGTCCAATGCATATTGGCGCACCAAATACGCGATGCCTGGCGTGGGGATCACGCCCGCGTGAAACACGCGCGCGCCCATGGAACACATGCCCGCTGTTAAAGCCGCTTCTAACATGCCGCCAGAAATTCTGGTATCCAAGCCCACAATGATTTTGGGTACGTGACGCATTTCTTTTGTAAGCGCGTACGCGCCGGCCCGTCCGAGCTGAAAGGCCAGTTCCGGCGTCAATTCGCGGTTGGCGATACCCCGAACGCCGTCGGTGCCAAATAATTTTCCCATTTTTGGGCCTCCCTCGTGATATGCGGTCTAAATAGGAGGACACGCGCCTCCCATTATAGCATAGGAAAATATGTCCCGCAATCCGCGGCGGACAATCCCGCTGACCGCGTGGCCGCACTGCATTATATGAATGCGTTTCAAACAGGTGTTTGCGCGCTTGTATTTGATCAAATCGAAATTTTTCCGCCATGAACGTGCGACATCTTATCGAAGATCCCCCTCAAGCTGTGCCCCCCACTGTGCCAACAGCTGCAATATTGGCACTAAGTCATTGCAAGCGGATGTCACCGAATATTCCACTCGCACAGGCATCTCCATGTATTGTTTCCGTTGTATTAAGCCGGCTTCTTCAAGCTCTTTCAAAGAACTGGCAAGCATTGTATTGGTAATCCCTTTAATTTTCTTTTTAAGTGCGTTATAACGCGCTACGCCATCCGTATGCAGGGCACACAATATTGCTATTTTCCATTTGCCTCCTATCAGGTTCAGGGCCTTATTCAAAGGACAATCATCTGCGCAAGGGCAATTGCCCTCACAGGCATGGTATTCTTTTTTGTTCTGTATAGTCATTTTTTTACTACCTACCATGAAACGTTTTTATGAGCAGCCGATAGCCATGCTCAAGTAACTTTTTTATGTAAAAAAGCGC
Source organism: Clostridiales bacterium (assembly GCA_031289625.1). GTDB lineage: Bacteria > Bacillota > Clostridia > Lachnospirales > WQUN01 > JAITPB01. The sequence continues at coordinate 50 of JAITPB010000052.1, read as the reverse complement.
AAAAATACTACCCTATAGACAATGATGAAAATATTGTCAAATTTTAGGTC
>JAITPB010000006.1 GCA_031289625.1 Clostridiales bacterium | reverse complement strand
TAAGTACATATTTGATGAGACAGCATAGTCTATTACCGCAAAATAGACGTATCTACTGATTACATGCTAAAGATCGTGGAATTATTTTTTAATTATTACGCTGATCTTTTTCTTTGTATGCGCTTTTTACATGCTAAAAGTTTTCACTGTCCAGGACATATATTTGTATTGGCTTTTCTCCGGCTTTTGATCGGCCAATTGTTTGTTATCCAGTTCAACCGTGCTATGTATATTCTTGTCTTGCTCTTCGGAATGATCTGCTTGCGTCACTGTGCGATCAGTTCCTTAGGAAAATTCTGATCGCAGAATATCACAATCGGCCATGCTTGTACAGTATTTTTGGTAAATCTATTGGGCCGCGCGTGTAAAAAAGCGAATATGGTCAAAAATTTGGTCAGCTTAAATTGTAAATATTGACGTAATACGACTTTCATGGTATATTCGCATAGGGTTGGTTCATCTACGAAAAATTATGGCCACATCCAAAGACCAGAGGGAAGGTTGACGGCGCCTGTTTATGCCGTTATCGTCGTGCTGTATCAGTTATAAAGGAAGGGGTTTGTTTAAGAGTCAATCACCCCAGCGCTAAAGCGCAGAGCTTGTAAAAAAGAGCTTGTAAAAAAAGCCCGATTGACCAGTCTAAGCCTTGAAATAAAGGCTGCGTTATTTTAGTCATGACACCTTCGGACGCCTCCTCAATCTGTTGCCCTGTCGTGTAGCATTAAACAATCTTTAAGGGATATGGGATAGTGTGCTATGCATAACAAGCTAAAATAACATTGACGAGAGGATATTTACCTCCATATGGAGAGAAGGGTTAATGACGATCAGCCCGGACAGGAAAAATATTTTATGCTCGTTTCGCAAGGCGAGTATGAAGACATGGAGAACAAAGACGATACAGAGCATCCACCGAATCCGTTGCTTACTGAAGCCGAACAGACACTTGATTTCAATGGTTATAAAATTTTAGTGTATTACTATAATTTTCTAAAATCTTAACGGAGGAAATATAACAAACGTCCTGTGACGGTTGACTGCGCGCACGGCGGACTTGGCCAGCTGCAGTTCCCGCACGTCTTTTTGCGTGAAATAAATTTCAGTTTTGCGCCAACTCGCCTTTTCGCCCTCAACTCTCCCAACTCTCCTTTTTCTCCAAATTCGCTTGGCATCGGGAGAGAAAGGCGATATAATGAGAAGGATCAGAATCAGGAGGCGCTTTATGATTGAAAAACAAGACGTTGAATTCAAACGCGAATACAACGACAAAGTAAATAAGACGATACTTGCCTTTTTGAATACAGACGGCGGCACACTTTATCTTGGGCTAGCTGACGACAGCGCTATCTATGGGCTTGATGGAGATATTGACGAATGGTACAGGAAAACCGTCAACAACTTTCGAGATTCCGTTACGCCGGACCCTACGGCATATTTCAATGTCGAACCGGAACAGCGGGAAGGCAAATGGATTTTGAAGATTATCGTGGAGCGCGGCGCAGCAATTCCGTATTGTTTTACCAAGTATGGTCTTGTCCCCGAGGGCGTGTGGATTCGTGTTGGTAGCAACACGGTCACGGCAACTCGTGAGCATATCCGCCAGATGATTAAGGACAACGGCATGGGGCAGTTTATCCTTGAACTATCCATTGAGCAGAATTTAACATTTGATTACGCCGACAAAATTTTCGCTGATAAAGAAGTGTCCTTCGGTGAGCAGCAAAAACGGACGCTTGGGCTGATTCGCCCCGATGGGCGTTACTCCAATCTTGCCCTTATCCTCTCCGACCAGTGTCCCTACACGACAAAAGCGGCGATTTTCGAGGGGTTGACCAAAGAAAAATTCAAAGACCGTAAAGAATTTACTGGTTCGCTGTTCAAACAAATAGATGAGGTTTTGGCATATCTCAATGTCTACAACCGTGTGAGAGGGACATTCGAAGGCGCATACCGTATCGACCACCCGGACTATCCAAATGTGAGCCTGCGTGAAGCGTATTTGAATTCGCTTATCCACAGGGATTATTATATTGACGGCAGTGTTCTTATCAGTATGTTTGACGATAGGCTGGAGTTCATGTCGCTGGGCGGCATTATGCCCGGCGTCACCTACAGCCTAATGCTGGCAGGCGTTTCGGTGACAAGGAACGAAAAGCTGGCGCAGATTCTTTATCGGCTGAATATCATTGAAGCCTATGGCACCGGCATACCCCGTATATTTGGCGCTTACGAGCATAGCGCAATTAAGCCGGAGATTCCCATTGTAGACGGCGGTTTTCTTATCAAGCTGCCAAATTTGAATTATGAACTGGACGGCACAGAGGAAAAGGAACAAATTCTCACACTCACCAACGAGCAGCGCGTTCTTGGCGCATTCCCTGAACGAGGGTTTACAAAAGAGGATGCGGCAGAAGAGTTGGGCTTAACCGTCAGCGGGGCGTATAAACTCCTGCGGCGAATGAACGAGCAGGGCTTGCTAACTGCCAGAAAAGAGAGTAAACAGTGGATTTACTCAGTTTCAAAACAATAGGCGAATTAACCATTATTTTTCTAAGAGGGTAGTGGCTTCGTCAAGTCGAAAAAGTATCTGAAGGAGGGGTGAAAAAATTGTGAATGTCAGTTCTGAACAAGCTAAGAAAACCCTGCCATCGAACTTTGATTATGCTCGTTTCGCAAGGCGAGTATGAAGACATGGAGAATAATGAAGCAAGTATTCAAGCCCCTGGCGCGCCGTAACGCACAGGGGCTTGAATACTGACAAGACATTGCTTAAAAATACATGTACTCCATAAACATATCATTAAAGCTTTTGTCATTGGACAGATTGATTTCTTCCGAAACGTCGATCAGATCTTGAATTTCCCGTTCCGCATCCTGTTCCAGCAGGATTTTCACACATCCGCCCAACGAGCTGTTGCCCACGACGAATACTTTATCGCGCAGCTCTTCGGGAATTAAGCCGATGGCGCCCGCGTGCTCCAAATCCACGTGAAATCCGAAGCCGCCTGCCAGGAACACTTGCTCGACCGCGTCATATCCGACGCCGGCCTGCTGAAGCAGTACCTCCATGCCCGCGCGCACGGCGGACTTGGCCAGCTGCAGTTCCCGCACGTCTTTTTGCGTGAAATAAATGTTTGAGTCCGGGGCGATCGGGACGCCGTTGTCAAAATTTTCGTCCTCCAACAGCCCTGTCTCGTCTATCAGTTCATGCCTGACCATCTGTGCGCCGATGTCGAGCACGCCTGAGCCGCAAATGCCCACAGGCGGATAGATATCACCAATGGTTTCCGGTATGAAGGAGGCATTTTCATAGACTGTCTTGCAGATTGCGCCGGGTATGCTGGCGACGCCGCAGGAAATATTACCGCCTTCAAAAGCAGGGCCGGCCGCCGTGGACGTGCAGAGGACGCGCTTGCCGTCAAACAGCGCCATCTCGCCGTTGGTGCCCAGGTCAATGAGCAAGGACGGTTTCTCCCGCCGCAGCCCGCCGCAGAACAGAATCCCCGCGGTGATATCGCTGCCCACATAGGTGGAAATGCCGGGCATAATGGTTGCGGGGCAAGTAAAATCCGCGCTGTTAAAAATATCTTGGAAAGGTAAGGTCAGAAACCCGGTCACTGCGGGGATAAAAGGAAAGAGCCCTAGTGACTTACACGGAATGGCCAGCAGCAGATGCATCATGGTGGTGTTGCCCGAGAAAGCCACCCTGCGCACATGATTTTTTTCCACACCGCCTTGGCGTACCAATTCGTTGAGGCCTTTGAGAATATCTTTGGTCACGCAGTCGCGCAGATCCGTCAGTTTGCCTTCGCCCGCATTTTGTATGCGGGTCACAACGTCTGTCCCATATTGCCTCTGCGTGTTGATCACGGCGTGCGAAGCCAGCTTTTCGCCGGTGATTAAATCCACGAGTTCCAAGCCGATGGTCGTCGTGCCGATATCCACAGCCGCGCCGCAGGCTGGATGCGGTTTCTGCTCTCCGGCCAGGATATCCACAATTTCATTTTGCGTGAGCAAAACTTGAAACTGCGCCTCTTGATAAAAAGCTTCTCCCTCTGCCAGAAAGCCGGAGCATTTCCGAATTGCGGGCAGAGAAATTGTGCGGCCCGGAAACAGCTTCCGCAGCGCGTCCACAAACCCGGCGAATCCCACGCTGTCTTTGATTTTGGCCGTTTCCACGAGGCAGAGGGTGAAATCGTTGGCCGCGCCCTGCAGCGTGTCCTCGCGTGGGTTCATGTATGATTTGATGATCGACAGCTTTTTTTCGCTGGAAAGCTGGATCTCCAAATCTTCGGCGGCAACGGCCACGCAAGCCAGCCGCCAGCCGTCTTTCAGTTCTTCTTCCCGCAGAAAACGCTTGTCTGTGTCCGTGACAGGAAGATCGCCTTTCTGCACCTGTATACGGCATTTGCCGCATTTGCCGCGCCCGCCGCACGGCGCTACCAAGTCAAGATGATTCTCCCGCAGCGCTTCTAATAAGTTCTTGCCCGGCTGCACTTCTAAAACCATTTCTTTCGCGCTTGCATGTACTAGCAACCGCATATAGACGCCCCCTATTTCCATAGTGACAGCAAATTCAGCATCCATTCCCGCACGTTCATGTCATACGCAGGGTTCAGCCGTTCTACAGACAGCACCTGCTCCACCGGCCCAAAAGAAAGCGTCTGGCCTTTTTTCAGCAGAACCGCATCGGTTCCAAACCGTTTCGCGAGGCTTAAATCATGCACCACGGAAACGACCGCCCGGCCCGGCGCTTCCAGCCAGGTTTGCACCAGCTCAAACATTTGTTTCTGGTAAAGCAAATCCAGATGATTGGCCAGCTCGTCCAGCAGCAAAAGTTTTGGATCCTGCGCGATGACTTGTGCCAAAAACGTTCTCTGTAATTCGCCGCCTGATAACGTGAGGATAGATTGGCCGCGAATCTCTTTCAAGCCTGTCAGTTCCAAAGCCTGGTCAATACACGTTTCATCATCCGCCGCGGCGGAAAAGAGCCCTTGCGTGTACGCGTACCGGCCAAGCCTGATAACATCCTCAACAGTATAAGCATACCCCACCATATGATTCTGTGTCAATGTTCCGATTTTTTTTGCCAATTGAGAAGGTTTAAATTGGGAAACGTCCGTTCCTTCAAACAGGACGCGGCCCGAATATGCCGCGCCCTGCGTGACGGCGTTGATAATGGTGCTTTTGCCCGCGCCGTTCGGCCCCACAATCATCAGCCACCGGCCTTCTTCCACGGAAAAGCTGACATGATCCACAATGGAGGCGCCGCCGCACACAACTGTTAAATTTTCCACCCGCAACATGCTAACTTTCCTTTCTGCTGCGATAAAAGATCACGACAAACGTCACGGAGCCGATCAGCGACGTCACCACGCCGATGGGCAGCTCCAAGGGGTTCAAGAGGACACGCGCGGCCAAATCGGAGAGCATGAGGAATATCGCGCCCGAGAAGAGCGTCGCCGGCAGCAGCCGCGCATGATTCGGCCCTGTCATCATACGGGTCATATGCGGTATCAACAAGCCCAACAAAGCCAATGGTTCCGCCGACAGACACGCACACGCCGATGAGGGCGGACACAGAAATCATGACCATCATTTTTACGCGCCTGACATGGACGCCAACGTGCCGCGCGTTGTCCTCTCCAATGGCAAACGCGTCCAACTCGCGCGTATTCCGCAAAATAAGCGCGCCGAACAGAAGCAGGGCGCACAGCAAAGTAAGGACGTTGAAGTAACTGCCATTGGCCAGCGAGCCCATCATCCAGAACATAATAGACTTTACATGATCGCCGGAGAAAGCGACGATGAGGCTGATGATGCTGTTGGCAAACATGGAAAAAATGACGCCGACCAGAATAATCGTGTTTGTAGACAGCGAATGATCCATTTTATAGGCCAGCGATAGAATGAATATCAAAGAGCCGAAAGCGAAAAGAATCGCCATCATCGTGACGCCCGTAAAAGGAAGCCAGGGAAAGGTTACGCCGAAGCATAAGGCAAGACCGGCGCCCAGCGACGCGCCCGAGGATACGCCCAGCGTCGATCCATCCGCCAGTGGATTGCGCAGCAAACCCTGCATAGCGCCGCCGCAAAGCGACAGCGCGGCGCCCACCAGCGCGGCGCAGAATACGCGCGGCAGCCGGACATTGATAATAATGCTGTAAGAGAGGCCCGGCGGCGGCGGCTGACGCAACAGCACGCTCCGAAGACTCGCTATGGTGTCGTTCAACGAAACGCGTACGCTGCCCACACAGACGCACAGCAGCGCCGTGCACACCAGCGCCGTACAAAACAACAGATAGTGAACAAAATGAAAATTTTTCCGGCCCGCGTTTTTTTTACGCATAGGCTTACGGGGCGTAAACAAAATCATAGAGTTTAAGAGCCGCGTCGACTAAGCGCGGGCCTGGCCTTGTGATTTCATCGGCGTCCGTATGCAGTACGCGCTCGTTTTGAATGGCTTTCATATCCTGCCAGCTCTGCCGCCCTTTGATTTCCGTCACAGGATCCGGGCCTTCAAAATTGTACATGGCGCTGCTGACAATGAAATCCGGATCGCGGCTGATAACTTGTTCTTCCGAAACTTCCCCCCAACCGCTGACATCGGAGAAAGTGTTTTCCAGTTTCAGCATAACGGCAATCTCATCCATAAATGTACCGGATCCGGCTGTCCATAAACCATATTCCAGCGGCGACACCTCAAAGTAAATCGTCTGAGCGCTTTTGCCCTCTGTTTTTGCGGTAATGCCGTCGAAACTCGCCTTCATTTCCGCAATCAGATCGGCCGCTTCGCTGTTTTTTCCGACGACCGCGCCGATCACTTTGATATCTTCATAAACATCCGCGATGCTGAGCGCGTTGCTGATGACGACGCTGATTCCGGCATTTTCCAACGCGCCCGCTTGTTCGGTGGTTTGCGCCATCTGACTCATAATCACGACCTGCGGCTCCAGCGCGATGATCTGTTCAATGTTTGTGGAGCCGCCGGATTCCACTTCCGGTACGTTCAGCACTTCCGGCGGATAATTACAGTATGTGCCGCGCCCAACCAGCGTATCGCCCGCGCCGAGCGCGTATAAAATTTCGCAGTTCGCCGCCGTCAGCGCGATTATTTTATCCGCCGGCCTGTCCAGCGTAGTGGAGCGTCCTGTTATGTCTACGATGCTGATGGGCGCATCTGGCTGTTCCACATCGTTTTTTGCATCCGGCTGGCCGTCCGTTTGCTGACGGCATCCAGTGGTCAGCGCAAAAACGGCCAGCAGCATCGCCGCGTATTTCCGCATCTTCATTGTTCCACTTCCATTCCTTTTTTACTTGAGCCTCATGCCTAACCCGCAAAAAACGCGATAAACTTCGTCAGCCTTTTGAGACAGGGCCACCAGGCAGCGGCCCAGCGTTTCCCTCCACAAGCGCATGGTGGGATCTTCCGGAACCACGCCGCAAAAAATATCGTCGCAAATGATCACGCGGTCTTTCAGCGACGGTATTTGATTCCGCAAATCCTCCAGCGGATCAACGCTGTTTTGCAATTGTTCCAGCACAGACAAATGATACCCTCTCCAAATTCGCGGATCATTTTCCGCCATGTGAAATTGTTCCGTGGCAAAGCAGAGCTTTCCCTGGTAAGCGCCGCCGATAATCAGCACCATTTACACGCCCCCTTTATATTGAATAAAATTTCCGCAGACGGCTTCCAGAACAACGTCACAAGCATCCGCGCATAAACGGTCTATGCCGGCCAGCGCTTTTCTGTATGCCTCTGTCCATTCGTCATAAAAAAGCGCGTCCGCATAAATGAAATCCGATACCACTACAATGTTTTTGAGTTCACGCAGCACGGCAGACAGCCCCATTTGCATTTTGGCCGCGGCGTCCCGCTGGAACGCGCCGCCTGCGAACATTTCATTGGAGAGCAAGGCCGTGGTGGAATCCAGCAGAAACGATCCGCGCGGGTCGCAGGCGGTTAAAACCGTCTCTATGTTCATCGGCGTTTCTATCGTGACAAACCCCAGGCCCTGCCTGGCGTCTATATGTCTTTGGATCCGAACCCGATCCTCTTCATCACCTGGCTTCATGGTGGCGATGTAATATAAAGGCGCGCCTGCGTTCTGGACGGCCAGTTCCTGCGCGCGCGATGATTTTCCATTTTTGCAACCGCCCGAAATAAAAATCCGCATTATTTCCCCCTTCGCCTATTTTATCAATTTTAAATCAAAAAAGGCCCTGACATATACTGTCAAGGCCATCATCTCAGCAAAGCGGATTCGTTTGCCAAACCAAAGACTTCAGAACCTGTGAAGTACGAATGGAAACAAGATTGGCAGGTCTTCCGACTTAAACGAAATTGTTTGCGCCCGGCCTTCCCAGGCAAACGCCCAGTGGCATAGTGGGGGGCAAACTTCGCTATCACGGCAGCAGGTCTGTTTGGGATTCACACCCAATTCCCTATTCTCGCGTCTCCGGATCCTCTCACGGACAACGCGCACCAATTATCAATTGATTTATTTAATCATAACATATTATTCTCTATTGTCAATATTTTTTGTTATTATTTTTTGATAAGGCCGTTGGAAAAAAATAAAAATCATTATTTGCAGAATGGTGCTATCTCCAGTATAATGTCATGTTCAGTGAAGACTATAATGCTATGAAAAACCACTATCTACTCATTCAAATTGGCCATGCAATCTCTCAGCTGATGGAACAAGGGCTTAAACTTATGACGCAGGCCAAAATGTCTCT
>JAITPB010000213.1 GCA_031289625.1 Clostridiales bacterium | reverse complement strand
CCGCGTCTTTGCTTGATTCATCAATGACAAAACACATTTCTACATCATTGACGATACCGGAAGAATATCTAAACAGGTTCTCCGCGTTATCGCCTCCGCTGTTTCTCCTGTCCATAAACAACCATATCCGGCGTTTTGACATCAAAGGGAACGCACGCAGATATTCTCTTAATAAATTCAAATCCTCCTTGAATTCTATAAACGTCGAACGCGAGCCTACGTAAGCCTTAATCGTTAAGGAAATATTTGCGTGGGTCAGCGGAACAACATTTATTTGGTTCGCCTTGCCTGCCCTCAACAAAATAGTTTGGCCGCCAATCACAAAAGAATGCGGCTTATTCACCATGCGGCATACGCGGGTGTAACTCAACTTAACGGGATAATAGCCATATCCATCTATGTAGAAATAGAATCTGATTGCCCCTTCATTCACATATGGGACTGACAACTCAAACACATACGCGTCAAAGGCAACTTGACCGAGAAAATATTCGGCGGCATAGCGGGTGTCAACGCGCACGGCTTCGTGCCATCGATCATTGTAATGGGCCATTAATGTCATATGCGCGTAACTGGGCGAATAGAAATAACCGCTTATGGCAATATTCCCGCTATACTCTTCGACAGACGCAATATAAATCAATGACTCAAACGGCATTGAACCCGTGCGGCCAAACCGGGCGCACAATCCCGAACCCACTTGTATTTTGGCCAGCCAGCTGTCTTTACACTTGAGATTCAAGAAATAGTATTTTTGCAAGAGTGACAAATATTTTGAGTTCTGAATTGTGTTTACGCTGATATACCGCAGCAACCATTCCAATTCTTCAAACATCTTCGTAACATTAACTTGTGAAATGATCTCCACGGGTATTTGAGAAATAGCGTACCACTTAATATCATATACAAACATCTGCTGCATATATTCTGGAACTTTATTGTATTTTTTCAATGTATTTTCAATACAGCGCCTATAAAAAATCATGAATTTGCTATACCAGTGTATATTCGTAATTGAGTTTGTTATTGCGGATTCTCTGTGTCCTTTCCGATAATTCACATGGGATTCAACTGAAATACCATACCGTGGTTTTTCGAGCAGCAGACGATACAACAATTCAGCATCTTCGGCGTAATGGAGCATTTCATCAAAGCGCACCTCTTTCAAAGCCTTCCGGCTTATCATGGTGCTGATTACATGCATTAAAACGCAGCTGACCTCAACATTCAAATCTACAACCTGTGTTTCTTGGAATTTATCATTTAGGGGATGTTGCTGCTCACTTTTCACATTTTCACCGAATAGCTTGATCGGAAATGCGACGAAGTCAATATCTTTGGTGTGCTGCTTCAAAAACTCAGCGCCCTTTTCCAAAAATTTCTCATCGTAAATGTCGTCATCATCCAGGAAAGCGATAAACTCTCCGTTTGCCGCATCCAGTCCCGCGTTTCTCGCCGCGCTGACCCCGGCGTTTTCCTGTTCTATGTAAATAATGTTCTCCGGATATTTTTCTTGGTATTCTTTGCAAATTTCATCGCTGGCGTCCAGGCTTCCATCGTTTACAAGTATCAGTTCCACATTGTTTTCAAACCCAATGCTCTGATTGATCACGCTGTCTATCGCTTCGTGCAGGTATTTTTCAGCGTTGTAAACAGGGATAATGCAGCTTACCAGAAAATTTTTTTCCTCGGCAATGCCCATAGCTTTTCTGGAGAAAATTTTTTCCCTGGAATGGTATACTCCATTTATCAAGCCATAAATGCCTTTCGGCTGAACAAGCCGCTTCAGCATTTCATCCAGCATAGTTTTCAAGCCATTGCCGCCTGGATCAGGGTTCAGCCCTGCCTCCCGCGCGTCTTGCGCCCACAGCGCCACTCCGTATGAGGCATTGAATGAAATAGATTCATCATCTTTCACATTCACCAATTCACTGTCCGGGGTATTCTGGCGGGAAGCCAGCGATAAATCTTCGCCTTTATTCATGACGGGAACAACCGCCACAGAACAAACGCCGCTGTTCTTTCTGAAAAAATTTTCTAAATGCAACAAATAATACGGGTCTGCCGTGTCCCCCTCATATAAGAAGAAAAAAATTTGGCTTTCACGGCTTTGGAAATATTTATTTATGTTAGGGGCGTTGGAGGCATTCGTGAAATTTGTTACAGCCTTGTCTTCCGCTTTGCGGATAAACCGCAGAACCTCTGGCGCCATTTCGTAATACTGCCTGTCCAACAAACAGGCAATATCTAAATCCTCAGCGCCCACTAAGTTTCGTAAGCTCTCCACTGTTTTTTCAAATTCAGTAGAAACGCCTTCACTTAAAATGAACGCACTGTACTTAAACACAGTCATCATCCCTGTCATAATAGAACTGGCTCAATGTCTGTATGGCTATCAAATCTCGGTAAAGCCCCGCGCTTTGCCGCCGAATGGTTGAACCTGGAGAAAAAACTAAAGTTTTTTCCCCTATACAAAACTCTCCAATTATAGTAAAATGTAAGCTGTCCTATAGGGCGGAGAATTTCAAAAAGAAAGTCCGATTTTATAAGCATTCTGAGAGAAACGGACAGGCATCAAAGAGAAGTAAGGCGTCAACTACAAGTCCATAAAATCTGCATCTCGTTACATAATTCAGCCTGGGGAAAAAACTTTAGTTTTTTCCCCACCGTTTTCTATTTTTTTCTTATTAATGACAAAAATGTTTTATGATGGATGCCAAGCTGCCGCGCGCCTTCTCTCGCTGATATTTCTCCGCCCTCCCATTCTTTAGCGAGTGTGTAGAACAACTCTGTCGGTTCCACAGCCGGCCGGCCGAACCTGACGCCTTTGGCCTTGGCCGCCGCGATTCCTTCCGCTTGCCTCTTGTGCAAGAAACGCCGTTCAGTTTCAGCGACATAACTCAATATCGACAAAACCAAGTCCGCGACAAACGTCCCTGTCAAATCCCGATCCTTTTGCCGCGTGTCCAGCAGCGGCATATCCAGCACCACGATCGCCGCTCCTTTTTCTTTTGTAATAATCCGCCACTGTGCTCCAATTTCCTGATAATCTCTGCCAAGCCTGTCGATGGATTGGATCACGAGAACATCGTCAGATTCCAGTCTGCCGATGAGTTTCTGATACGCTGGCCGCTGAAAATCTTTCCCCGATTGTTTATCCGTGTAGATCTGGCCTTCCGGTACGCCGAACTCCCGCATGGCGATCAACTGCCGGTCTTCCCTCTGCATCAGTGTTGAAACTCTTACATACCCAAACATTCTATCTTCCGCCATTCTATTACCTCCTGATATAATAGCAAATCCCCCGGCGCAGCCTAACATGCCGGGGGATTTCTTCTTGCTCAAAAATATTTTCTCAAACTCAACTGCAGCCGGTGGCCATTCTGTATTCTATGCAGACTTTGCAAGTTCCTGACACTTTCAGAGCATTCGTTTTAGCCTTTACCATCTGCCGCTGACAGCAAAGCAGCAGCTTCGCCTGTTTTGCCTGAACCGGCCCCCTTCCGGAGTCGCCTAAGAACCTTGCGCTCGGCAAATTTCTACCTATTCTTCTGTTGGTACAATGAGTATCGGAGAATCGGTTTCGCTGAGTTCCTCGACAGTGCGGAGGGTTCTGTTGATGGCTCGCGTTCGCTTGCCGACAATCTCCTCCAAAGTTTTGTCCGCTGTTTGGATTTGTTTATGGGCTTTGTCGAGCATATCGCTGAACTTCACAAACTCGCTCTTCACCGCTCGCAGCGTATCCCACACTTCCTGTGACCGCTGTTCTATGGCGAGTGTCTTAAAGCCCATTTGCAGCGATGCCAAGAACGCCGACAGCGTTGTCGCGCCGACAGCCGTAACTTTGTACTTGTCGCGCAGTTCCTCAAACAGGGCGGCGTTCTGAACCACTTCAGCATAAAGCCCCTCGGTCGGCAGGAACATCAGCGCGAAGTCCGTGGTTTTCGGCGGCACGATATATTTGTCGTAAATGTCCTTTGCAAACGACCGTATCTTTTGCGTCAGCGACCGCCGTGCATCGTCAATAGAGGACTTGTCCTCCGCGTCAAGCAAACGGTTATAGTCCTCAATCGGGAACTTCGAATCAATCGGAAGGAGCAGCGGGGCGTCGCCGCTTCCAGGCAGTTTGATGGCAAATTCCACCCGCTTGTTGTTTCCGATTTCTACGTTCATCTCATACTGACTCGGCGCGAGAATATCGGCGAGCAATTTTTCAAGCCGCACCTCGCCGTATGTGCCGCGCTCCTTGATGTTTATAAGCGCGTTTTTCAGGCTTTTCGCGTCGGCGGCAAGGCTCTTCATTTCACCCAAACCCTGCTGAACGCTGTCAAGTTGTTTGCTGACCAATGCAAACGATTGCGCCAGACGCGTTTCGAGGGTCTTTTGGAGTTTCTCGTCCACCACACCCTGCATCTGTTCGAGCCGCTTTTCGTTGCTCTCTTGGAGTGCCTTCATCTTGGCTTCAAGGGTAGCATTGACCTTTTCCATATTTTCGGCGCTTCCGCGTTGAATCGACAATAGCCGCGAATCTACCTGTTCCCCGAACGCGCGGAGTTGCTTGTTTGTTTCCTCCCGGCTTGCTTGCAGCGTTTTTTGTGTCTGCTCTTGGATAGCCGATAGGCGCGTGTCAAGCTGCCCTTGAAACGCGCGCATCTGCTTGCCTTGTTCCTCACGGCTTGCCGTCAAGGTTTGCTGAACGCTCTCCTGAATAACGCCGAACCTCCGAAACTGCTCGGTCGCGCCGTTCGAGATTTGCTTTGCGACCGCATCACGCTGTCCGTCGCTACTACGTTTCAGCAAATCAACGATTGCGCTAATGTCCGACTTGCGTCTGCCAACGAGCAGTAAGACGATGACAGCCGTCAGCAGCACGACAAATACAATGTTAAAAATCATTTGCGGTTCCATAAAAGCCCCCTATTATCGCAGTAGATGCGCTTCACCAATCCCGCGTAGAAAACGCTGTCGCCATGGTCTGAACGTGCCGCCAGTCCAACTGCGGCGATAAGGAACCATTTGGCTGCCACTCACCCTCACATCGCAAAATGCATTGACAAAGTTTTTACGGCCTGATAATATAAATTAATATATAATACATACATAATTATAGGGTTTAAAAATCAATTTCAAGCCGCGACCCACATGGCGTTTGCGAGTACAAGAAAGGAGCATGAAAATATGGGACACCCTTCTGTGTATCCGACAGGCACTACTATTTACAAGAAAGACAAGGCATATAACGGCTTTACCGTATTTCCCAGCGTTGCCGGCGCGTTGCTCATCGATATGAACGGCAGCGAGGTAAATCGTTGGGCAGGGCTTGGCGGCTTCCCGAGCAAGATTCTTCCGGGGGGCTATATTTTTGGCAACAGCGGCGTACGCATCGGCAAGCGGGCGTTTCAAGACCAGCGCGACCTATTGCAGGTTGACTACGACGGCCATGTCGTATGGCGTTTTAACGGGACGGAACTTGTCGCAGATGACGGCGAGCCGCAGTGGCAGGCGCGCCAGCATCATGATTTTCAGCGCGAAGGTTCGCCGGTGGGGTACTACGCGCCGGGACTTGAGCCAAAGACAAGCAGCGGCAAAACACTTATTTTGACGCATGAAAACGTCATAAATAAAGCGATAAGCGACGTTGAACTCATTGATGACAAAGTAATCGAGGTGGAATACGACGGCAAAATTGTGTGGACGTGGCGGGCAAGCGATCACTTTGAAGAACTTGGTTTTGACGAGGCCGCCAAAAAAGTTCTCCGTGTCAACCCCAGTGTTATGGGCGAAGCGGGCGGCGATTGGCTTCACTTGAACAGCCTGTCGATTCTTGGACCTAACCGCCATTACGAGGCGGGCGACGAGCGGTTTCATCCGGATAACCTTATCCTGGACGCACGAAACGCGAACATCATGTTCATAGTCAGCAAGGCCACCGGTGAGATTGTGTGGCGAGTCGGCCCGGATTTTAACGAGAGCGAGCAGACGAAAAAGCTGGGATGGATCATCGGCCAGCATCATTTCCATCTGATACCGCGCGGTCTGCCGGGTGAAGGCGATTTTTTGGTGTACGACAACGGCGGCGCGGGCGGCTATGGCGCGGCCAACCCCGCTTCGCCCGACGGACACAACAATGCGGTGCGCGACTATTCACGCGTACTACAGTTCGACCCGCTGACGCTGAAAATCACATGGCAGTACACGCCCGTTGAAGCGGGCAGTATGCTCTTTACCGATTCAAGTAAATTTTATTCATCGTACATTTCGTCCGCTCAGCGTCTGCCCAACGGTAATACGCTGATCACGGAAGGATCCGACGGGCGTCTCATTGAGGTAACGCCCGAACACGAAATTGTATGGGAATATATCAACCCCTACTATAACACTTTTAACGGCAAGTTTAGCATGAATATGATCTACCGCGCCTATCGCGTCCCTTACGAATGGGTACCGCAGGCGGAAAGGCCGAAGGAAGTCGATGTGATCCCTCCGGATATTACGGAATTCCGCATTGCGGGCGCGGCGGCAGGCGGCGGCAGGGTAACGCAAGTCGAGGGTATAAACCCAAATCGTAAATCGCTTGTAGGCATGTCCGATCCCGCAGAAGATGAAAATGCGTCCGGTGACTTTTGCGTTGTGCGCATAGAGACAAAATAAGGAGGAATTGAGATGAAAAAACATATTGTCAGACATTTTTTCGCGTTCACCCTTACGATAGTCCTAGCGTTTACCGCGACGGCTTGCGCCGCGACGGAAAATACGTCGGAAGCGCCGCCGGCTGAGATGAAAGAAGTCCGCATTGGGTTCCCGTCCGCTGGCGGCGACTGGCCGGGGAACATACTCGGCGTTGCGGCTGAAAACGGTTATCTGGACGAATATTTGAACGCGCTGGGCTATAAAGCCAGTTTGAACGGTTTTGTCGGCGCGGCCCCCGCGATACATGAGGCGCTTGTCGCCAAAGAACTGGATTACGTAGTGTACGCCGGCATGGCGGCTGATTTGTCTAAAACAAACGGAATTGAACACACGCTTTTAAGTATTACCGGATGGGGCTCCTCATGGAAGTTTATCGTGCGCGAAGGCGCGGGCATTGAGACGCTGGCCGATCTCAAAGGCAAAAAAATAGCCTATACACGCGGCGCAAGCCCGCACATGTATGTAATTCGCGTATTAAATGAAGCGGGGCTTACTTTCGATGATATAGAGCCGATCAACTCCACCTTGCCGGAGGGCATTGCCGGTATCGTGTCGGGTACGATTGACGCAACGGTTGTTGTGTCTGGCCAGGAGGGCGAGCTTGTGAACACCGGCAGCGCAAAGGTGATGCACAACGGCTTTGCATCCGACAGGGCCACTTATTACGAGCCATCTGTTTTCATTGCCCGCACAGAAGCTTATCAGGAAAACAAGGACGTTGCCGTAGCGATTCAAAAGGCGCTGTTAAAAGCCAAAGACTGGGCGCAAGCTGATCCGGACCGATTCTTTAAGCTCCAGGCGGATAGAAGCGGGTATCCGCTGGAAGTCGTGCTGGCCACGGCGGAGTACGATTTGAACATATCCACCCCGCTTAATCTCGACAAGCTGTATATTGACTCCCTTAAAAGTATAGAAACCTTCCTGCGCGATAACGAACTGATTACCGGCTCGATCGACTTCGACACATGGGTAGACGATTATGTCGTAACCACAGCGAAAAAGGAGTATGATAGTGAGAAATAAGCTCTTGTGGCTGGGGTTCTCGCTGATTTTGCCGGTACTGATAATACTGTTGTGGGTGTATGTTACCCACAACAGTATTTTACCGGAGCTGCTGCTTCCGCGCCCCGGTAAAGTGATGGAAATGTTTTGGAAACAGATCACCGTCGGGACGCTTAAAAACGATATACGCGTCAGTCTTATCCGCATCCTGAAAGGATATGCGTTAGCGGCGGTTGTGGGCATATCGCTGGGCGTTATTATGGGCATGAGCCGCATTGCCGAGCGTTTTTTTACGCTTACATTTACGTCTATCAGGCAGATTCCGATGATGGCGTGGGTGCCGCTGCTTATTATGTGGTTCGGAATAGGGGAGGAAAGCAAAGTGGCCGTTATTTTTATGGCCGCCTATTTCCCGATATTGATAAACACGTTGAGCGGCATTCGCCGTACCGATCCCAAACTGATTGAAGTGGGCCGGATGTATAACTTGAGTAAAATGAAGCTTTTTACTAAAATATATTTGCCGAGCGCGCTGCCCAATATATTTGTGGGGCTGAAGCTGGGGCTTGGCATATCGTGGATGGCGGTCGTGGGCGCTGAAATGATAGCCGCGTCCAGCGGAATCGGCTTCCGGCTGAACGACGCGCGCGCGCTGATGCAATTTCCCATTGTGTTCAGCGGTATGCTCGCAATCGCGATAACAGGTGTGCTAATGGACTGGATTTTGACGTTCATTTCCAGGGTCGTTACGCCTTGGGACAAAAACAAGAGTTAGTGAGGCGGCCGAAAATATGGGCGACGAATTGGTTGTGCAAAATTTGAACAAAACATTTTATGTGGATGGGAAGCCGCTCAGTGTGCTGGAAGGTATTAATCTTACGGTTTCTGACGGGGAATTTGTGGCGATTGTGGGGCATTCCGGCTGTGGAAAATCGACTCTGCTTAAAATAATCGCCGGACTGGAATCGCCCGACGCGGACGGCGTCGTTACGCTCCACGGCAGGGAGATCGCCAAGCCTGGGCCTGAAAGGGGCATGATTTTTCAGGAACACCGCCTCATGCCGTGGTTGACACTGGAAAAGAACATTACCATTGGACTGGATGACAAAACGCGCCGCGAAAAAATGGAACTGGCCAGTGAATACCTAAGGCTTGTAAAGCTGGAAGGCTTTGAAAAAGCGTATCCCGCGCAACTGAGCGGCGGCATGAGCCAACGCGCGGCCATCGCGCGCGCACTGGTAACCGGCCCGGAAATGCTGCTGCTGGACGAACCGTTCGGCGCGCTTGACGCGCTGACTAAAATCGAGATGCAAAAAGAGATCATCAAAATACGCGAGGAAAAAAAGACTACTATGCTGATGGTTACGCATGACATAGAGGAAGCGGTTTTTCTGGCCGACCGCATCGTCGTTTTATCCAACCGGCCCGGCCGTGTGCGGGACATTGTTACAATTGCGCTATCAGACAAGCGCAACCGCGGCGCGGCAGATTTCGCGTGGTACAAGAAAAAAGTGTACGACTATTTTTTCGAGCCGGAAGAAGACGCCGGCCCGGAATTTGCTATTTGAAGCGTCATCAAAATCCGTGAATACCTACTCCCCAATCCTGGTGTTGCTGCCGAAGATCGGCATGGAACAGTACATGATTCTGTCTTTATCCGCCTCCGGCGCGGTGTAGCCTACCCCTGGCGGCGCGTCGCTATAGGTCATTAATTCGCAGATTTCCGATTGAAACGCCTTGGCGTAAAAATTTACGGCTTCGCGGCAGTCGCCGTCAAAATTGATAAACACGTCAAATGATTGAGACATTTTTTCTCCTTATTCTTTTGTGGGCGGAACCATGCCCGCCATGTCAAAAAGTATAGCACAGCCTGATTCTAATCGCAACCTCTTAACCAAACACAAAAAAATATTGCAAGGAGAGAATGAATATGGTGTATGTAAATGTTACCGAAAACGTTTGCCTGATTATCGTTTAACCCAACAAAGGAGAACGCTCATGCAAAAAGATATCACGTTAAAAGAGTTGATCCAATCCAGCGATTCTATTGTGTTCTTCGGCGGCGCGGGCGTCTCCACAGAAAGCGGCATACCCGACTTCCGCAGTGTGGACGGCCTTTACGGTCAGCAATACGCCTATCCGCCGGAAACCATGCTGTCCCATACTTTTTTTGTTCAGCACACGGAAGAATTTTTTTCTTTTTACCGCGCTAACATGCTCTATCTGAACGCCGCCCCCAACCGGGCGCATCTGGCTTTGGCCGAACTGGAAAAGCGTGGCAAGATGAAAGCGCTCATTACGCAAAACATCGACGGCTTGCACCAAAAAGCCGGCAGCCGGAATGTACTGGAGCTGCACGGATCGGTGCATCGCAATACTTGCCTCGTCTGCAGGCGCTCTTACGGCGTGGAGGCCGTGACGGAAAGCGGCGGCGTGCCTCACTGCGTGTGCGGCGGCGTCATTAAACCGGATGTGGTGCTTTATGAGGAAAGCTTGAATGAAGACATAATGCGGCAGGCGGTTCAGGCCATATCCAGCGCGGACGCGCTGATTATCGGCGGCACTTCGCTAAACGTCTACCCGGCGGCCGGGCTTCTGCGTTTCTATGCAGGACATCGACTGGCCTTGATCAATAGAACACGCACGCCCCTGGACAGCCAGGCGGATCTGGTGATTTATGAAAACATTGGAAAGACGCTGGAAGAAGCGCTGCCATAATGGCCGCAGCGCCCCTTCCAGCGCTTTTTTGTTTTCTGTAACCAAAAAACCCGTTGTACATACTATGTTATCAGAGAGACAGAAAAATGAGGAGGTAAGCAGCAATGGGAGCTTTTGAGCTGAATTCTTCTACCATGCATCACAAAGACGATAAAATACAAAGTGCTGAATGTCTGAGTCCCACCAAAAAAGTGAGAGAAGAATGCATCATTGCCCTGAAAGTGTATGACAGCTGCAGACAGCAAGACTGCCTTACACCCGCTATGATTGGCCCTGCCAGAGCGGCGGAGCATGTCTGCATGGGCGATGATCACATTCATGAGGGCGACATCATTGTCCCCCCCAGCAACGCGGCTGCTGTCACCATTGATTATTTACGGATTAGAAAAATTATCATTGTTGACAAAAAGCCCAATCCTTTTAAGAGCGGATTCTGGGATATCGACTTAAAATACGTTTTCGAATACCGGCTGACCTTCCGTGAAGCGGACGGCTCGGTGATTGGCTGCATCCGCGCCAACAGCCTGCACAACAAGAAAATTACGCTGTTTGGCTCGATTGGATCCGATTTGGCCGTAGCCACCGATTTATTTAAGACCCTCGGCGAATCCGCCACTCTTGACTCCGAACCGTTTGTCATGGTGGAAGCCAAAGCCGTAGCGCTGACAGCCGAACTTCACCGCAGGCATCATCATGATTGCCCGGACGATAAGCATTTTAGTGATCATCATCCCAATGAAGTCCTTGTGACGCTAGGTCTGTTCAGCATCATTAAAGTCTTCCGCATTGTGAACCTGACCGTCGAGTCCAGAGGCTTCTGCGTACCCAATGAATGCGAAGAAATTTCGCCGATGAATCCATGTGAATTTTTTGACAGCCTTGATTTTCCGCTGGATATTTTCGCGCCTCCGCAAAGACCAGAATTTCTTGCCGGCGTCAGCGGCAACATTCCAAAAAATCTCAATAAAAGAGACTGCGAATGTTCATAAATCTCATTTGAATCACAAAAAAACGCCGCCGGTTTTGTTCCGCCGGCATTTTTTTTGTCAAATCCAAACTCTTTCAAAGATGAATGTCTCCCTTTCGGTAAGCGGTTAAAAGCGCCATCAAATCTTCAATCTGCGCCGCTATATTTAAGCCGTTGTCCGCGTCCCTAACCAGCATTCTTTCTTTCAGCGTCTCAAACACCGTAGTAGTGGAATGAATGTCATAGTTTTTTTCAAGCGCCTCCAATGTAGACTCGAAAGGCGTATGCGCCGACAGCCGTATGGCCTGGGAAGTAAAAATCAGCGTATATCCCGCTATGCCTGTCGTCGGCTGATAAGATCGGCAGAACCCGCCGTCAATCACGATCAGCTTTCCGCCGCCCTTAATCGGGCTTTCGCCATCAGAAGCGCGTACAGGCACATGGCCGTTTATGATGTGCGAAAATTCGCTCTCCAGCCCAAATTCTCTCAGGATGCTTTCGCATTGCTCTTGAGACTGCACATGCGTGTAATAATGATTTTTGATTTCCGTATGGGCGGTTTTGTCTTCAATAAAGCGCCGCTCAAATGTCGTCATGGCGCTGCGTCCGAACAGCGGCGAATAGCGGCCGCACCAGAGATACCACATCGCGTCGGCAGCGGCTTCTTTTTCCGCGCCGGATCCAAAATAAGCTTTTCTCGCTATATTGTCGCAGTTGTCCAATAATTTCCGGCCGGAGGCTTTCACGCCGCAAAGCTCCACATCGGTAAAACCGCCATCTTCGTCCATGGGAAGGCATCCGTGAAATAAAAGGTTCTTATTGAATATCAAGTACATGCTTCCTTTGGTGTAGAGAAAGCGGATATGCTGCTGCAGCTTGTCGCTTTGCTGAAAACAGTCGCACAGGTCAGCCATCAGTTTCTCTTCTTCCGGCGAGAGCGCGTAAGGATCATTGGGATCTAGCGTGGGCAGGCAGGTATCCATCATCTGATAAGTTGCATCGCCGACACGCACGGTTTTTTCGTCCAAATTTATTTTATCCAGAAGCAGTCTATTCTCCATGCCATATTCGGGCCGCCTTATGTAAATCTGACCTTCCAGCTTAAACAGCATAACGATCAAAGCTTTGTATATTTTGCTGTTGAGATCCACGTCACTTTCGTCCATATCTATGCCCGGCATAACACGAGGTTCAAAACACGCGCTTCGCGTATAGGTCTTATTCGCGAACAGCGCAAGCTCCCGCAAGTTAATGCCATAACCCTGCTCTAAGATTTGCAGGTTGCCAAACGCCGCCGAGTTCGCCAGCGCCTGCGCGATGCAGACATAACTGCCTGCCGCGGCGCCCATCCATAAAATGTCATGATTGCCCCATTGCACATCTACGCTGTGATGTTTGAGCAATTGGTCTATAATCCTGTCCGCCCGCGGGCCGCGGTCAAAAATATCGCCCACAATGTGCAGGTGATCCACAGCCAGGCGTTTGATCAAGGCGCACAGTTCCTTGATAAAATCATCCGCCCGGTCTAATACGATGATGCTTCTCATAATTTCCTGATAATACTGCGCCTGTCTGGATTCACGGTACGCGGTGTGTAAGAGTTCGTCGATGATATAGCTGTAATCTTTTGGAAGCGCCTTTCTTACTTTGGAACGCGTGTATTTTCCGGCGATGGCCCTGCACAAATCAATCAGCTGTACTAAAGTAATCTGCCGCCATTCATCCAAATCCTCCACCGTGTTTTTTACGCGCTCCAGTTTGAGGGCCGGATAATAAATCAGCGTACAGAGTTCCGCGCGCTGTTTCCCAGTCAGCCGGCCGCTGAAAACGAAATCCACCTTTTGCCGGATAACCCCTGAACAGTTGTTCAGGATGTGGTTAAAGGTTTCATACTCGCCGTGGACATCGCTCATAAAATGTTCAGTTCCTTTGGGAAGATTTAAAATAGCCTGGAGGTTGATTATCTCTGTGCAGACGCTGTCAATGGAAGGATATTTTTCGGCCAGAAGCTTCAAGAATTTCAACCTGTCGGCTGGGATTTCCGAGCGAGACATGCTCACCCTCCTTTTCCAATTGATTTAAATCTTTTTTGATTATATCACAGCGGAGGATGCGTTTAAAGATTTGCTGCAATTTTTAAGGCTTGCGGTGAATACAGCTTTCACCGCAAGCGCCAATCATACAAAGTTTTCACCAATTGATCAATTTCTGCAAAAGTATTGTAAAAAGCCAGTGATAGCCGGACTGTCGCT
>JAITPB010000174.1 GCA_031289625.1 Clostridiales bacterium | reverse complement strand
TTCGGCTTTTCTTTCTTCTTCTTCATTGTTCATATTAAACACCCCCCGTATTTCATAGGAGTGTATCATATTTACCTCTTATTGGAAATAAATAATTTGTTCATAATTTGTTCACAATTTATGAAACCGCCGTGTCCAATGCCCGCGTATCCAGTGCTGACGATTAAAAATTTTACGCCGCTGCGGTATTGAGCCTCTCCGAGTCCCCAGATTGACGATACGAAGTTCTCTGTATTTTTCCAGAACATACAAAATATAGTTTGATCCGATAAAGCCAGCGCCGCCAGTGACTAGATATGTATCCACGCAGCATCCCTTCTGATTCTTTTTCTTTCGCTGTTACGGCGCCTCCGTCACAGGAGAAACCCAGAGAATATCGCAAACTGGAAGCGCTTCCCCCAGTTCATCGATTTGATCTTGTGTAAGATGGTTTCCATCCAGCGTCAGGCTGATCAAATTCGTTAATGATTTTAGCGGTTCAATGTCGCGGATGCGGTTATTGGATAAATACAGCTGCCGCAGTTCCGTGAGTGCGGACAGCGGCGCGGCGTCCGTAATGTAATTGTCCGACAGGGACAGCAGTTTCAAATTGGTCAGCGAAGCCAGCGGCGCAACGTTCGTGATTTGATTGCCGGTCAAATTCAAGTGAATCAATTGCGTAAGCGAAGCCAGCGCGGAAACATTGGTGATTTCGTTCCGATCCAAATTCAGCGCCGTCGTATTGACCAATTCGCCCAGCGGGGTAATGTCCTGTATTTGGTTGTCAAATAAATATAACTTCTGGATGTTCAGCAAAGAAGCGAGTGGCGCAATGTCCTGGATCTGATTGCCCGCTAAAAACAACTCGTTGGTTTGCGTGAGGGCCGTCAGCGGCGCGATGTCGTGAATTTGGCTGGAGGATAAATTGATTTGGCGCGTCAGCGCCGATAAATCTTCTTCGTACAGCGCGCCTAACGGCTGATTCAACATGCGCCGCAGCGCGGCCTCTAAATTTTTGTCCGCAACAACCAGCGTTTTTTGCTGCGGCGCAGGTGTTTCCCAGACAGAGGGGGACGGCTCGGATGCCTCCAACTCTCCTGCCCCTGCCGATTCGACCAGCGCGTTTCTCCCCATGAGAGAGGTGATTGCGCCGATGGTGATCAGAACAGCCGCTCCCGCGATGATGAATGGAACTTTACGGCTGTGCGTCTGGTTTTTCCAGAACGCGAATGTTTCATGGATCCTCATAATTCCCCCCCTAAACAATACAACTCTACATTCTATCATAAATCATGTCCGGGAAATGTTCAATGTAAATCCTTAGCACTTATATCATAGCGGCCATACAGCTTACGCTCTTTTTCAAATATACTAAATACAGCGGCAAGCGCCTCATCTTCAAAAAGCCGCAATGGCTTAGACTTACTCTCAGTCTAAACCACTGCGGCCTGTTTATCAAGAGGGCTGGTTCACAGCCGTTAATTTTTCATATTTACCATTTCCGTTGTAAATCCAACCGATTTATTGTTTTTATTTGAGTATTATTTGTTCAGAAGGCAAAGCTCTGACCAGAAAAGGAGAATGAATTATGGATAAAATGTTCTGTATGCAATGCGAGCAGACAGCGGGCGGCAAAGCCTGCACCAACGCCGGAGTTTGCGGCAAGTCCGCGAACACAGCTCGGCTGCAAGATGAACTGACGGGCGCGTTAATCACCGCCGCGAAAAATGGCATAGAACTCGAGGATACTCTTCTTTTGGAGTCATTATTTTCCACATTGACCAATGTCAGCTTCGACGACGCGGCGCTGGAAAAGCAAATCGCGAAAATCGGCCAGCCCTATTATAATTTGTACAAAGTGCGCGATGCAGACGAGGACACGCGCAGCTTGAAAACGCTACTTCTGCTTGGAGTGCGCGGTATAGCGGCGTATGCGTATCATTCGCTCGTACTCGGTTACGATGCTGCGGATATTACTGCGTTTATCCGTAAAGCTCTCGCGGCTGTCAGTGAGGACAGCTACGGCCTGAACGAACTTCTGCCGCTCGTGATGGAGTGCGGCAAGGTGAATCTGACTGCTCTTGAACTGCTGGACAAAGCAAACACGGAAACATTCGGCAATCCCGCGCCGGTTGCCGTCAGCCGCGAGATAGAGCCGGGCGCATTCATCGTGGTCAGCGGACACGACCTGCGTGATTTGAAACTCCTGCTTGAACAGACTGAAGGCAGGGGCGTGAAGGTCTACACCCACGGCGAGATGCTGCCTGCCCATGCCTACCCAGGACTGAAAAAATACACGCATTTGAAAGGCAGCTTCGGCACAGCCTGGCAGAATCAGCAGAAGGAGTTTGAAGGTGTTCCCGCCCCGTTCCTGTTCACCACAAACTGCCTGATGCCGCCGAAAGCAAGCTATGCCGACCGTGTATTCACGACGGCGGCGGTAAGCTATCCAGGGCTTGAGCATATCGGTGCGGATAAGGACTTCACGCCAGTCATCCGCAAGGCATTGGAACTCGGCGGCTACAAAGAGCCGCAAGGCGACGGGATATTCACAACCGGCTTCGGTCATCATGCCGTGCTGTCGGTTGCCGATACGGTTATCAGCGCGGTGAAGTCCGGCGCAATTAAACATTTCTTCCTCGTCGGCGGCTGCGACGGCGCGAAACCCGGACGCAACTACTTTACGGATTTTGTGAACCAGACTCCGGGCGACACCATTATCCTGACCCTGGCCTGCGGGAAGTATCGCTTCAATGGCCTGAACCTGGGCGCAATCGCGGGGCTTCCGCGAATCTTGGATATGGGGCAGTGCAACGACTCTTACAGTGCGGTCAAAGTCGCGCTCGCGCTTGCGGAAGCGTTCAACTGCGGAGTAAACGACCTGCCGCTGACATTCGTGTTGTCGTGGTATGAGCAGAAAGCGGTCAGTATCCTGCTGTCGCTCCTGCATCTCGGCATAAAAAATATTCGTCTTGGCCCGTCGCTTCCTGCGTTTATCTCGCCGAACGTGCTTCATTACCTGGCAGAGAACTTTGGAATCAAGTCTATCACGACGCCGGAAGCGGATTTGGCAGAAATTTTGGGGGCAAATCCTTAAATTTCGATTTTTACTTGATAATGTTTGAGCCAATGATTGAACTGTATAAAATAAGCAATGGTCTGCGGCGTGGTCATGAGCTGGCCATACCATGGCGTGAGTTGATTCTCTGTCAACAGGGCTTCCAGCTTTTTTTTCTCAACGAGGGCGAGCAGGGGCGAACGCGGATCGGAGATGATGCCCGAGAGAATGGCGGAAACGGATTTTAGGTATTCCGGGTGATGGGTTTTGGGATAGGGGCTTTTTTTTCGCCATAGAACTCCCTCTGGCAGGACGCCTTCCAGCGCGCGGCGAAGCAGGCCCTTTTCCCGATCCTGATAATTTTTGTATTCCCAGGGAATATTATATAGATACTCAAC
>JAITPB010000187.1 GCA_031289625.1 Clostridiales bacterium | reverse complement strand
CGCGATGAAAATTATCGGAAGCTGGATTTATATAACCGCGTGCTGGTGTCGAAGCTCTCGGCGATCCTCCGGGTGGCGGACGCGCTGGACCGCAGCCATACACAGAAGTTTAATGACATCGACGTCAAGATTACGGACGACGAACTCATTGTCTCCATCACGACGGATAAAAATATCGATTTGGAGCAGTGGTCGTTTAAAGAAAAAGGCCGCTTTTTTGAGGAAGTTTTCGGCATTAAAGCGGTGATCAGAAAGAAGAAGATTGTGTGATTCATTTAAAAAATCCGCATTATTATTTCAACCGGGAACTGTCCTGGCTGGAATTTAACGAGCGCGTCCTGGAGGAAGCCCAGGACAAAACCAATTTGCTCATGGAACGTTTAAAATTTCTGGCGATCACCGCCTCTAACTTAGACGAGTTTTTTATGGTGCGCGTCGCCAATTTGTGGGATCAGAGCGAAAACAGCCATCCGAAAGGGGAACCTACGGGCATGACGCCTGCGGAGCAGCTCCGCGCCGTCAGCGTGAAGGCGCATGAAATGGCGGAGAGACAATACAGCTGCCTCAACCGGTCTATTTTTCCTTCTCTGGAAAAAGAAGGGATATGCATTCTGGGCTATGAGGATTTGGACCAGGAGCAGCGGGACATGACCGTGCGCTATTTCAAGAGCACAGTCTATCCGATTTTGACGCCCATGGCCATAGACGGAAGCCGTCCCTTTCCGCTGCTGAACAACAAGACGCTCAATTTTATCGTCGAACTGGCCAACGCGGAAAAGACAGAGGATTTTTTTGCCGTGATGCAGGTTCCAACCGTGATATCGCGTCTGCTGAAGCTGCCCTCCGATCCGGAGAAGCGGCAGTTTATTTTTTTAGAAAATTTGATTATGGCGTATATCGCGGATTTGTTTGAAGGGTATCAGGTGCTGAGCGCGGCGCAGTTTCGCGTCACGCGCAGTTCCGACGTTTCGATTGACGAAGAGGAGACGGAAGACCTGCTGGGCGAAATGGAGAAATCCATCCGCCGCAGACGGTGGGGCGATCCCGTCCGGCTCGAAATCGAAAAAAGTATGCTCAAAACCTCCCGGGATTTTTTGCAGAAGGCGCTGGATCTCGACCCGGAAGAAATTTATGAGATAGGCGGGCCGCTGGATTTGACTGTCTGGATGGGGTTCAGCCTTCAGCCGGATTTTGAGGCGTACCGCAACAAGCCCCTGCCGCCGCAGCCCAATGTAGATTTTTTACATCAGGAAAGTATCTTTCGGGTGATCCGCCAAAAAGATGTTTTAGTGCATCATCCCTATGAATCGTTCGACTGTGTGGCCGATTACATCCGCGCCGCCGCGTCCGACCCGAAAGTGCTGGCCATTAAACAGACGTTATACCGGGTCTCCGGCAACTCTTCCATTGTCGGCGCGCTGATACAGGCGGCGGAGAACGGTAAACAAGTAACGGTGCTGGTGGAGCTCAAGGCGCGATTTGACGAGGAGAACAATATCAACTGGGCGAAAAAATTGGAAAAATCCGGCTGTCATGTGGTGTATGGGCTGGTCGGGCTGAAAATTCATTGCAAAATCTGCCTGGTGGTGCGCAAGGAGGACGACGGCATCCGGCGCTACATCCATCTCAGTACGGGCAACTATAACGATTCCACCGCCAAAATATACACGGACATTGGTTTTTTCACCTGC
The DNA here is from genome assembly GCA_031289625.1 of Clostridiales bacterium. Classification (GTDB taxonomy): domain Bacteria; phylum Bacillota; class Clostridia; order Lachnospirales; family WQUN01; genus JAITPB01. The sequence continues at coordinate 2,436 of JAITPB010000187.1, read as the reverse complement.
AAGGAAACCTTTGGGGAAGATGTTTCCAAGCTGTTCAACGTGCTGACCGGTTACTCCATCACGACCGGCTGGAACAAGCTGGCTGTCGCGCCGATTTCCCTGCGCAGCGTTTTTCTGCATTATATTGACAATGAGGCCAAAAACGCGCGGGAAGGCAAAGACGCCTGCGTCCTGGCCAAGATGAATTCGCTGGTGGATGTGGAGCTTATCCAGGCGCTGTACCGGGCTTCCATGGCGGGCGTGCGGATCAAGCTCATTGTCCGCGGCATCTGCTGTTTGAAAAGCGGCGTGCAGGGCGTCAGCGATAATATTACGGTGATGAGCGTTGTGGATCGTTTTTTGGAGCACAGCCGGATCTATTATTTTGAGAACGGCGGCAACTCCAAAATATTTTTGTCCAGCGCGGACTGGATGCCGCGCAACCTAGATCGCCGCGTGGAAATCGCTTTCCCGATTGAGGCGCATGCGCTAAAAGCACAGCTCATGGATATTTTGGAGATGACCATGTCGGATACGATCAAGTTGCGTGTCCAGCAGCCGGACGGGTGTTATGAGAAAGTGGATCGGCGCGGCAAGGATCATATTCAATCGCAATTGCTGTTTTACGAGCAGGCGGTTCAGAAAATCGCGGACTTGCAGGAGGAAGAAAGCCGGGAAATTTTCAAGCCTGTTTTGCAGAAAGAAGATTGAGCCGGGCTGAGCCGGGCTGGCCTGAGCTGGCTCAGGCTGTTTATGATACAGGGGGGAGGATAAATTTGAGTCTTGCTGATTTGAGTCTATCTGATTTAAAGCCATCGGATTTAAAGCCATCGGATAAAAGCCATTCCGATTGGCGCGGCGAAGCGCCCGCTTATCAGCCGCTGGGGATCATTTTAAACGCGGATCCGCTGTTCAGGCTGTCTCTGCAAGAGGAAACGGAAAGCGGGCAGACCTTGTGCGTGCTCCGTCTGCGCCGCGCCCGCCTTCCGGAAGGGGAAACGGCTGCCTTCATCAAGTGGGACGCTCGGGAGGATCACGCGCTGTATTTTAAATACAAAAAAATTTCCAAAGATGGGGATCAAGGCTTTTTTTTCCTTGTACCCAACGGGTTCACACATTTTCCAACGTATTGCGCCGCCCATGTGAAAGAGATCAAAAAGCATAAGCTGTCTTTGACATATCAAATGGGAGGAATTTTGACGGCGCGTTCCGGCGTGTTTCTGACGCCGCCCTTGCTCTTCATCCGCCCAGCCGATCACCGGCTGGCCTATATGCCGTTTCCGTCCTCGCTGGTTTTTCCGGGCGGGATATCTGGAGAAATATCCGCGGAACTCTGCCCGCTGGGCAATCATCAGTTGGGCCTGACGCCGGCACAGCGCGGCGTTTTTACCATCGCGGCGTTTCTGCTGTATTTCTGCCAGGGCGAAGGCCCAAACGTATTTCACAAAGATCGGATACCGCTGAAGCTTCAGCCTGTTCTTGCGAATGCTTTACATCCGGCGGTCAATCTGCGGCCCCGCTCTGTCGAAGAGCTGATCCGGCTGATTCAAGAGGCGGCGGAAAACCGCGGCAGTATGAGGTCGGCCTTTGGGCCGCTGCTCTGCCCGCTGCGGGACAGGATACGGCGGTGGTTTGAACAGTATAGTGAGGAAATGGACAACACAGATCACAATACAGATTCCATTTAGGAACGGAGGCGGGCGGCAATGGGCGCTTTGATTGATTTTATCGCGCCGGCGGGCGGTTTGTTTTTCTGCCTTATGCTTTTGGGGATGATTTTTTTGTCCGCCGCCTGGTACATACACAATATGGCGCCGGTGATCGTCGCGCAATTTACCAGCCGCGACGCCAATGTGCCCATATACTGGGCGGATAATACCGTCACCGTCGGGGCGCGGGACGGCGCGGACGCAGTATTTCCCCTGGAAGCCGGCCCTAAATCGGACGATCGTCCGGACGATCGTCCGGGCAGTCGTCCGGGCAACCGCCCGATTCAGGGCCGGTTGATTTTTTCGAGAGCCAGACTGATGGCGGACGATCCAGACAATCCCCCCTGGCTGTTTGAATCCGCGTCTGGAGGCGCGAAGCCGTTGAGAAGCGGTGACGAAGTGGATTTATTTGACAGCGGGCGTACTTATCGGTTCGAGTCGTTTATTTCCCGCGAAAATATGAAACAGAAGCGCTTCCCACCGCGCTTTTCCTGGATACTCGCTCTCTGCGCCATGGCTTTTCTCGTGGAACTCGCCATGAGTTTCCACGCGGGCGCGCGGGCGTCCGCTTTGATGACGGCGGATCCGGCTGGCCTCCAGAGGCAGATCATCCGGATCGCGGAAACGCTGGCCTCCAATCCGGACAGCGCACAGACTCTTTTCGGCTGGGCAGTCTGCCTGTCAGGCTTGTTTTTAACGCTGATACATTTTGGGATGTTTTGGTTTACGGCCCTGAAACAGCCGCGGC
>JAITPB010000178.1 GCA_031289625.1 Clostridiales bacterium | reverse complement strand
CCCGATCCACCTGCTCCGGCGTATATTTCTGACGGAACGGCGCCGCCTGTTCCGCCCGGCCCTGTCCAAGCATAAAAATCAACCGGCGTTCCTCGCCGGGCGCCAACACCAGTTTTTTTTGCAGCGCCGCGCAATGGTTGCCGCCCTTTTCAAAACGGCCCGCGCATTTTCCCGTTTGCACGCCGATCGGATTGCGCTCGTCGTGATACGCGCCCAAAAAGGATTCGCGCAGACAATCAAATCCGTCCGGTTCAAAATTTCCCGCAAACCATTGGAAGGCATCCGGCTCATAAAATAAATCGCATTCGATCACGCCGTTTTCATAACGCGACCCGGAGGCATAAAGGCTCATTTGAAAATTTTGATTATCCATTTCGATGTGGTGATTGGAAAATTCCAGATAAGAATAAACGCTGATTTTTCTCTCGCGGCCACTGTCGTTTTGGACGCGGACATCCCAAAGCTCCACCGGATCGCCCGGCGGAATCAAGATCGTCTGCACGGCGCTGATCCCGTCGTAATCACACAAATATTTGGAATAAGAAAGCCCGTGCCGGCAGACGTACTTGGCTTTCTCCAAGTCTTTGCCCACGGGCTGCCAGGAAACGCTCCAATAATCTCCTGTTTCATCGTCCCTCAGATATACAAAATGCCCAGGCATTTCGATGGGCGCGTTCGGACGGAAACGCGTAATCCGATGGTTTTGCGGGTTTCGGTAAAATACATATCCGCCAGCCGTCTGGCTCAGCACCGCGCACATATCGTTGACGCCGATGTAGTTTGTCCAGGGGGCCGGTGTATTCACTTTATCAATCACATACTCACAGTGTTCGTCGTCAAAATAGCCATATCGCACGCCTTCTTCCGCCTTTCCCAATTCATTCAGATCAAACGCAGCGCGGCCTCGTCCCCCACCAGCGTCACATTGTTGTGAAGCTGCAGGACAGAGCCGGGCACTTCCGGCGTAATGGGGCCCAAGAAAGCTTTTTGGACAATTTCGGCTTTGCTCTCGCCCGATACGATGACCACAATGCGCCGCGCCCGCATAATGGTTTTAATGCCCATGGTATACGCCTCGCGCGGCGCTTCCTCGCCGTCAAAAAAACGCCTGTTCGCTTCCCGCGTGCTTGGGCTGAGGGCCACGCCATGCGTATCCGCCTCAAAAGCCGCGCCCGGCTCGTTAAAACCGATATGCCCGTTATGCCCCAGCCCCAGAAGCTGCATATCAATGCCGCCCAAACGGTAAATTAAATCTTCGTAGCGGCGGCATTCCTTTTCGGCGTCCATCTCCAAGCCGTTGGGCATATAGGTGTTTTCCGGATGAATGTTGATCTCGCCAAAAAAATATTGATTCATAAAATAGCGGTAACTGTGCTTATTTCCGGCGGCCAGCCCCCTGTACTCGTCTAAATTCATGGTTTTGACTTCGGAGAAATCGATATCGCCTTTTTGATACCATTCGATGAGCTGCTGATAGACGCCGATGGGGCTTGCGCCCGTAGCCAAGCCCAGTATACACTGCGGGTTTAAAATCACCTGCGCGGACAAAATATTCGCCGCTTTCCGGCTCATGTCGCTGAAATCTTTCGCTCTGTAAATCCGCATATTCTATGTTTCTCCTTCGCGCCCGCTCAACGAATTTCGATAATCTTTCGGGGAAATGTTTTCTGTTTTTTTGAAGATGCGGGAAAAATGGGATACGTCCACAAAGCCGACCATCTCAGAAATTTCTCCGATACGCAGCGCCGGATCTTTTAAAAGCTGTTTCGCTTTTTTGATTCTGACCTGATTGACCAGATCGTAAAAATTTTTTTCTGTGTATTTGTTCAGCAGCTTGCTCAAATACCATTGGCTGACGTAAATTTTTTCAGCCACTTCGGAGAGGGATAATTTTTCCGCAAAATGCGTCTCGAGGTATTTCAGCGCCGTGTTGACGATAAAACTGTTCACTTCGGTTTTTTCGGTCATATCTGAACCGCCGGAAGCCGGATCGCCAGAAGCTGGATCGCCGGCGCGATTTTCCCGCGGCGCGGCAAACCGCTCTTGGAGCCGCTGTGTCATTACATCCAGAGCTTCCTCAATCTCACACATTTTGGAGGGTTTCAGCAAATAGCGCGCGGCGCCCAGGCCGATGGCCTGCTTGGCATATTCAAATTCACGGTATCCCGTCAGCACCGTAATTTGCATATGCGGAAACGCGGATTTTAATCCGGCCAGCATCGTCAAACCGTCCATGTCCGGCATTCTGATATCGATAAACAAAATATCCGGATCGCATTCACGGATGCGCTGCGCCCCGGATTGGGCGTCATAAGCGGAAGCCACTACCTCGCAGCCATATTTTTTCCAATCCACCGCGTTCCGCAGGCCCTCTACAATAATGCTTTCATCATCGATTATGATCACTTTGTAGATAGGGACTCCCCCCTTCGAAACAATCAGTCGCAGTCCCGATCAAATAAAATCTTTTAGGGCCTGCAGGGCAATTTCTTTCTGTTCTCCAGTTTCCATATTTTTCAAAATCACCCGGCCGCTCTCCAGTTCATTATCCCCCAGAATAAGGGAATACGGAACGCCCATTTTATCCGCGTACTTCATTTGCGCTTTGACTGCGTTGCGTCCATAGCGGCCCAGCGTATCCGTTTCAGCCGCGACGCCTTCCCGCCGCAGGGCCAGCGTTATCTCCTGCGCTTTCAAGAAACCGGCCTTGCCGATAGCGCCGATATATACGCGCGTCAGCGGCCTTTCTTCCATCGTGTCTTTCCGCCGCTCCAAGGCCAGCAAAATCCTTTCCAGGCCCATACCAAACCCCGCGGCGCCTGTGCGGGGGCCGCCGCATTCCTCGATCAAACCGTCGTAACGCCCGCCGCCGCACAATGTCAGTTCCGTCTCTGTGTCGATGAACTCAAAAACGGTTCGCGTGTAATAATCCAAGCCTCTCACGACTTTCGGGTCAACCATGAAAGAAATGTCCATTGCCGTCAAAATCTCCTGCAGCTCCTCAAAATGCGCCTGACATTCTGCGCCCAAAAACGCCAGCGGCGTTGGCGCGTCCGCCAACAGCGCCTGACATTTTTTCTCTTTGCAGTCCAAAACCCGCAGCGGATTTTTTTGAAAGCGGGTTTGACATGCCGGGCAAAGTTCCGGCAGACGTTCCGCTAAAAACGCCTTGAGCCGCTCATTGTAAGCGCCCCGGCACACGGGGCCGCCCAGGCTGTTCAAATGCAATTCATACCCCTGTAAACGCAGACGGAGAAGCGTTTCCCGCGCCAGAGAGATCATTTCGGCCTCCGCCGCCGGATGAAAAGATCCGAAAATTTCTGCGCCGAATTGGTGAAATTGACGCCAGCGGCCCGCCGCCGGTTTCTCATACCGAAAATTGGGGCCGATATAATAAAACTTTATAGGCAAAGTTTCCGCGTAAAGTTTGTGTTCGACAAAAGCGCGCGCCACACCCGCCGTTATTTCGGGCCGCAAAGTCAAGCTCCGATCGCCTTTATCCAAAAACGTATACATCTCTTTTTGCGCGATGTCCGTATTTTCCCCCACGCCCCGCAAAAACAATTCCGTGTGCTCAAATACAGGCGTCCGTATCTCGCTCATGCCAAAGTCCGCGCAGGTTTTCCGGAGGGTTTCCTCCATTCTTTGCCAGGCTGCCATAGGCCGGCCATAGATATCTTTCGTACCGCGCGGGGTTTGGGTCAGCATAAAAATTCCTCTTTCCGCCGGATCATTTCATCGATCCGGCCCATGTAATCGTCCAGGCTTTTTACGTTAAAAATTCTCGTAATCCGATCGGCGCTTTTGTCCAGCAGTTTGCTCACCGCCCCGGCGCCGACGGCCCATATGTCCTGCGTCTCTTCCATAATCACCACGTTGTAAAAAGATTCCCGATCCGGCAGACAGTAGCCCACATTCTCAAAGTTGCCCAGCATGTTTTTCTGACGGTACATGTAATAAGGAGCCATTCCCATCTCACGGCATTTTTCCCGGCTGTCGCACAGCATTTCCTCCAGCGCGTCCATCTCCGCCAGCGGATAAGACGCCAGCGTTTCCCGGAGAAGGGAGGCCCGCTTGATGGTCAGTGTATGTACCGTAACGCTTTCGGGCCGGAGCCGTCCGATGCCTGCCAAAGTTTCCGCCGCGTGATCTTTTGTCTCCCCCGGCAGTCCGAGAATCACATCCATATTGATGTCGTCAAAGCCTTCGTCCCGCGCCAAAGTAAAAGCCCGCAAACAATCTTCCGCGGTATGGCGCCGCCCTATCCGCGCCAGCGTTTCGTCATGCAGCGACTGCGGGTTGATGGAAATCCGGCTGACGGCATAAGATTTTAAAATGCGCAGTTTCTCCCGTGTGATGGTGTCAGGCCGTCCCGCCTCTACTGAAAATTCTGAAACCGGACGGCCAAAATATTCTATGGCCGCAGCCAGCAATTCATCCAAATATTTTTCCGGAAGCGCGGTGGGCGTGCCTCCGCCGATATACAGGCTCTGCAGGGGCCGGCCCCTGGTGAACCGAGCCACAGCCGCCAGCTCTTTTTTTAAAACAGTCAAATAGGCGTCAATCCGATCGGCGTTTTTTTCGAATGGATAGGAAACAAAAGAACAGTAAAGGCAACGGGTAGGACAGAAAGGAACGCCGATATACAGGCTGAAAGCATCGGCAAGCTGCCTGGCCAATATTTTTTCCTCCGCCAGGGCTACGTCAATCGACAAATGAACTTTATCCGGATGTGTCCAATAATTTTTTTCGAGCGCCCGAACCATTTGCGCGCGGCTGAACCCTTGGGCCAGCATCAGACGCGCCATTTTGGAAGGCCGGACGCCAGTCAGCGCGCCCCAGGGCGTTTTCAGACCTGTATAGGCTTTACAGGCAATGAACAAGCTCATCATGAGCTTGCGGCGCAGTTCATGATCATGATCATAATCATGATCGCCGCCGCCCGGGACGGCGGCGGGAATGACGGCGCGCGGATTTTTCGGATCCAGTTTCGGTTTCGGATCCAATCCGATCGCGTCCGTAAACATGCTGTGCGATTCCCGCAAAACGCCGTCCACATACACCTGCCCCAGGCATTCGCCATTTTCCAGACGGCTGAGGGCCGTAACGCCCTGATCGGGGACGGCGTTCACTTGGGTAAATTTTTCGTTGGGGAAAAAAATCTGCGTGATGGCCTGTATATCATACACGCAGGAATGTCCCTGCAAAATAGCGTACATTCAGGAAATCACTCTCTCAATATCGTGCACGCCCGGCAATCTTTTCAGCTTATCGGTGATCCGCATCAGTTGATCCCGGCCCGTGATTTCCAAGCTCAGGTTAAAAACCGCCGCCGAGCCGCTCGTTTTGGCGCTGACGCCTTTCACCGGTATCTTATCTTCCGCGATAGCGCGCGCAACATCCCGGAGAAGCCCCAAGTGGTCGTCGCCGATGACGCGCAGCTCCGCCCGGTAGTGGACGCCGTCGACGCCCCGTTCCGGAAGCTGCCACTCCGTCTCGATCAATCTCTGGCGATCGATTTCCTCCAGGTTTAATATATTGACGCAATCCGTCCGGTGTATGGAGACGCCGCGCCCTCTCGTGACAAATCCGATGATTTCGTCGCCGGGCACCGGACTGCAGCATTTGGAAAAACGCACGCCGATATCGCCCACTCCTTTGACCACAATACCGCTCTTTTTCTTTCTGTCGCGTATGACTGTATCGCGCTCATCCACTTTTACAGGCAAATCCGGCGTCTGTTTTTTGATTTGTTCTTTTTGGTATTCCTCAAAGAGTTTCGAAATGACTTGGCTTTCTTTCACACCGCCATGACCCACCGCGGCGCAGAGGGAATGCCAATCCAGGCAGTTGAAGCGGTTTAAGACGCTCCTGACGCGATCGGCGCTCAGAAGATCCGGCAAGCGCATATATTTACGCCTGGCTTCTTTTTCGATGAGTTCCCGGCCTTTGGCGATATTTTCCTCGCGGTTTTCTTTTTTGAACCATTGGTTGATTTTACTTTTGGCCTGGCTGGTTTTGACAATGTGCAGCCAGTCTGCGCTCGGGCCTTTGGAATTTTGGCTGGTCAGCACCTCAATCCGATCCCCGGTAACCAGCACGTAATCAAAGGTGACAATCTTGCCATTGACGCGCGCGCCAATCATTTTATTGCCGACGGCGGAATGAATGGCATAGGCGAAATCAACTGGCGTGGAACCGTTGATGAGACTGATGACTTCCCCTTTCGGGGTGAAGCAGTAGACGTGATCTTTAAAGACGTTTAAATCGAAGCGAAGCGCTTCCAAGTATTCCCTGTTGTCAGACAGATCTCTCTGCCACTCCAAAATTTGGCGCAGCCAGGAAAGTTTCGCTTCCTCGCTGCTGGGATCGGCTTGCCCGCCTTTGCCTTCTTTATATTTCCAATGCGCGGCAATGCCGTATTCCGCAGTTTGATGCATATCCCACGTACGAATC
>JAITPB010000162.1 GCA_031289625.1 Clostridiales bacterium | reverse complement strand
CCTGGAACCACGAAGCCAGCGCCCGGCAAGCCCGGAACCACGAAGCCTGATACGAAGCCCGCGCCCGGCAAGCCTGGAACCACGAAACCTGACACGCAACCCACGCCCATCACACCCGGAACGGCCAAGCCCGATACGAAACCCGCGCCCATTACGCCCGGAACCGCGAAACCGTCTGCTTCCGGCGGGACGTCCAGCTCTTTGCCAGACGTGCTAGATCCTGCCACCGGCAGAACTAGGCCATTGCTGAAAGCTGCGGCTGTCCCTGGAGAAATCGATATATATTATGTACGGTTGGGCGATACGCTTTGGAAAATTTCCCGCAAGTACAAAACGAGTCTCGATTGCGTCATTCGCTATAATCCCCATTTGCCGGATCCCGACTTGATTTATCCCGGTGATGAAATCGCGGTTCCATTGAGCTAAAAAGTGTGAGGAGAAAAAATGAAAAAGATTCAGCTTTTGATGGCCGCCGCGGCAATGACATTCACTGTCAGTACGCCGGCGCTGGCCGCGCAAATTAACACGCCGTCCAATGGATTAGGCGCGCCTTCTAACGGATCAAACACTCAGCCTGGAATGGGAGGCTACAATTCGCAAACGGCGCCGAGCGTCAATACGCCCTATAGCGGATATAACACGCAGCCAAGTACGCCAGGCAACGGTTACAACAACGCGCCGAATAATAATTTTAACGCGCAGCAGGCCGCGCCCGGCAACAATAACAATTATAACACACAGCCAGCCGCGCCCGGCAGCAATTATAATACGCAGCAGGCTGCTCCCTATAACAGTTACAACAACAACCAGCAGACTGTGCCCGGCAGCAATTATAATACACAGCAGACCGCGCCCGGCAGCAATTATAATACACAGCAGACCGCTCCCGGCAGCAATTATAATACACAGCAGACTGCTCCCGGCAGCAATTATAATACACAGCAGACTGCTCCCTATAACAATTATAACACGCAGCCAGCCGCGCCGAATAACGGCAGCAACACACGCCAGGCCGCGCCGAATAACGGCAGCAACACGCGCCAGGCCGCGCCGAATAACGGTTATAACACGCGGCAGGCTGCCCCAGGCGGCAATTACAACACGCGCCAGGCCGCGCCGAATAACAATTATAACGCGCAGCCGGGCGGCTACAACGCGCCTCCCACCACTCCGATCATCGGTAATATCCAGGGCGTGGATTCCGACGCCGAAAACGCGGACGGCGGCCAGGGCGTCAGCGAACCCACCCCAGGCGGCAGAACCCGGCCATTGTTAAAAACAAATCCAGTGCAAGGCAAAATCGACGCATACAACGTACACAGCGGCGATACGCTGTGGATCATTTCCAAAAAATATGGAATTAAACTGGACGCCGTAATCGACGCCAACCCTGATTTAGAAGATCCTGACTTGATCTATCCCGGTGATGAAATCGCCGTGCCTTTAGATCCAAAAGTAAATGACAACACGGACATTGGCGCGGCCAAAAGCGATCTGGGCGACGGCACTGTTCAAATCCGTTCCAACATCATACAGGGGCGTTACGCGGGCCTGAACACACAAGGCATTGATAACGCCAAAGCGCAGGAAATTTTGCAGCTGGTGAATAAGGAGCGCTCCAAAACGGGCGTTGCGCCACTGACTTTGGCCTCGGACGTGAGTAATGTCGCGGACATCAAAGCGGAAGAAATGAGCGGCAGAAATTATTTTGATCATACGTCGCCCATTTACGGCAGCCCCTTTGAAATGCTGCGCTCTTTTGGGATTCTGTATAAGACGTCAGGTGAAAATATTGGCAAAGGCCAAAAGACAGCCAGCGCCGTTATGGCCGCCTGGATGTCTTCCCCAGCGCACCGAGCCAACATCTTAAACCCCAAGTTTGCTGAGCTTGGCGTCGGTTACGCCAACAGCGGTTCCGCCACGTACTGGGTGCAGATTTTCGTCAGCAGATAGACAGGGCTTATTCAGCGCAGTTCGTAACGAATCATTCACAATGCGCGTAAATAAATGATTTCAAAAACACTGTGTCGAATAAGCTCGCCACAGTGTTTTTTTCATTTCATTTTATATTCTATCAGCACTCTGGCCAGATGAGTGCTAAATTCCTCTTGACTTTTGGGACAAAAAAAATTATCCTATATCCGGTAAAGAAAACGCAAAACGCGAGGAGGAAAGGCAATGCAGGAAAAGGGCAATCTCTCCATTCACAGTGAGAACATCCTGCCCATTATTAAAAAATGGCTCTATTCGGACGCCGATATTTTCGTCCGGGAGATGATCTCCAACGCCGCCGACGCGATCACCAAGCTAAAAAAGCTGGTGGATCTCGGCGAAGCTCCGCATGTCTCCAAAGAAGAAAGATACGCGATTTATGTGTCGGTGGATAAGGATCTCAAAATCATTCAGTTCGAGGACAACGGCGTTGGTATGACCGCGGAGGAAATCAAAGAGTATATCACGCGGATCGCGTTTTCCGGCGCAAATGATTTTTTGAGCAAATATCAAGACAAAATGGACGCGAGCAGCGAAATCATCGGCCATTTTGGCCTAGGCTTCTATTCCGTTTTTATGGTGGCTGATAAGGCGCAGATCGATTCGCTTTCTTACGCGGAAGGCGCGGAGGCCGCGCGCTGGGTTTGCGAAGGCGGCGTGGAGTATGAGCTGTCGGACAGTGACCGCGCGGAAAGAGGCACGCTCATTACTTTATATATCGGCGAGGATGGGAAAGAATTTCTGGATGAATACAAACTGCGCAGCGTGCTGACCAAATACTGCAGTTTCATTCCGGTGGACATTTTTTTTAAGGACACGCCCAAAAAAGAAGCGCCCCAAAAATCCGAAAAAGATGAGACAGATGAGAAGGACGGCGGCATCATCGATATGGATGAAAAATCCGAAGACGAGCCAAAGCCCATCAACGACACCCACCCGCTCTGGCTGAAGCCCGCTGGCGACTGTACCGACGAGGAATACAAAAAATTCTACCATAAAGTATTTACCGACTTTAACGATCCGCTGTTTTGGATTCATCTGAACATGGATTATCCGTTCCGGCTGAAAGGGATTTTGTTCTTTCCCAAGCTCAAGCACGAGCTGGAGTACATCGAGGGCCAGGTGAAGCTGTACAACAATCAGGTGTTTATCGCGGACAACATCAAAGAGGTCATTCCGGAATTTCTGCTGCTGCTCAAAGGCGTCATTGACTGCCCCGATCTGCCGCTGAACGTCTCCCGCAGTTTTCTGCAAAACGATGGGGCCGTCAATAAAATGTCCGGCTACATTTCCAAAAAAGTGGCGGATAAGCTCAACTCACTCTCCAAAAAAGACCGCGATAATTATAACGCGTATTGGGACGACATCAGCCCCTTTATCAAGTACGGCGCGATCAAAGAGAGAGATTTTTATGATAAAGTGAAAGAGTCCATTCTCTACAAGACCACTGCGGGAGATTATGTCACGCTGGCGGAGTTTACCAGCCGCAATGCGGAAAAGACGGATAAGACCATTTTTTATGTGACCAATGAGCAGCTGCAGGCGCAGTACATCAAGATGTTCAAGGATCAAGGCATGGAGGCGATGATTTTAACCACCAACCTCGACAATCCTTTTGTGTCCTATGTGGAGACGTATGAAAGCGGCCTGACCTTTAACCGGATCGACTCCGATATTTCCAATTCGCTGAAAGAAACGACAGAAGAGCAGAAAGAGGCGCAGGAGGCCCTGGAAGCCCTGTTCCGGAAAGCGCTGGACAACGAAAAACTGCAAGTGCGGACGGAAAATTTAAAATCCGATTCCGTGTCGGCGATCATGCTGCTTTCAGAGCAGTCGCGGCGCATGAAAGAAATGAGCAAGATGTTCGGCGGCGGCATGGATATGCCCGGCATGTATGAGGACGAAGAAATCCTGGCGCTCAACACCGCCAACCCGCTGGTGAAAACTTTGCTGGCGCTGAAAGATCAGGAGGACCGCGCGGCCGACGTGGAGCTGATCTGCTGGCATTTGTACGACTTGGCGATGCTCAGTCACAAACCGCTGGGCACGGATCAGATGACGAGGTTTATTGAACGCAGCAATAAAATCCTGGAGCGGATAGCGGGATAGCAATAGCAATAAAAGAACCGGCAGGCCGTTGGATCATTCTAATCGATCCGACAGCTTGCCGGTTTTCACAAATACTGATCCACCATACTCATAGCAAACGCGCAAAAAATTCCGATGAACATCACAATGCCAAAGGCTTTGGCCAGCCATACGGCTATTTCTTTTCTCCACGGATAATCAAGCAATGTTTGCGCGGCTTTTGGACCGCATTTTGCACAGGGCAAACAGAACGAAACTGTCGCGTTGAAACTTGTGCCGCGCGGTTTTCGCAGCAAGCGGATGTATTCCTCCACATCATGGCTTTCCTTGACTGCGCCGCAATTTTGACAGCGCAAGCGAAAAGTCCTGCCCGGATATTTTCGTATAACCTGATTTTTACCCTTTGTGAAACTATATACGAAAAAACAAAAATCACAGACAAAAATTGACATAATTGCAATTTGCAAAATCAGTTTCATAATCCTCACTTTTTTGGCTGGGCAAAATTTCCGAATTTTGTGTTATAATTTTCACGCCGATATGATTACCACAAAGGAGAATTTTATGCAAGAACAATTCAAAAGGCTTTTATCCGGTGCGGCCGCAGCCGTCATATCAACGTGACCGATTTAAATATACTCATTTCCCAGGAGGGTTGAAGATGAACGAATCCATTGATAATGATAAGCGAAGCTATGAATTCATTAACGGTAAAATTTATATGATGGCGCGTCCCAGCTTGAATCATATCACGATATCCGCCAAGATATGGAAAATATTCGATACATCTTTGGCAAAAAAAATTTGCAAATCATATATTGAGCCGGACGTTCATCTTGATGATGATAATACTGTTATTCCTGACGTTATTATTGTTTGTGATAAGAATAAAAGAAAAGGAAAATCAATTTACGGCCCGCCGGATTTAGCCGTTGAAGTTTTATCGCCGAGTACAGCAAAACGGGATTTTGATGATAAAAGAGATTTATATGAAAATTTTGGCGTTAAAGAATATTGGATTGTCAGCCCCGAGGAAAGAACAGTCCAAGTTTTTCATTTAAAAGACGGCAAACTGAAACTCGATAGAGTGTATTATTATAAAACCGAAGAAGAAAAAGAATTTTTACCGGAAGATGATCTCAAATCGCTGGTTTCTGCGTTTAAAGTAAGTTTCTATGATGATTTGGTGATACATTTAGCAGAAATATTTGAGGACATGGAATAAGCGCTTGAATCCAGTCCGGATATAAACGCGTTGATCGCGTCGCTCTGCCCATCATAATACGGCGCGTATATCCGGAATATTTCACCGCACACCTGAGCGCACTGTTCGTATTCTTCCGGTTTTGATAATTGGAGTTTTTTGAGGAACCAATTTTCAAAAAAATAATTGAATCGCAATTTCATGTAATCATCCAGCAGCCCTGTCTTCTGAAGCCAATCAATCTGAACTTTATCCAGCAGCAGATGTTTATCGAAAAAACCAAGGTTGATTGAATTCACAACAGAATTTGATCTCAAGCGATAGTAAATATGTACTGGAAAATTCATCAGGAGTATTTTATGGGCGCATTTTAAAAGTTGGTAAGAAAAAAAAGAATCCTGGCCAACGGCCCCCTCCACCTGGGTTAAGCCATTGCTTTGAATCATTTCTTTTTTTATCACCATCGCTTGAATGCTTATTGGCATAAAATTAATATTTTTTAAATCCCCCAATGCACAGTGTTGCTAAAAGCTTATCATAAGGCCATATTTTAGGCGTAGAAGTCTCTAT
>JAITPB010000143.1 GCA_031289625.1 Clostridiales bacterium | reverse complement strand
CGGTTCTTACATATACGACGGCTTTGCGTTCTGTGCTGCCGTTGTTCTGTAATATATGCAGCGTTAATGTATCAATGGGAATGGGATCCCCTTGGTGATATTCGCTGGGGGAAACCGTCAGCCAGCTTGTGTCCGAACTCTCCGCGAACCAATGGTCATAGCTTGTCGTTACGGTGAACTCTTTGCTTTGCGCTTGGTAGTCCGCATCCCAGAATTTGGGATCGACATCGACACCCAGGCCGCTGCCTGGCTGTGTGACGGTGATGGTTTTGACGCAATTGGGATCAGCTTCGTCCGGATCGAAATTTTCTGTTCCGCCGCCGGTAAAGACAGTGATGATCCCAGTACGCGGGCTTGCACTGCTATTTTCATCCACCGACAAAACCAGCGACCGATAATTCTGCTCGTCATATTCAACGCGAAACTCGTCGGGCCGCAGCCATGATGAGTCAGAACTGATCACCTTCCAATAATTATAATTGGTCTCCACCTGAATCGCCTGGCTGTCCTGACTCTGATAGCTCGGGTTCCAGGTGTCGTCAGAGACGGTCAGAAAGAGCGGCGTTTCCAGGTGCATGTTTTCCGTATGGCCGATGCCGTTAAACCAAGAACAATTGATATGGCCGTTTTTAGACGCGCCCTGTTTGTATTTTCGGCCGCTGGCATCTGTTTTATCGCCATCCTCCGCGTAAATCCAAACATAATCATCATTGTTGCAATACCGCTGCTGTACTGGGCCAGGGTTGGCTTCATACCAGCAGTAGAGGCTGTTATAGTACACACGGTACAATGATTTGTCATGATTGGCCAGCGCGCCCAATCCAATCGAGATCGAGCAGTCCGACCCGTTCAGAGGAAACATGGCGCTGTCTTCCAGCGTCATGTTATTGCGCTGGCAGGTCACGCGGAGATCCTCCGGGTCGTCGTTGACATAGGTGACGCCTTTGCTGTCAAAATTTACCGCGGCGCTGCCGTCGCCTGTGCCTTTGATCACTCCATTTGAAAATACCGCCAGCCGCCCGACAAATTCGCCTATTCTATAACTCTGCGGCGCGATTGCCGGCGCGTTGTCCGGCAAAGCGGATTGAAGCGCGCTATCCGCCATGGATGCCGCCATATCCTCAATCGAGGCCGATAGATCCGCCGAAGTACGGCTGATGGTAATATCCGCTGTGATCGCGGATCCGCCGTTCATTTGCTGCTCGTCCGCCTGGCCAGGCGCAGCTTGAATGTCTTGATCACTTTGAATCGTAACAGTTTCTTCAGACAGAATAAAATCGTCCTGGGTTATTTTGACTGTATGCGCCCCGGCGGATACATTTTCCAGCGTATAATAACCGTTCTCATCCGTTACGACAGAAACGCCGTTGTCCCATGTCAGCGTGAAATTCGCTAAAGAGACGTCCATATCGGCGGCGCCGTCTGGCTGAACGCTGAAAAACGAGTCTGTGTCGAGAGACGCGGATTCAGCGAGCCCTGTTTGCAGCAAATCGATTTTGTATGTATCCGTTGTTCGGGCCAATTCTTTTTGAATCCACTCTTCGCCGACTTCTTTTGACGTCTTTATCCAATCCTTGGCAGCCTCCAATTCATCAGGCTGAAACTGGACTTCCCAATTCAGTTGTCCGGAGACATTCAGCAGCAAAGCGTCCGCATCCGCTGCATCCGCCGCATTCACTGAAAGCGCGGGAATAAAACCGGAAATGCTCATGATAAAAGTCAAGATAAAACTGATCAGCTTTTTTTTCATTTAAGCCTCCTATTCATTTGCGTTTTACGAAAACAGTGCACAAGTTTATGTACGCTGGCTGGCTTTGATCAGCTCATAGGCGCGCCACCTCCTTTGTATGTTGACGAGCTTTCCATAACATCGCCACAGCAGACAGCATTTGACAAATCCATAAGCATTATAGCATTTTTGGGAAAGTTTGCAAGAGCAAATGGAGCGACATAGGGGGCGACAAAAAAACCGCGTTTCGTAAAAAAAATGTGCGCGGATTAGCAAAATATGTTATAATTTTTCTACACTATGGATTAGGAGATGTCTGGCCGTGAAACATTCGCGCGTTTGTCCCGGCTGAGCGTCAAACTGATCTGATTTTGGTTTTTGGATTTACATCAAGAATAATTTTATTGCCTTTGGAACAAAATATTTTTTTAGACGTCTTATATCTTAAAATGATACACGCGAGTATGGGGGCGGCAAAATGCCGCCCGCCAAAATTAAGGAGTGAAACGTTATGAAACGCAAATCAGCGATATCCGCAATCGCCATGGCAATCGCCATGGCAATCGCCGCAACAATCGCTGGCGCAATCGCCGCCGTGCCCATGCACGCGCAAAGTATCTTCCCCGCCCCCGCGCCGAATTATCTTTCTTTCATGGGAACGATAAAAGAGGTCAGTGAGCCTCCCGGCCAGGATGCCACAACCATTCTCGTGGAAAACAAGGAAGGCGCGCAAGTCGCTTTTCAAGTGGACGGCAGCACTGTACGCCTCACGGACGTTAAAGCGGAAGCAGGCGCCAGCCTGACCGGCTTTTACGACGCCAAAACATCAATGCTCACGATTTATCCGCCGCGGCCCCACGCGGACGTTATCGCCGTTGGCCTCCCAGAAGACAAAAGCGTCAAGGTTGATATTTTCAATACAGATTTAATCAGTGAAGACGGCGCTCTTAAACTCAATATTTCCCCCGATACACAAATCTTTTTGGCGGACGGGGCAAAATTTGACGGGGAACTGACCGGCCGAAGGCTGGCGGTTTTGTACGGCATCGCCACGCTCAGCCTTCCGGGCGTTACGACGCCGGATAAAATAATAGCGCTGTTTGAAAAACCCGCGACGCCGATTTACACGCTGACAGACGAAGAAAAAGCCAGCTTGGGGAGTGAATCCATCACGGCTCTCCCGCCCCTTTACACCCTGACGGAAGAGGATCAAAAAATGCTCGCGCAAGACGCGCAGGGCATGAACATTGTCGCCAATGGAAAAACAATCGAAGCGCCGAAACCTTACCTCAACGAAGTGGGCGTTATCATGCTGCCGGTGCGGGCTGCCGCCGAGGCGATGGGGCTTACGGTCGAATGGTTTCCAGATACCCAGACCATCCAGGTTGGACAGAGCGCTTTCTTTTCGCTGGACAAAGATGCCTATGCCATGAACCGTATGGCGCCAAAGCCGCTTGGGACAGCGCCCGTTTTGAAAGACGGCATCACTTTTGTACCGCTGGATTTTTTCCAGACTATTTTGAAAGCCAGCGTGAGTATTTCCTCCGGAAATATCGAATTACAAATCTGACTTATAAACGTGTTGACAAAGCGTAAAAAATCCCCAAGCGCTTGGGGATTTTTGTGTTTCGCCGAAAATTTATGATTGAATATCAATTTTGGTGGAGGCGATCTGCTTGCTCTGTTTTTGCACAGAGATGGTTAGCAAACCGTTGTTCAATTTGGCCTTGATGTCTTCCGGATTGGCGTCCGCCAAATAAATCGCGCGGCTCATGGAACTAACGCGGCGTTCATGGTGCAGGTAATTCTTCTGGTTGTTCTCCACGTTCTCCTCGCGCTTCACGGCAATGGTCAAATGTCCGTCGTTCAAGTCCAGGCTGATCTCATCTTTTTGAATGCCGGGCAGATCGGCTTCAATGATATACTCTGTCTCCGTGTCCTGAACATCCAGTTTAAATGTGCCCTGGTCAAGGCTCTGGGGGATGAAAAAATTGTCCAGCAGATTGTAAAAATCATCGAAGCCACTGCTCATAAAGTCTCTGCCGCGTCTGTTGAATAGAACTAATCCTGGCATATCACACATCTCCTGTTGGATAAATTTTTGTTAGCACTCGTCTTTAAAGAGTGCTAACAACTGATTTATTTATACCACGCCGCGAGCGTTCTGTCAATCCTTTTTGCAAAATTTTTTTTAGAATTTTTGGGGCAGGGCGGATGATCCGTACTCTAGCGGAATTTACGTTCATCGCCAGAAACTCAAAATCCCTCCTGCATAAATTTATGCGGGAGGGTTTTCATATTCCCCTATAACCGTGAATCATCCATCGTTTCCATCAAACGCCGCGTTATCTGTTTTAAAGCCGCGCTTTGCGCCATCAGCGTCAGGATGGTCACACCGTAAAAAAACCGTTCCTGTTCTTCTTCCCGCAACTCCAAATCGCCGGTCACGCCGCGCGCTTTTTCCAGCAGGCCGGGCAGCTCGCGGATAAATTCTTCCAGAGCGGTTTCACACAAAGTCATATAGCCGGCGTATATTTTTTTGGCGTTTACAGACTCGCCATGAAAAATCAACGCGAAAGCCGCTTTGATTTCCTCCAGCGAATACTGGCCTTTCAGATCCTCTATTATGGCCAGGGGCGCCAGATGATCTTGCGTGTAGCGGCGTTTATCCTTAGGCGGAGGCAGGACGCCAACGCGGATATAATTTTGAATCATCGTTTTGGTGAGCGCCACACCCTGCCGCTCAAAAAAGCGCGCCGCCTGCGAAACAGTCATTTCATCATTGTAGCTTTCGATATCGCGCAGGACGTTTTTGCGCCTGGCCTGTTCACATGCCTGCAGGATTTGATTTTTGCATTGCTCATGAAACCCGCACACGTTTCATAATCTCCTCGAAATCCATTTCTCCGATGTTTCCCACCGCGGACAGCGACGCTTGCTCCGTTTGCAAAACATGCGCCGCCAGCGTGTAGAGGCTGTCCAGCGTGACTGCGTCGATCTTTTCAATGATTTGGCGGGCTGTAAATGTCCGCCCCAGCAACACTTGAGAGCGTCCCAGCCCGCTCATGCGGCTGTTTGTGGATTCCATGCCCAGCAAAAAATTGCTTTTCATCTGCTCTTTGGTTTTCCGCAATTGAGCTTCTGTGATTTTATCCGTGAAAAATTGGCGGATTTCATTAAAGATCAAGATCAGCACGTCTTCCGCCTGTGTGGGGTTCAAGCCGGCGTAAATGGTAAAAATGCCTGTATCCGTAAACCCGACGGGATAGGAATAGACTGAATAAGCCAGGCCGTGTTCTTCGCGGATGGTTTGGAAGAGGCGCGAACTCATGCCTCCGCCGAAAATCGTGTTCATCGTAGTCAAATCATAGGAGCGCTGGTCGCCCAGCGCGATGCTGGGAAAGCCGACGCATAAATGCACCTGTTCAATTTCCTTATTTTTCGTGACGACGCAGGGGTGGTATAAAGCGTCAACCCGGCAGCACGGCGCTGGCGCCTCCTCCGGGTTGAGATATCCATTAAAATACTGCTCTATCTTGCGGATGATGGCGTCCGGGTCAAAATGCCCCACCACAGTGAGAACGGTTTTGTCCGGATAATAGTTTTCCCGAAAATAATTCCGAAAGTAGGCGTGATCAAACCGCGCAATGGATTCGCGCGTGCCTAATATCGAATAACCGAGGGGATCATCCCGCCAGACCGTGTATTGCAGCAGGTCGTGCACCAGATCTTCCGGCGTGTCTTCATACATATTGATTTCTTCCAGAATGACATTCCGTTCTTTTTTGATGTCCAGGTCGTCGAATTTGGAGCGGAAAAACATATCCGCCAATACGTCCAGAGCCACATCAAAGTGTGTGTCCAGCGTTCGGGTGTAATAGCAGGTGAACTCTTTGGTTGTGTAGGCGTTGATTTGCCCGCCCACTTCGTCTATATCGTCCGCGATCTCTTTTGCCGTTCGGTTTTCCGTGCCTTTAAAGAGC
>JAITPB010000114.1 GCA_031289625.1 Clostridiales bacterium | reverse complement strand
GTTGAGGATCGCGGCGCGGTTACGGATGAAAAAATGCGCGCCTTGGATGAGGAATTAGCAGGGGAATGAACAATGTCAAAAGGTATCATCTCTACAAAATCTGTGGAGTTGATGCCCTTTTTTTGCCGCTGAGGGCATAAAATTTTTATGCCCTCAGCACAGTTTCCAAAATAGTTTTCAAATTCGTCCTTGCAGTTTTTTGGGGATTTGTTAAAATAGATATTAGCCGTGTCCAGAACGCGCAAAGTTTAGCAAGGAGGATTTTCATTTGAATACATATCCCGGTGACATCAAAATCTTTACCTGCAACGCGCATCCATGCCTGGCCAAACAGATCAGCAAACGGCTGGGAATTTTGTTGGGCTTATCCGCTGTGTCACGATTTTGTGACGGGGAAATCAGCATGAAGGTTGACGAGACCGTGCGCGGCGCGGATGTGTTCATCGTTCAGCCCACTTGCCCCCCTGTCAACGACCACCTCATGGAACTTTTGATCATGACCGACGCTCTTCGCCGCGCCTCGGCCGGCCGCATCACCGCGGTAGTGCCTTATTTTGGCTATGCCCGTCAGGACAGAAAAGCGCGATCCCGCGAACCCATCACCGCGAAGCTGGTGGCGGATTTGATCGCCGCGGCGGGCGCGGACCGCATCTTGAGCATGGATTTGCATTCCGAGCAGATTCAAGGCTTCTTCAATATCCCCTTCGATCACTTGCGTGGTAACCCGCTGTTTGCCCAATATTATGAAAATAAATACACAGATTTTGAGAATGTGACTGTGGTGTCGCCGGATTTGGGCAGCGTCGCCCGGGCCCGCAAGCTGGCGAATCGGCTGAACGCGCCTCTTGCCATTGTGGACAAACGCCGCCCCAAGGCCAACATATCCGAAGTCATGAATGTCATCGGCCCGATTGAGAATCGAAACGCGATTTTGGTGGATGACATGGTGGACACAGGCGGTTCCATCGCAGGCGCCGCGAACGCTTTGAAAGAAAGAGGCGCCCTGGAAATATCGGCCTGCTGCACACATGGCGTGCTGTCCGGCCCCGCGATCCAGCACATAGAGGAATCCTCGATCGATGAGTTGCTGCTGCTGGACACAATCCCACTTTCCTGCGAACATCAATCGCCTAAAATTAAAGTGCTGCCTGTCGCCACCATTTTTGCGGACGCGATCAACCGCATTCATGACGGCATTTCCATATCATCGCTGTTTGAATAATTGTTGTTTGAATAATTGCTGTTTGAATCAAAATACTGTTTGAATAAAATCGCTGTTTGAATCAAGAATCAAAAGAGGTGCGCGGATGTTTCTCATCGCAGGCCTGGGCAATCCCGAGAGGGAATACAAAGGAACCAGGCACAACATTGGCTTTGAAGCGGTGAATAAGCTGGCTTACGATCATGACATCAGCCTGAACAAAGCAAAGCTGCGCAGTCATTTCGGCGAGGGCTTCATTGCCGCGCAAAAAGTGATCCTGGCGAAGCCGCAGACCTATATGAACCTCAGCGGCGAAGCGGTTCGTGATTTGCTGGCCTATTTCAAACTGACGCCGGAAGATCTTATCGTTATTTATGATGATATCAGCCTTCCGCTGGGAGACATCCGGGTACGCAAGCAGGGAAGCGCCGGCGGCCATAACGGAATGAAAAATATCCTGTATCACCTGGAAACGCATGTTTTTACCCGTGTGCGCATCGGTATCGGCGCCAACCCCGGCCGGGTTTTGAAAGATTATGTGCTGAGCCGCTTTGGCAAATCAGAAATGGAAGCCATGGTTCAGGGCGTCACAGACGCGGGCGGCGCTGTGGAAATGATCTTGCGGGGCAGTGCAGACGCCGCTATGAATCAATACAACAAAACGCTGAAGACGCAAGGGGGTGAAGCCACATGAGCGCGAACGGCTTATTTGATTTATTATTGGAACTGCCAGGCTACCAGACGCTGTCCGCCGCTGTCCGGGAGCATAAGACGCCTGTTTTGGCCACCGGCGTCATTGACTCGCAAAAATGCCATGTCTGTGCCGGGCTGCTCCAGGCTTCGCTTTCCGCGGCGCGGCCCGCTGTGATCGTCACGCATTCCGAACTCAAAGCCCGGGAAATGGAAGCGGATATGCGCCGTTTCTTGCGTGACGATGTAAAACTTTATCCCAGCAAAGACATTATTTTTTATGCCGCGGACGTCAAAAGCGCGGATATCATCAAGCAGCGCTTCGCGGTCATGCAATCGCTCTTTGAAGGGAAGAACGCCTGCGTCATTCTCTCGTCGGAGGCGCTCCTGGATCGTTTGACGCCGCCGGATATTTTTCGCGCTCATATTCTATCGCTGGCGTCCGGCGATGTATTTTCGATTGAAGAATTGAGCAAACGTCTTGTGTATATGGGCTATGAGCGTGTGAGCCTTGTGGAAGCGCCGGGGCATTTCGCTGTGCGCGGCGGCATTTTAGATGTATACACAACGATTTATGAAAACGCGCTGCGCATTGATTTTTACGGCGACGAAGTGGATTCCATCCGCCTGCTGGATACGTATTCGCAGCGCTCTGTGGAGTCTATCGCCTCGGCGCAAATTTATCCCATGCGGGAATTGGTTTACGACGGGGAAACATTGGAGCGGGCCGTGCACGCCATCGCCTCCGAATGCGAAACCGCGTGCGCGCGGGCGGAAAAAAACGGCCTTTCCGAAGAGGCGGGCCATTTGCGCCGCCACATGGAAGGCTTGCTGGAAAAATTGCGATCAGAACTGAGTTTCCCGGGCGTGGATGAGTATATCCAATATTTTTATCCGGAGGACGTAAACCTCTTTGATTACCTGCCCCAAAACACGCTGCTGTTTTTTGACGAGCCGGCGCGCGCCGGCCAGCATGTTGAGACTGTGCTGGCGGAATTTACGGAGAGCATACAGAACCGTATCCTAAAGGGCATCATGCTCCCTTCTCAAACGGATATGGTTTTTTCGTACGCGCGGATTTTGACGCGCGCCAACGCCTTCGACACAGTGCTTCTGTCTTCTGTGACGCAGACTGTCAAAGATTTCCGGCTCCGGGACATCGCCGGGTTTACCGTTAAATCTACGCCGTCTTTCCAATACGTCAGCCTGGCGGAAGATCTGGCGTTTTGGCGTAAAGAGCAGTACCGCATATTGCTTTTGACAGATTCCAAATACCAGGGTCAAAAATTGGCGGAAGAAATTGTGGGCATGGGGTACACGGCGCGGTATTTTGAGGATCTCGAAGGCGCGCCGCTGGAAAAGGCCACCGTGACCATCGCGCGGGGCGCTTTGCGGTCGGGTTTTGAATATCCCCTGATCAAAGCCGCTATCGTCAGTGTTTTAAAAACCGCGGAAGAAAAAAAGAAAAAAAGCCGCACGCGCCAGAAAGCCTCCAAGATTGAAAGTTTCACGGACTTGCGCGTGGGCGATTATGTGGTGCATGACAATCACGGCATCGGGATTTACGAAGGCATAGAGCAGATCACCATCGACGGCGTGAGCCGCGATTATCTCAAGCTGGCCTACGCGGACGGCGGCCATCTCTATGTGCAGACCAGCCAGATGGACATGATCCAAAAATATATCGGCGGCGAGGGCGTTCACGCCAGACTGAACAAACTGGGCGGCTCGGAATGGACAAAATCCAAATCGCGCGCCCGGAAAGCCGTGGCGATCCTAGCGCAGGAACTGGTCGATCTGTATGCCAAGCGTCAGTCCAGCAAAGGCTTTGTATTCGCCAAAGACACAGTCTGGCAGAAAGAATTTGAGGAAATGTTTCCATTTGAGGAGACGGAGGATCAACTGCGGGCCATCGAAGATGTGAAGTGCGACATGGAAACCGGGAAAGTCATGGATCGCCTGATCTGCGGCGACGTCGGCTATGGCAAGACGGAGGTCGCCATCCGCGCCGCCTTCAAAGCCGCGCAGGACGGCAAGCAGGTGGCGTATTTGGTGCCTACGACCATCCTCGCGCAGCAGCATTACAATACATTCCGGCAGAGGATGCGCGATTTTCCCATCAACGTAGAAATGCTCTCCCGTTTCCGCACGGCGAAAGAACAGCGGCTTACCATCGCGCGTCTGCGCGACGGGCTTTGCGATATTGTGATCGGCACGCACAGGATTTTATCCGCGGATATGAAATTTCACAATCTCGGCCTGGTCATTGTGGACGAAGAGCAGCGTTTCGGCGTGGGGCATAAAGAAAAGCTCAAATCACTGCGGGAAAACGTGAACGTACTGACATTGACCGCCACGCCGATCCCCCGCACGCTGCACATGAGCCTGACGGGCATCCGGGATATGAGCATGTTGGAGGAACCGCCGCAGGAACGCCGTCCGGTGCAGACCTATGTGATGGAATACAACGCGGAGTTTGTGCGGGACGCGATCAGCCGCGAATTGGCGCGGGGCGGCCAGGTGTATTATCTGCACAACCGGGTTCAGAACATCGCGGAAGAAGCCAGCCGGGTGGCCGCGCTGGCGCCGGACGCGAAAGTCGCTTATGCCCACGGCCAAATGTCCGAGCGGGAATTGGAAAACATCATGCTGGATTTCATTGAGGGCGCGGTTCAAGTGCTGGTCTGCACCACCATCATTGAAACCGGGCTGGACATTCCCAATGTCAATACGATCATCATACAGAGCGCGGACTGCATGGGCCTGAGCCAGCTTTATCAGCTGCGGGGCCGCGTGGGGCGCTCGAACCGGCTGGCTTATGCGTATCTCATGTACCGCAAGGACAAAGTGCTGCGGGAAGACGCGGAAAAACGCCTGCAAACTATCCGGGAGTTTACGGAATTTGGATCGGGGTTTAAGATCGCCATGCGCGATTTGGAGATCCGCGGCGCGGGCAATCTCCTGGGCTCGGAACAGCATGGGCATATGGACGCGATAGGCTATGACATGTACTGCAAGCTGCTTTCGGAAGCCGTGTCGCAAATCCGGGGCGACCAGCCTGCCGAAGAGTTTGAAACGTTTATTGACATCACCATCAACGCTTTCATTCCCTCCAATTTTATTCAGGATGAAGAACAAAAGCTGGAGATTTATAAAAAAATTTCCCTTATCAGCGGACAGCAGGATTATTACGACGTGCAGGAAGAAATTGAAGATCGCTATGGCGACATCCCCAAAAGCGCCGCCAATCTGCTGACCATCGCCCTGCTGAAAGCCGACGCGCACAAAGCCGGCGTGCTCAGCATCGTTCAAAAGCCCCACGGCATTATCGTTACATTCAAGGGCGACGCGAATGTGGATCCGCTCCGCCTCATGAAAGAAGTGGAAAAGCGCCGGAAAAATTTATTGTTTGCCCAAGCGCCTAGCCCCTGTCTGACCTACAAGCTGGCATCCGCCGGCGTGGCTTCGGCGCTGAAAGAAATTCGCGACATTCTCAGAGCCGTCGTGACGGCGCCGTGATCCAATGGCTTAAATGGCTTAAACTTTTTTGGGGGACAAACGTATATTATATTGCCGGATGGGAGGGGGGCACCTCAAATATAAAGGCCGGGATGGCTTTTGTATAAAAACAGCGGGCGTGCGGCGCATTTTTGTCATTGGAGTGAAAATATGGACGACAGGGTGATCGTCAACGACGAGAACAATGTCAAGATCGGCAAGACCTATCCGCGGCGCGCACGGCAGCTTGTGCACAAGCAGCGGGCCATCTGGGCGGACGAGATGCAAACGGCGATTCGGCTCTCCCCAACCGTGGAAGACCGGGAGTGGGTGGAAGCGGAGCCTGTGATAGAAATGGAAATAGCTAGCGAGGCAGCGCCGGCCTCTTCCTGGGACGAGCGCTGGCTGTACGCGCTGGCGGAAAAGCGCGTCCGCCAACGAAAATGGTTTATCTTCCATTCCTGCGGACTCATTCCTGGATTTATTGTGCTGGTTTTATTTTGGAGCGCTGTTGGTGGTGGATATGATACTGACTTGTTTTTTTGCTTTCTGTTGGGCGGCTGGAGTACGCCTTACGTCATTCATGTCTGCGCATTTGTAAAATCGAGGTCAAAAGACTTCCGGCGCAGAAGCGAAACAGAGAAGATCAAAATAGAAATGGAAAAGCTCAAAGCCATGGAGCCAAAATAATCACAGAATGAAAAAATAAAGAAAATAAAAAGCCATGTCCGGGAAAATTTTCCGATACATGGCTTTTTAAATGAGCTCATTGGCTTTAAAATAAGAGATAGGGGATTATACATTGTGTCAACGGAAGAAGCATCTCGGAAATTTCATGAAAATCCGCAGGTTCGTCAAAAAATTTTTGATAGTGCCAGAAGAATCGTTGAATCCGACGGTGTCAAATCATTAACTGTATCGAAAATTGTTCGTACATGCAAAATCAGTAAAACTACATTTTACCGCTATTATACGTCCTCTGCTGATATCATTGAGCAGTTGGCTCGCGACGTAGACGTTAGTAACGTCGACTTACTGACCACTCGAAGGGCTATCATTCAAAAAGCATCTATCGCATTTTCTGAAAACGCATTCCATGAGATTGATCTGAATACGATCGCAAAAGCGGCAGGTTTAAAAAGGAGCTCGGTTTACCGGTATTTTAAAACAAAAGAAGAATTGCTCGCGGAGAGCCTGCTGATAGAAACTGATAACCGCAAAATTTTCAGAGAAGAATTGCAAAGAGAGCCGTTTGACCCGACTCTCTCCATTGAAAAAATACTTGCATACGGCGTTCATTTTTCCACGCAGCCTTACAATAATTTGATGTTAAAAAATGTTATTTACTACGCTAGCGCTAACGAAATAATTAGGCAAATTTTGGAAAAAACATACTATTTTACACAATGCATTATCGAGGACTACTTCAAGAAAGGCATTGAAGCAGGTTTTTTTGATTCAAGCATGGATACGGTTGCAATTTCTCAAATCGTTCTTTCCTGCTGGCTTGGATATTCTATTGGCGACCCGGAGCATTATTATGTGATGGGTAAAAAGCTGATTGAGCTGTTTATATTGCCATTGGCTGTATCAAAATAAAATAATTTTTGGCTTCGGTTGCCTTGGAACAGCCGAAGCCTTTTTATATTATACAAAACACATATTATTAATATGTGTTTTTTCTTGACATAGGGTTTCCCATGTGTTACCATAACAGTACAAAAAGAAACGCTATGTTCTGTTTCGTACTTTTCGAGTTTGGAGGCTGCCATGGAGACTTTGAATTTAAATATTGCCGACATCATTCCGCCGATTCGCGCCAAGTCATTAACGCCCGACAGCACGATAGGCATTGATATAGGATCAAGGCAATCAAAAGCTGTGCTGATACATAATGGCAAAGCCTTTGCCGCGATTTCCGCCAGCGGAATTGATGCGCAGGAAACAGCGGAGACATTGTTGAAACATCTGTTTGCGGAATCAGGGTTGATCAAAAAAGAGACGGCATATGTCGTCGGAACCGGCTATGGGCGTATTGTGCTGGCGTTTGAAGATATTTCTTCAGGCATATTAACCGAAATTACCTGCCATGCCATGGGCGCTCACTTTTTAAACGAAGGAACCAAAACGATTATTGATATTGGCGGCCAGGATTGTAAGGCCATTAAGATCGACCCGCTAAACGGACATGTGACAGAGTTTGTGATGAACGATAAATGTGCCGCCGGAACCGGGCGTTTTTTGGAAAAAACAGCGGATATGCTCGGATATTCGTTGGATGAATTGGGGCAAAGAGCTTTGCAGTCCACCAAAAAGATTGATATCAGCAGCCAGTGCGTTGTATTTGCGGAATCTGAAATTATTTCTTTGAAGGCCGCGGGAGAACGCGGTGAGGATATTGCCGCGGGAATTCATTTTGCTACTGCAAGACGTGTGCGCGGTCTGGTAAACAGAATCGGGCTTGAACCCGACGTGGTGTTTTCGGGCGGAGTTTCAAATAATGAAGGGATGCGGCGCGCACTAGAAGAAGTAATCGGGCACCCTATCATGACCACAAAATTGGATATGGTGTATTGTGGCGCATTGGGCGCGGCCGTATTGGCACAGAAATCCCTGCGCGGTGAAAATGGAGAGCAGCTGTGAAAAACTATGAAGTCATTGACTCTGCGTTGATTGCAGAAGTCCCCGCAAAAACAGTCTTGGGTATTGACATAGGTTCCCGCAACGCAAAGGCGGCGCTGCTGCATAACGGAGAAATATTTACCGCCATCACTGCCACCGGCTTGCGTATGCAAGAAACAGCGGAAGAATTGTTGGAATCGTTGTTTGAGCAGTCCGGCATCGCTTTGGAAGGCATCAAGTACGTTGTTTGTACGGGATATGGGCGTGTATCTCTTCAATTTGCCGGCATACCTTCCGAAATTCAAACGGAGATTTCATGTCACGCGATGGGTGCGCATTTTTTGAACGCAGGCACAAAAACCATTATTGATATCGGCGGCCAGGACGCGAAAGGTATTCAAATAGACCCCGCCACCGGAAAAGTTATCAAATTCCGCATGAATGACAAATGCGCGGCCGGAACGGGGCGTTTTTTGGAACGAGCTGCCCTTTTGCTTGACTTAAAGCTCAAAGATTTCGGTCCCGCCGCGCTGAGAGCAACAAAAGAGATTGACGTCAGCAGCCAGTGTGTGGTGTTTGCCGAGTCTGAAGTGGTTTCACTTCGCGCTAAAGGCGAGTCGCCTGAAAATATTGCCGCAGGGGTTTTATTCGCCTCGGCAAGGCGGGTTGTCAGCTTGCTGAATACAATTCCTTTGGAAGCCGACTTGGTGTTCACCGGAGGCGTGTCAAATAACGTAGGGATGAAGCATGCGCTGGAACAGCTTTTAGGGCATCCGATTGTAATACCAAAGCTCAACATGGTTTTTGCCGGCGCTTTGGGCGCGGCCATCAGCGCAGGACGCCTTTCAGAAGAAACCGAACGTGTCCGCGGTCAGGAAGCGGCTGCGCAAAAAGCTGATTTGTCTGATTTGACACGTAAGATTAACGATGCCGAGCTTTCATTTATTGAACGTCAAGACGCAAAAAAAGTTGGTTATCTGTGTACCTATACCCCTGTGGAAATTCTTAGCGCAGCAGGCATTGCGCATTCTCGCTTAGCAAAATGCGGCACGCCTGATGTGGTCGCGCGCGGTGAAACTTTTGTTAAAAGCGTGTTCTGTGATATTACGAAGAGCATCATCGGTCACTTTGCCGCGGAAGACCCGCAATATGACGCGCTGGATCAGGTGGCTGTTTTTTATACATGTGATTCCATGCGGGCGACTGCCGATGCCATTGACCACTATTATAAACCTGTCAACGGTTATACGGTTCCGAGAGGCAGCGAAAAAGAAACTGTAAGAGAAATGTTCAGGCAGCAGTTACTTTGTTTCAAGTGTGACATGGAAACGCTATCAGGCAATTTGATTAGCGATGAAAGCATTCGGGAACAACTGGATATACACAAAAAGCTCCGCAAGCAAATCAAGGAGATTTCCGCGCTCAGAAAGCGAAATAACCCGCCGATATCAGGCAGTGACTTCCTGGAAATCACCCGCGCGTTCCGCACCATTCCTGCCGCGGAGCTTTTGCCGGAAATGCAGGATATTTACAAACGGCTGCATTGCATTCCGAATGACGATGTTCCGCGCGTGAGGCTGATGATAGCCGGAGGCATGATGGCGGATGGCGACAGATTGCTTTTGAGTTTGCTTGAAAGCATTCCTTTCGTTGAGGTTGTAGTGGAAGATCATTGCACAGGGCTTAGCCCCTTCTACAACGAGACCGCGCCGGATGATGATCCATGGACCGAACTGGCAAACGCTTATTTGGATCAGGCGCCCTGCGCAAGGCAGTATCCGCTTCAAAAAAGAGTGGACTTTATGTCCGGGTTGGCAGAGGAATACAAGGTTGACGCCGTTATTTTTAACTATTTAAAATTTTGCCCCTGCTACGGAATTACCAAAAATTCCTTTATGAAGCGCTTTCAGCAGATGGGAATCCCTGTTTTGGAAATTGACTCCGACTATTCACAAGGGAATGTCGGGCAAATCAAAACAAGGCTTGAAGCATTTCTTGAAGTGTTAAATGAAAACCAGGGCGGTGTAAAAAATTGCGTATAAAATATGCAAGCGAACCCTCAAACCAACTTGAATATATTCAGCATAGCAAGCAGATACACGGTTATTCCAAAGCCATCAATAAGCTTTTTAACTTAGCCTTGCGTTATATTGAGGATGCGGATGAAGGCAACAAGTGCGGAAAGCCTGCGGTTTGGACTCAGGGCGTTTTTGAAGCGCCGCTTTTTTACGCCTGTGACACAGTGCCTGTATCTGCGATCGATTTGGGACGGCTCAGCTCCCGTAA
>JAITPB010000102.1 GCA_031289625.1 Clostridiales bacterium | reverse complement strand
TCTGGAAGAATTGGCGGCGGTTTTTGCGTTGATAGCGGAACCATGATCGCGCCCCATGAAAGCCCATAAAAAGGGAACTACATCGCGGACAGCAAAATGCCGCCCCTACAGCTATTTATGCGGTAGGGGCGGCATTTTGCTGTCGCCCAATATTGGTCAATATTTTCGTTTGTGCATATATTCACGGCTTTGATTGAACTCAGCTGGCCGCCAAAATTTCTGTCCAGATTCTGTCGTATTCCTTCGTCGAACTTTCCAGATCTTCAAAGACCTCGCAGCGGCCAAAAATTTCATCGTCAGGCCAGTAGGCTGGATCGTTTTTCATCTCATCCGGCAGCATTTTAAACGTCTCGCTGTTGACGGTAGAATAGCCGATGTATTCCACATTTTTCAGCGCAATATCCGGACGGCAGAGATAGTCTATAAATTTCCGCGCCTCCGCCGCGTGCGGCGCGCCCTTGAGGATGACAATCGCGTCGCACCACAGGTTGCTGCCTTCCTGGGGCACGCTGTACGCCAGGTCAGGATTGTTTTGCACGCAATAAATGGCGTCTCCGGAATAGACGAGCGCCAGCGCGGCCTCGCCGCCGATCATGCTGTCGCGTACCGTATCGCCCACATAAGCCCTGACGATGGGCTTTTGCGCGATCAGCTCATTTTTCGCTTGTTCCAACTGCGCCGCATCGCGCGAGTTGAGCGAGTAGCCCAGCTTTTTCAAAGCCGCGCCAATCGCGTCGCGCTGGCTGTCATACATAAAAATTTGGTTTTGATACGCCGCGTCCCATAGAATATTCCAGCTGTTCACAGGCTCGCTGACCATGGTTTTATTATACAGGATGCCCAAGGTGCCCCACATATAGGGTACAGAATAATGGCAGCCCGAATCATACGCGAGGGACGTAAAGCGCGCGTCAATGTTTTTGAAATTGGGGATCTGCTCCAGATGCATCGGCTCCAGCATATCTTCTTTAATCATGCGCTGAATCATGTAATCCGACGGAAAAGCGACGTCATAACTTACGCCGCCGCTTTTCAGCTTCGTATACATATCTTCATTGGTGGCGTACGTGTCATAATTGACCGCAATGCCCGTCTCTTCTTCAAAAGACTCTATGATGCTTTCGTCTATGTACTCGCCCCAGTTGTAGACGTTTAACGTGACGCTGCTTCCGCTGTTCAGCCGCCCAGCGCACGCCGTAACGGCCAAAAGCAAAAAGGAAGCGGCGCTTAAAGCTTTCATACAATTTTTCATCTGGTTCATCCACCCTCGCTTTCTTGATTGGTAATACTAAACTTTTTGTTTATAAAAGCTAAACACACGTGAAAATTATTTAAGCATAAAAATAACCCTTTGTCAATGGATTTGATCTGGATTTTCCACGGCTGAAAAAGGATACTTTTTTATAAAATATTAAAAAATATTGAAATAAACCCTATAATATGCTATGATTCGTTTGCTTGCTGAATGGTGTGCTGAAGGCATAACGGCGTTCCGGCTTTGTATTCAAAACAGGGATGGAAATGCTGGGATAAGGGAAAACTCAAGATAGAGAAAAAGACATCCATTTTGGATTTGGATTGGAATTTGATTAGGAGAATTTCGGATTTGATTTTGATTCTTTTTTAATTCTTTTTTATGTAGCGCCGGGGATCCCGGCCATGAAGATGATGTTTACAGTTTGCGAAACGTGATGTCCGCTCCTATTGCCTTTAAACTCTCTTCGATCTGTTCATAACCGCGTTCAACATGCTTTGAATTCATGACAACCGTGGAGCCTTCCGCGGCCAGCCCGGCCAGGATAAGCGCCGCGCCGCCCCGCAGATCTTTGGACTCGACAATCGCGCCGTTCAGTTTCGGCGTGCCTTTGACAACAGATGTCAGCCCGTCGCTGGACAGGATAATGTCTGCCCCCATCCGTTTTAATTCCGCGACATGCTTGTTGCGCGACTCAAACACTGTCTCGTTGATAACACTTACCCCGTTGGCTACACTCAGAAGCGACATGAATTGCGGCTGCATATCCGTCGGAAATCCCGGATGCGGGCTCGTGCGCAGTGTTTCAATAGGCCGGAGGCGGGACGGCGCTTCCAGATAAACGCTGTTCCGTTCCATGCGCAGCGCGCAGCCTGTTTCCGACAATTTGGCCGTAATCGGATACAAATGTTCCGGCACGATGTTGGTAAGCTCGATTTTACCGCCGGTGATCGCGGCGGCGGCCAGAAACGTACCGGCCACAATGCGATCCGGCATGACCGTGTGTTCCGCGTCGTGCAATTTTTTCACGCCGCGGATGACGATGGAACCGGTTCCCGCGCCGCTGATTTGAGCGCCCATTGTATTCAGGAAAACTTGCAAATCCTGTATTTCAGGTTCTCTCGCGGCATTGGTGATCACCGTCTCTCCATCGGCCAATGCAGCGGTCAGCATGATGTTTTCCGTGGCGCCGACGCTGGGGAAATCCAGATGGATACACGCGCCGGTCAACCGTTTGTCAGCGGAACATAAAATGAAGCCGTGTTTTTCCACAATGTCCGCGCCCAGGAGACGCAACGCTTTCAAATGCAGATCAATGGGCCTCGCGCCCAGTTCGCATCCGCCAGGATAACTGATTTTGACCCGTTTGCAGCGGCCCAGCAATCCTCCAAGAAAAATGATGGAGGATCGCATTTCCCGTACAAGATCCGCAGGTACTTCCCAGCTATTCAATGTTGAAGAATCCACAATCAAAGTGGCGCCTTCCATTTTGGTTTTGCAGCCGATGGATTCTAGTATTTGAATTGAAATCAATGTGTCAGATATTTTTGGACAGTTGTGAATTACACTTTCGCTTCCGTTTAGCATGACCGAGGCTAGAATGGGCAATATTGCGTTTTTGCCTCCATTTATCCGCAATTGGCCGTAAAGCTGATTACCGCCACGAATGTGATACTCTCCCATGGAAACCACACCTCCGCGCATCTTAGAATACAACTTATTATATGCCGAGCCTTTGATAGAGGTGACGGCCGGCGCAGACCAATCTATAAAAAACAAAAAGGAGAATTTTTGATGAAATGGTTTTTTGGGAAAGGGAAATTTTTTTTCGTTGCGATCGCGGCTGTACCGACATGTTTACCAACGCTAAGAGAGGAGCGATGAAATGCACGGCGGACATATTAAAATCAGCTTGTCTATTTTAATACTTACACTCTTTCTCGCATTACCGGCCTGCGCGGCGCCGATCAGCGCGCCTAAAACTGACGCTCCATCCCAAAGCAATCAACCGGTTGAAGCAGCGTTTGAATCAGCCGCGCCGGAATCTTCGGGCGGCTCAAATATAAATATTGACGGCGAAGAGCTTGGCGGGTTAAGCGGCGACAGTCTGTTGTACATCGGATACTGGCACTCCACAAATCAGTCGGACGCGGATTTTGCCGAGCGGTTCGCGCTGGACGGCGAAGGGACGTTTATCTATGCGTGCAGTGAGGCGGACGCTTCGAAGCGGGAACGCTATAAGACGGGGACATGGAGCGTCTCTGACGGGGCGCTTCGCCTTTTGGCGGAGGTTCGCTATGTGAAATCCAACCAGAGCGATGGCGCGGCGCTTCAAGAAGAGGTATGCAGCCCCCCTGAACAGGAGACCTACACAATCGCGCGGGCCGGCTCTGACCCGGAAACGGGGCGCGCGGTAATCACGATTGACGGCACGACGTTTTACAACTTTGACAACCAGGAAGATTTCCTGGTTGAATTTTATGAGATGCTCAATTGATCTATTGTCTTTGAAAGAAGGTTTGACTTGAACGATTTTCATTCCGGCTTTGCCGCAATCATTGGCAGGCCCAACGTGGGAAAATCCACGCTCATGAATCTTCTCACGGGCGCCAAAATTTCCATTGTCTCTAGCAAGCCGCAAACTACGCGGAACAAAATCCGTGGCATTTTAACCCGTGAGAATTATCAAATCATTTTTATTGATACGCCAGGGATGCGCGCGCCCAGCAATAAGTTAGGCGCATTTATGCTCAAAAGTGCGGAAACCGCCATGCGGGATGTGGACGTCCTTCTCTGGATTACGGCGCTCCACCAGCAGCGAGGCGTCTCTATTCCTGGCGGGGACAGGGTTATCCTGGAGAAACTGCGGCGCGCGCGCGCGGACACGCCTGTGTTTTTGATCTTAAATAAAATCGACCTGGTGGAAAAGCCCGAAATTCTGCGCATCATTGACGCGTACCGTGGGCTTTATGATTTTGCCGGGATCATTCCGATATCCGCGTTAAAAGCGGAGAATACCGATGATCTGTTGGACGCTGTGAAACAAAAACTACCGCCCGGCCCCTTATATTTTCAAGGCGATATGATGACCGATCAGCCGGAGAGGCAAATTGCCGCGGAAATCATACGGGAAAAAGCCTTGCGCTTTTTGCGGGAAGAGGTGCCTCATGGCGTCGCAGTGGAGATTATCTCCATGAAAAAGAGAGCCGGTCAGGAACTGGTGGACTTGGAAGCGACGATCTACTGCGAAAAAAGTTCCCACAAAGGGATCATCATCGGCAAAAATGGAGAAGGGCTGAAAAAAATCGGCGCCGCGGCGCGGCTGGACACGCAGAGACTGCTGGGCAGCCCGGTTTATTTGCAGCTTTGGGTGAAGGTCAAAAAAAATTGGCGGGACAGCGATTATGATTTAAAAAATTTTGGATACGGCCCCAAACAAGTTTAGCGGGATTTGTCAAGTGGTTTGCTATATATTTCCATACCAATTATTCAGTAGTATATCTTGCGTCTGAGAAACGAAAGCTAAATCAGAATAAACCATCAGAATTATGATTATAAAAAGACTGATCCTTGACCTAATCCGATCCAAGGGGGAGAATCCATGAAGTACAAGGAATTGTTTTGGCGTGTTTTTGAAAAATCCGGAGATTTGGATGCGTATATGCACTATTGTAAGTATAAAGGGAAAACTGGCTTTGAGCGTATTTAAAGCGCGGGGCCTCGTACTCAACGAGCGCGACGCCGGTGAATCGGACAAAATTGTTACGCTCTTGCTCAAAGAATATGGCCGGTTAACGGTTTCCGCCAGAGGCGCCAGAAAACCCAAGAGTAAATTTATGGCTGGCGCCCAGCTTTTTACATATTCGGATTTTGTGATCTTTAAGGGAAAAAATTTTCATGCGCTGGCGCAAGTCGATGTCATTGAAAATTTTTATGCACTGCGCGGCGATTATGCCAGATTGTGCTATGGCCATTATTTTTTGGAGCTGTGCGATAAAACCATCCTGGAAAGCATGGCGTGCGATGCGCTTTTGCGTTTGCTGCTCCTGTGCCTGTCCGCGCTGAATAAAGGCCGCTCCCCTTCTCTCACGGCGCGCGTTTTTGAGATTAAATTTTTTCAATGGCAGGGGCTGGCCCCCGAAACGGAAATCTGCTCAAACTGCGGCGGCGCGCTGACAGAACCCATTTATTTTTCCTTCGGCGGCGCGCTGTGTGAAAACTGCCGCCGTCCGTCCGCCGTCAGGCTTTCACCCGCCGCGGCGTATGCCATCCGGTATGTACTCGCGGCGCCGCTGAACCGCCTGTTTCAATTCGATTTGGCGGACAGCGCGCTGACGGAACTTAAAATGGCCGCGCGTCTTTTTCTGCGCGGTCACTTTGACCTCACGCTCAAAAGCTTGGAAACGCTGGAACAATTTTAACCATGATTGCCGAAAAGTCGCCCGCCTCTACGGCAATTCTAAAAAGGCTCTTATTGCGTTTCAGGTGGCTGATTAAAAAGCGCCTTAAGTAAGCCATTCTAAATAAGTGAGCAAACGCCTGAAATAGTTCGTTTCCGGCGTTTATGGCAATATAGCATTCTAAAACACAATAAGAGCCAAACTTTTTATCTCCAGCGCCTGACACTACACCCAATGCGGCCATCTTTAGAACATCCGCAGAATATGTAGAACTTGAATTTACATCAGTAAACGCACTTGAATCGCTGTTTGGCAGAGGTTTCCCTGTGAGCTTTTCACAAAGCGGCGCAGCCAATTCGCAAAACTCCTGCCTTGTTATGTTTGTTTGATACTTGGCGTCTAGTGAATCGGGGATAATACCATTACTCCTTGCGCTATCAACGGCGGTTGTCGCCCAATCTGACGGTGTTGCAGGATCGATCTTCGATTCCGTAGTCGATACTCTATAGAATATCTTTCTGTCCATTCTGGGCCAAAAATCTTGTCCGGCAAATAAGCGTACTTTTGTTGTATCTGTCGCATCAGGAATATTAGAGGGAAGCTTTACCCCAACAGGAAACAGCCAAGCAGAAGCCCCCGGACCGGGCATAGTTATATAATCGTGATTGCTATCGTAAAATGTCCAAGTATAATAACCACCTTCATTTAACCTAAAGTCTTTGGCCGAATCATAACTATCGCTTATGATAGCACCATTTGACTTTAAAATCAGCTCCTCATTTTCTGCATTTGCCCAAGTTCCAGCGAAATCAGATAAATCACCTTTTAATATTTTATTGTAATCTACTGGACAGTGAAAACTTTTAGCATGTAAAAGCGCATACAAAGAAAAAGATCAGCGTAATAATTAAAAAAACAATTCCACGATCTTTAGCATGTAATCAGTAGATATGTCTATTTTGC
>JAITPB010000029.1 GCA_031289625.1 Clostridiales bacterium | reverse complement strand
ATGGTTGGTGTGATCGTTGGTGTCGGCGTGTCGTCAGGATCAGGAGGCAGCGGAACAGCCACGGCGTTTTTAATGGTAAAGTCCACAGGATGCGGCTCGCCATTGTTAGCGGTGTCTAGGTACACGATGCCGTTTTCCTTATAAGCAACGGTAAAATCCGTTGTACCGCCCAGAGGTGCGTCTGGTTTCAATTTTAATGTGATAGTGAAAAGTTTACCGTCTCTTGTGGTATTCGATTGGGAAGCTCTGCTATATACGCATGTTCCTGGCGGATAAAGGCTAGGGTTCGGATCTAGATTCACACTGCCGTCAATTCTTATATCGTCATCCTCGTCACCATTAGCGGCAGACTTGGTTGGCACTGCAAATATATCCGGATCATAAGAAAACGACAACAGCATGGTGGCAAATCCCGGAGCGGGATTTTTGTCTAAAGCAACGATGACTTCAATTTCGCCTTCTGCATTAAATGATCCAGCCGTGACGACTATATTCGGATCGTCTTCCGCATCTTCCGCGTAAAACACACTGCTCATATTCAGACCCAATAACATGGAAAGCGTGATTACGGCCGCAGTAATTTTTTTGATTCCTGCCTTTATTTTCATACTTCTCTCCAATCTCCTGAAATTAATTTTCTCGTGTATGTCATGCATCCATCCAGATACCCAGACATTCATCTGAGTATCTGGATTTGGACCAGAATGGAACGGTGTACTCTTTATTGATCTGGCCCCAACGTTACGTTATAACCGGCCACATGACGCAGCAGACGTACAACATCCAGCATGTCTAGATCGCCGTCGACGCCGCGGACATGCGCCGCCGCCCATTCGCCCAGGCTGAAGTCGACATTATAGCCTGCGACGTTACGCAATATTTTTACGACATCCAACATAGTGGGAGTTCCCTCATGCGAGGTAACATTGCCATACTGATTGTCATGATTCGCGGTAACGATCATTTCGCCGATGATGCTGTCCAGGGAACGGTTCCAATAACCCGCGAAGGGGATTGCGCCAACCGCGCCGCCTGGCGGAAGCAAAGCGGGCGCGAAAGGAGTATCTTCAGCGGTAATACTTTCGCCGTCCCCGACAACCACAATCTGATCATTCGCGCCTTCACTTCTGAACGTCACAACGTGATAGTAATCGAGATCAAATGTCCATTTTGCATATAGATTGGTATCGCTGGCGACAGTGTCTGTGCTGAAATTCCATTGAGACGTATAATTCTGATCCTTAAACCATCCGCCGAAGATATATGAAGGACGTACAGGATCAGAAGGCTGGCGGATCGTGCTGCCCGCGGCGACATTGAAATAATCTTCTTCGTTTTCTACGGGCGATCCGGCCTGGCTGTGGAAAATAACGGCATATCCCAAGGTCTGCGGAGTGATGGAAATGCCAGGGCCTGTGACGGACACCACACGGGAGCCTTCGGCTTCCGGCGCGACGGCCACGCCGCTCGCGATAGCGGTGACATTATCAAAGGAAATCTCGTTGAAAACGTCTCCGGCGGTGACTTCAACATTTACCGAATTTGCCGAAGCAATGATTGTCTCATCGCTGGAAGGCGAAACGGTAAATCCTGTGTCAGCGCCTTTTACCGTAACCGTGTTCCATGCTGTCTCTGCGCTGTTCAGCGTGGTTTGAATGGTCTGCTGCGCTTCGCTGTTAAATGCTGTTTTGACTTCGCCGCTGCTGCGGATGATGATCTTTCCGGCGTCCGCCGCGTCCACGCTGGCCAGGAAACCGGTGCTGTTGTCGTCATTTTCCAAGGCGGTCAGGAATGTGCCGGCCAAAGAATTGGCGCTTGCCGAAGGTTCAATTACGTAATACTCGCCCGTCCCCAGCGCGGGTACGCTATAAAGCGAACGAAGATCAGCATCGCTCAATTCATTTTGGAAGCGAATGAATTGAATGTCTAAAGTAGGGACGCCATAGTCATTCACATTGCTGACTTCCGCCTGTTTTAAGGTTTGACCAGCGCTGTTCAATAAGGCGATGCTAAAATCTGTGTAGCTGGTGATCAGGCTGGAGCGGCTGTTGTCAGCAACGCCTTCCGCGGCGTTCGGGCTCCATCCGATGCCCCGCAGATACTGCTCAATATTTTTGTAGTTAAAATCATTTGGGGCGTCTTCCACTTTGTACACGGCATACGTCCACCACATCGTGTTTCCACTGTATACCCGGTCAAACGTGGCATTTTGATAGTCGCCGCTGATGGTTAAAACAAGCGAGTTATTCATGTCGTTTGGATCCCAAATGTCAATGAGATAGTTTCCCGCGTCTTGTTTGATTCCATATCCCACGACGGCGTGGCCGCCGCCCGCCACCACGGAACCATTACTACGAGAGGTTGTGTTCATGCAAATGACAACGGGATAGGCGCTGTCCTGCACAGCCTTGACGACTGTCTCGTTTGCTTTGGCCAAGGTCTGTCCGGCCAACATGCCCAGCTTGCTGTTCGTCTGCGGCGTCAGGCAGACCAATTGATAAAAGTTAATTAAGTTGCATATGTTTTGGCTCTCTGCAGGCTTCTTCAAATCATACAGGCGGGTCGCGTTGGTCTGGAAAAAACCAGGCGTCAAGATGCCCGCTTTCGTCAGCGAGGCCACGGCGGACATGCCAAAGCAGGAGCCGCCCCAGGATGAGGAAATATAGCTTCGGATGGCTTGCTGTGTGGAAGCGGCTTCACCTTGCAGCAGATAGGTCAAAAAATCGGCGGTCAGACTATAGGTATTCGGGAAAGTCCCATAGCTGTTTGTAAAGCTGAACCAGTCGTTGGGCTTCTCGAATGTTTTGGTGTCGCCGGTTTTCCATCCCGCGTACAGGGTAATGTTGGCGGTTACGGGATATCCCTGCAAGCTATTCGCTTCGTTGTACCAAGACAGGCCGGTGCATTTCGCGTTCGAGTACCAGCCTTTGAAGGTATAGCCAGTTCTGACTGGTTCGGCTGGGGTGGGAACAAACGCGCCGGACGCTACCGTTTCAGTAGCGTGTATTTCCCCAGAGCCGTCATTTTTATCAAAGATAACTGTTTTGACCGATTGATCGGCAGATGCCAGCTTTGGCAGCTCCAGCGTCAAATCAAATATTTTTGGTGTGATGGGTACGCCGGCATAGTCCGCGCTGACGGTAATCTGATAAGGCACAGTCTTGTCCGTACTCTGCGGATACGCCCAGATGGAGTAAGCGTCGTTCACGCTTTCGCCGTCTGAGAGAAGAGCCCAAGGAGTGGACGCGCTATTCGAACGGCCAGGATCTGTTTGTAGAATTTGAGGTGTTCCGGCTAAATCCAGAAGCACTTCCACATCGGAAGCATCACTGCCGCCAATGTTCGCGACGTAAACCATAACCCCAAAAGGATCCGGAACATAGCCTGTGCCCTGGTCGTTTTTGTCCAGCGTGGTAGGCGCGAAAATGGCCACAGCCAATTTGCCGTCAACGTCACCCTCCTTGGTAAAAGAGGAAACGCCGTAGTAGGTCCCCGCGTTTCTGGAACTGCCGGAAGAGACAATAAGGGGATCAAAATAGATGGCGACTGAGCTGTCTTGTAAAGCCTGCGTATTGTCCAGGGTGACATCCCACGGTTTATCTTGAACATTGTTCCAGTCTATAAATTGAACTTTGTCTGGCCGTTCGTCGATGGTCTTATACAAGAAACCCGTGGAGATAACAGACGGGTTTGTCAGATTGTCAAACGCCTGCCAATATTCCGGCACTTGGGCGCCGTTAAACTCGCGCTGCGTGGTGACTGCCTGACCTCTGACGCGAAACGGCGCCGCGTCATTATCGTCCAGCATGGTGTCCAGCATGAGGCGGAAGCCGATCTCTTTTGCCGCGCTGGAAAGGTTGACCGCCTCATAACGAATGGAGAAGGTATCTTCCAAACCAGTATACGCATTGGTCTCAAGCGTCAAAGTTTGTTTGACTTCTATCTGCGTGTCATTCTCCGTGGTTGGCTCATCCAGCGAGAATTTCAGCCGCGCTGTCACCACACAGGATTTGCTGTCTGACGCGAGCTCAATATCCGTTATGTTTCTGTGAAACCAGTAGTCTTTGCCGTCCACGCGCACCAGCGTCTGAGACGTAGCCGCGCTAAGATCATTTTGATAGAGCAGCAATTTGCTGTCGTCGTTGGGATTTTGCGGATCCCCGCCAGTTGTGCTGAGGGTAAACTGGCCGTTCGGTTGTATGTAGGCTCCTAGATAGTTATTGGTAAGAGTGTGGCCGGCGGCCCCAGGCAGGTCTCCCGCTTCACTGGCAAGCGAGAAATCCGCGTCATTCTCTCTGACCAAGTTGGCTTTCCATGATGCGTATTCCTGTGGGCTTAACGACGCGACATCAATATCGGCGGCATCGTCTTCCACAGCGTCTTCCAAAATGTCAGCGGCTTCGTCTTTCTCGGCGCTGTCCGCTTCGTCTTCCAAAATGTCAGCGGTTTCGTCTTCTACGGCGCTGTCCGCTTCGTCAGCGGCTTCGTCTTTCTTGGCGCTGTCCGCTTCGTCAGCGGCATCGTCTTCCTCGGCGCTGTCCGCTTCGTCAGCGGTTTCATCTTCCCCGGCGCTGTCCGCTTCGTCGAGATCTTCTCGCGGCGGATCGTATAATACGGAAGAATCCGCGGCAATGGTTTCCTCTTCAGCCGGAATGGCGGCGGCCTGTATGGAAGAAACAGACATAAAAACCATTGACAGCGTCAATAACAGACTGCAAATCTTATTTCTCAATACCAAAAACACCCCTTCCACAAATATGTGCGCTGCGCTTAACCTGATGTGAACTGCGCTGTATGCATGATGTCATTTGTGGCTTCGGTGTAATCCCCCCCTTCTGTCAACGGAGCGCCCCGCTGGATGCATAACCCAGCGGGATGCAAATGTTTACAACAATTAGTATTTTATTCCAATAGCACAAGGCTGTCAATGGCATCCTCATGTTATTTTAATCACTGTTGGAGAATCGTGACGATTTTATTCTCTCCGTCCCACTCAACTTTCGCGCCTAAGTTTTCTGAAATATAGCGAATCGGCACAAAAGTACGGTCGTTGACAATCACCGCCGTGCCCATGCTGTCCGGAAGGGGCTGGTCAATGACGACGTGCAGGACAGCGTCGGCGTTTATAATCGTAACGGTTCTGGTGACGCCGTCCCACTCGACTTGCGCGCCCAGCCCTTCGGCGACCAGGCGCAAAGGCGTCATTGTCCGGTTATCCGCGGAGATAAACGGCGCGGCGTCACCGGACATGACAACGCCGTTTTTGGTATACTCCAACGCTCCAATTTTCAATTGAAGATTTAGCGCGCCGCCATCGATTGGAGGCGGAATCAACGTCGGCGTGGCTGTTGGCGTCGGCCCTGCTGTGGGGCTGAGTTTACCTGTCGGCGTCGGCCCTGCTGTAGGGCTGAGTTTACCTGTCGGCGTCGGACTGGGTTTACCTGTCGGCGTCGGCCCCGTTGTAGGGCTTGGGCCTGACGTCGGCGCCGCTGTCGGCGTTTGATTCACTTCAGGCGCGTTTGGCGTTACCGCGTTGGAGGGGGCGGAAGCCGATCCGGCGCCAGCGGCGTTGGACGCTGTTACCGTAAAGGTATAAGACTGCCCATTGGTTAAACCGGTTATCGTAATCGGGGAATCCGATCCGGAGGCCGTTATGCCTCCGGGGTTCGATGTTACCGTATAGCGCCTGACTGCGCCGCCGCTGGACGGCGGACTGAAGGTAATGGTTGCCCGCGCGTTTCCAGCGGCCGCCGTAACGTTGGATGGAGCGCCCGGCGCGTCGGCGGGAAGCTCGACGCCCAGCGCATTGACCACCGACGGACTGACCGGCGCTTCTTCAATGTTGAATATATCTTTACCTTCCGCGTAGAAAACCGTAAAGTCCGTCGAGCCAGCAGCGGACACGCCCTGTTTCAGCCGCAGCCTGATGGTAAAGATAACGCCGTCTTTGGTATTGTCGCGTATGCTGAAGGCGGCGTAAGTGCACTGGCCCAGCAGAACTTTTTGAGAAGAATCGATGGGCTTCGGATTCAGCTCGCCCTCCATAAACGAGGCATTGACACTGAGGTCGGCTTCGGTTGGCTGTTCAAACAGATCGGGGTCAAACGCAAAGTGCAGGAGTATCGCGGCGATGCCCGGATTGTTTGACAAAGAAACGGAAACGTCTATCTCATTACTGGCGTTAAACGATCCCGCCGTGACGGT
This sequence comes from Clostridiales bacterium, assembly GCA_031289625.1. Lineage (GTDB taxonomy): Bacteria > Bacillota > Clostridia > Lachnospirales > WQUN01 > JAITPB01. The sequence goes on along the minus strand of JAITPB010000029.1, from coordinate 12,290 downwards.
TAAAACCGGCGTCCCCTCTGCCAAGGCCGTAACGCTCGCGCCCGCGCACAAAAATAGGGAACACATGAGTGCGGCAATTCTTTTTGTCCTCTGTTTCATTTTCATCCGCTTCATTCATTCGGCCCCAGCGTCACGTTATAACCGGCGACATGCCGCAGCAGCCGGATAACATCGTTCATACTGAGATCGTAATCATCGCTCTCCGTGGTATGCGACGCCTCCCACTGAACAGGGGTGAAGTCAACGCTATAGCCCGCGACGCGGCGCAATACTTTGATAACGTCCAACATATTGAGAGAGCCGTCCGCGTCTGCGTCCCCATAGACGATATCCGTCTCTTCGTAAATGGCGTTTACGATCGTGTCCATGGTAACCGCGCTGAAATCTTGAATGTCCCAGGAACGCAGATAACCTCTTCTGCGCGGGAGGCCGGGCAGATCCTCGTCTGGAATGGCGCTTCCGTCTTCCAGTACAAAAATCGCGTCGTCCGCGTTGGCGGCCCGGAACGTTACCGTATGATAGAAATCAACATCAAAGTTCCATAAGGCATATAAATGCGTGTCTTCGTTTATGGCGTCCGTGTTGAAATTCCAGGGGCTCAAAAAATTCTCGTCTTTAAACCATCCGCTGAAATTGTACGCGGCACGCGTCGGAACCGGCGGCGGCGTGATGGTGGCGCCCGGCGTGATATTGATCGCCACGTCTATTGGATCGCCGCCCAGGCTGTGGAAAACAGCGGCGTATCCCAAAGTCTGCGAGGCGATGGGTTCGACGGAGCCCGCAAGGGTCACCAGGCGGGAGCCTTCTTCTTCCGTGACGGTCACACCGTCCGCCTCTGGGATAACATCAGGAAAGGAAACTTGATTGAATGCGTTCCCGGCGGTTATCTCAATTGCGTTCAGATTCTCTGTGGAAATATTCACGCCGCCCGATCCGGAAGGATCCAAAGTGAACGCAGTGTCGCCGCCTTGCGCGGTAATCGTATCCCAAGTGTTTGGCGTGTCGTTCAGCGTGGCTTGAAGAGTTTGCGGCACGACGCCGTCAAATTGGGTCGAGATGCCGCCGTCATCCCGGATGATAACAGTTCCGGACTGTTCCGCGGTCACGCTGGCCCAAAAACCAAACTGGCTGTCGTCGTTTTCCAAGCCGGTGAAATATTCCGCAAGAGGATTTTCGGTTACAACACTCAATTCGGTTGGCGACGGCACAATTTTATAATAGTGTCCCGCTGGCAGATTGGGCGCGATGTACTCTGCTTCGCGTTCCTGCTCCATCTCATTGCGCAAGCCGAAAAATTGTATGTCTAAATCGCCGTCAATCTTTTCGAGGTTTTCAACTGTCGCTTGCGAGACGGGCTGATCATTTTCATCCAGGAGAGTAATCGTGAAGTTGGCATAATTGGTTATCAATAGAGAGGCGGCATTTGCCTCTATATCGTTTTGCGCCAGGCCGCTGGCATTGACGCTGGGCAGGCCGCGGCTTTGCAAATGCGCCTGAATATTTTTGTAGTCATATGTATTGCCGCTTTCTTCCACGGTCAGCACACTGAAAAGTTCCGAGCGCCTAGGCGCGACGTCATAGACTCTGTTAAACTTGGCGCTGGTGAAATCATTGCTGATGGTCAGCGTCAAGGGAGATGTTTTGTCGTTGGGATCCCAGACATCCACAAGATACGGCTGGTTAGCCGAACGGCTTTGCAAGCCATATGCCACCAGAGCATGGCCAAATTGCCGCACATTGTTTTGATATACATTAATGCAAATCACAACGGGATACCGGCTCGTTTGAACCGCGTCGACAAGCGCTCTATGGCGCGTGACGGCATTTGCGGAAAGAGAGTTCAGACCTCTTTGCGCTTGTGGGGTAAATTGTATCAGCTGATAAAAGTTAATGAGATTTTTTACGGGAGCGCTTTCGCGGGGCGTCTTCAAATCATACAGACGGTTCGCGGAAGCTTGGAAAAATTTTGGATCGACGAGAGACGAAGACGCCTTCGCCAGTGAAAGCACGGACGACATGCCAAAGCAGGAGCCGCCCCATTGGCTTTGGGCCTGCCGGATAATGTTTTGACTGTAGCTGTTCGACAAATCCGCGAGCAGATAGTTCCAGTACTCCCCAGTGATTTGATACGTAGAGGTAAAATTACTGGAGCTGTTTGTAAAATTAAAGGTATCTATGCCATAGCGGACGGATTTGGTATCACCCGCTTCCCACTTCGCGTATAAAGTGATGTTATGGGTTACGGCAGAACCGTTATCGGAATTGGACGCGTTATACCACGCCGTGCCGTTGCATTTTTGGTTCGCGTACCATCCCCGGAATAAATAGCCGGTTCTGACTGGATCAGCGGGTTTTGGAACCAGCGCGCCGGTTCGTACGTCGACATTGGAAGTAGGCCCGCCGGAATAATTTTCGTCAAAGGTAACGGTTTTGTAGAGGGAATCAACCACGGGTTCCAGCGTCAAAGTTAAGTTGATCGTTTTCTCAATAAGCTGGCCGTTATACATCGCTTCTATATGAAGCGGATATGTCAGGGTGACCGCCGTGTCCTGCGCAATGGCGCGGATGTCCCAGTTGGCTGAAACGGTTCCGCCCGCATCCAGAGAATCCCAACGCACGATCGCCGGGCTTGCGTCGCTCAAAACCAGCGCGGCGTTTGTGCCGGACAAATCTATTTTCGCGGAAATAGCTGTCAGCGCGCTGAGGCCGGTGTTTTCAATGTAGGCTGTGACGCGGTAAGGGTTGGGCACGTAGCCGCCTTGATCATCTGTATCGAGCTTATCCGGGGCCGTGACTCTGACGGCCATCGTTCCATCCAGATCGTCCGCGGCAAACGCGGAAACGCCATAGTACGTTACAACGCTTCTGGAATTGTTGGGATTAACGGTTCTGGGATTGAAATAGGCCGCGACCGCACTGTCACCGGTTAAGGGTTTGGACTCATCGATCGAGTGTTCCCAGGGAGCTTGAAAGATACTCGGCCAATCGGTAAACTGCACTTTGTCTGGCTTCTCATCGCTGGATTTAAAAAAATAACCGGTTGAGACAATGCTGGGGTTTGAAAGATTGTCAAAAGCCTGCCAGTATTCCGGCACATTGGCGCCAATAAACTCGCGTCCCTCCGTCACAGCCTGGCCTTTGACGCGAAACGGCGCGCCGTCGTTATTGGCCAGCATGGTGTCCAGCATAATCCGCACGCCGATCTGCTTTGCGGCGCTCGTTGCGTTGAGGGTTTCATAGCGAATGGAGATGATGTCTTGATGGCTGGTATAGGGATTGGTTTCAAATTGTAAGATTTGTCTGACGATCACGCCTTGAATATCGGCTGACGCCACGCAGCGCAAACCGTCCTGGTCAAAATCAACGTCCGTGATATAGTTATGGAACCAATAATCAGCGCCGTCAATACGCACCATGGTGTTAGAAGACCAGGGATCTCGATGGTAATACAGCAGCCATGCATTATCGTCGTTGGCATTCTCCGGATCTCCGCCGGTTGTGCCCATCGTAAATTGGCCGTTGGAGCTTATGTAGGCTTCAAGATAATCATTGCGGATATAGCGCCCAAACACGCCTTCCGCACCGCTGGGGAATGAAAGTTCTGAATCGGCCAGACCCGCTTTCCATGAGGCGTATTCATCCGGGCTTAACGAACTCACATCCATATCGACGGCGCTTTCGTTTTCCGCCGCCGTGTCCACGGCTTCGTCCGATATAATTTCCGGATCGGCTTCGTCCGGTATAATTTCCGGATCGGCTTCGTCCGGTATGATTTCCGGATCGTTTTCGTCCGATATTATTTCCGGATCGGCTTCGTCCAGTATGATTTCTGGATCGTTTTCGCCGGCTTCGTTCCCGGCGAGCGCGTCAGGCTCGCCGTCCGGCAAAGCCAGCGCATCCAGCGCCGATTCTGCCGCGTTGGCAATGGCGTCCGCTTCTGGTTCTGCCGGCGTGGCTGAAGCCTGTATGGGAATGGCCGTTCCCACCAGGATTGACAGCGCCAGCAAAAAAGACAAAAATTTGCGTTTCATGCTTGAATCTCCTATCCATATTGAAATATTATCCAGTATATATCGGAAATATCTTCCTGTCAACGCAAACGCAAATCATTCCGTCTAAAGCCCAAAGCGAATAAACCTTCGCGCGCTTGAATAAACATTAGTAATCTCAATCTTTTGCAGCGGAGGGCCTCTATGAAAGTCATAAGCGTCACCAAGGAAAGTATATTGATCGTGATATATGTCCTCGTCATTGTGGCTGGCCTTGCAGTAACCATGCGTTACCAGGCTGTCCCCACATCCTCGTTTGCCATGCCTCTTTCCAAAAAAATCGTGCTGATTGACGCTGGCCACGGCGGGGTCGATCCCGGCAAAGTCAGCGGCAAAACAGAGGAAAAGGACATCAATTTGGCCATCGCCAAACAACTGCAGGCTTATTTAGAGCAAGCGGACGCCACGGTTTTCATGACGCGCATCGACGATGCGGATCTGGCGAACAGCAAAAAATCTGATATGTATCACCGTAAACTCACGGCCAATACCAGCCAGGCGGATATTTTTGTCAGCATCCATCAAAATTCTTTTCCCGATTCCAGCGTTCAAGGCGCGCAGGTTTTTTATTTTAACCGGTCGGACAATTCCAAAAGGCTTGCGGAATTCATCCAAAAAGAATTGAAATCATTTGTCAATTACCAAAACCGGTTTGAGGCTAAAGAAAACGGTAATTACTATGTCCTGAAACAGACGTCCATGCCGGCTGTCATCGTAGAATGCGGCTTTCTCACCAATGCCGGAGAAAAGGCCAAACTCCTGAATGAAGATTATCAGGATCGTTTGGCCTGGGCGATTTATATGGGTATTTTGGATTATTTTCACGATACGGGCGAACCGGCGGCGCCGCCGGAACCGCCGGTTCCGGCGCAGTGATCCGGTCAAACGGGTGCGGTCAGCGCGTCCGCCAATATTTCGATGGCTTCGTCAATCTCCTGGCGGCTGACAATCAAAGGCGGTACGAACCGTATGACATTCGCGCCTGCGTTCACCAGCAGCAGCCCGCGCTGAAGGCAGGCTTGCGTGAGGGGCGCGGCTGGCGCGTTCAATTCCATGCCCAGCATAAGCCCCATGCCCCGGATTTCTTTTATGGTTTCCGGAAACCGCCGTTGAAGCGCGTTCAGCTTTTCCCATAAATACAAGCCCATGTCCCGCGCGTGCGCCAGCAGCCCGTTTTCCCACAATTCATCTGCCACGGCATTGGCCACGGCGGTGGCCAATGGGTTTCCGCCAAAGGTAGAGGCGTGTTCCCCTGGCGCGAAAGCGTCAGCATAGGGCCTTCTGGCCAAAATCACGCCGATGGGGACGCCTCCGGCCATGCCTTTCGCCAGAACAGCCACGTCCGGCGTCACCTCAAAATGCTCAAAGGCAAAAAACATTCCGGTTCTGCCTACCCCGCACTGGATCTCGTCAAAGATCAGCGCTATCGCCTTCTCGTCACACAGCGCGCGGACTTTGCGCAAATAATCGGGATCCGCCGGGCGTATGCCGCCTTCTCCCTGGATAGGCTCGATCAAGACGGCGCATGTTTTTTCGTTGACCACTGCTTCCAGCGCCGCGAAATCGTTGAATGCCGCGTGGCGGACGCCCGGTAAAAGCGGTTGAAAGCCTTTTTGGTATTTTTCCTGGCCAGTGACAGTCAATGCCGCGAATGTCCTGCCGTGAAACGAATTTTTCATGGCGACAATTTCAGTCCGTCCTGTTTGCTGATTATCCGCGTATTTACGCGCCAGCTTCAGGCTTCCCTCAATGGCTTCCGCGCCGGAATTGCCAAAAAAAACTTTATCAAAACAGGTATGGCGGATCAGTTTGCGCGCCAGCTCAATCTGCGGTTTATTCCAATACAGATTGGAGACGTGTATTAGGTTCCCCGCCTGTTCCGCCACCGCCCGCGTAAGCTTTTCATGCCCGTGGCCGAGGACATTGACCGCGATGCCAGCCACAAAGTCCAGATATTTTTTTCCGGCGGCGTCAAAAACATAACAGCCGCTTCCTTTTTCCAGCACGATGGGAAAACGGCTGTATGTATTCATGATTGTTTCCATGCCCGCCGCCGCGTACTCTTCCTGAATTCCCATAACTCCCTCTCTCTTTCCCTGATTAAAATCTCAAATCAAAATCTTAAATCAAAATCTTAAATCTCAAATCAAAATCTGGAGTCAAAATTTTTTTCCACCATAGTGCCAATGCCTTCTTTTGTGAAGATCTCCAGGAGCAGACAATGCTCCACGCGCCCGTCCAGGATATGCACGCGCTTGACGCCCGCGTCCACGGCGGCGGCGCAGCTTTCCACCTTGGGGATCATCCCGCCGGAAACGACGCCTTCCCGGATCATACGCGGAATTTCTGCCGCTCTGACATGAGACAGAACGCTTCCCACATCTTTTCTGTCCAGCAAAATCCCTTCCACATCGGTTAGAAACACCAATTTTTCCGCGCGCAGAGCGCCCGCAACGGCGACGGCGGCCATATCGGCGTTGACATTGTAGCTTTGACCCTGCTGATCGGCGCCGATCGGCGAGACCACCGGCACAAAATCATTATCGAGAAGCGTCCGGATGAGTGTTGTGTCCACGTTTCGCACCTCGCCCACAAAACCAATGTCCACGCCGCCGGGGCAAAGTTTTTCCGCCCGCAGGGTTCCGCCGTCTTTTCCACTGATCCCCGCCGCCAAAATCCCCTGCAAAGACAGCGCCGATGTAATTTCCGGGTTCAGTTTTCCCGTCAGCACCATCTCCACGACTTCCATCGTCTCCCTGTCCGTCACCCGCAGGCCGTTTACAAAACGGCTTTCCATGCCCAGCCTGTTTAGCGTCTGGTTAATCTCCGGCCCCCCGCCGTGCACCACCACCGGCTTGAGCCCCACAAATTTCATGAGGGCAATGTCTTGCATCAAAGATTTTTTGATTTCTTGATTGACCAGCGCGCTGCCGCCATATTTGATCACAACCGTGATGCCGTTAAATTCTTTAATGTAGGGCAGCGCCTCTATCAGCGTTTTTGCTTTCTCAATATATTCTCTCACGATCGATACTCTCCATTGATCCTCACGTAGTCATAGGTCAAATCGCAGCCCCAGGCCGTGGCGGCAAAAATTTCGTCTTTGTTTTGGGCTTTAGCTTGGGTTTTGCCGTTGCCCATGCCTATATCCACGACGATTTCTTTTTCACTGAGGATTTTTTTCGCCAGCGCCTCATCAAAGGCAATGGGGTCTCCATGCGCCATCACGGCGATACTGTCCGCCCCGCCGCGAAAAATGAGCTGTATTTTTTCCGGATCAAAACGCGCGCCGCTGTATCCCATGGCGCACAGCACGCGTCCCCAGTTCGCGTCCGCGCCGAACAGCGCCGCCTTAAATAAATTGGAGGAAGCCACGGCTCGGGCCATCAGCCGGGCGTCCTCCTCGCTGTCCGCGCCGGAGACGGTCACTTCCATTAATTTGCTAGCGCCTTCGCCGTCACGCGCGATCTCTTTGGCCAATTTCCGGTTGACGCGGTGCAGCGCTTCGCAAAACATTTGATAATTTTTGTCTTCCGTTTGAATAGACTCGTTTCCGGCAAAACCGTTCGCCAAAATCAGCACAGTGTCGTTGGTGCTGGTATCCCCGTCTACAGAAACCATGTTGTATGTGACGCGCACACTGTCTGACAGGACTTTTTGCAAAAGCGCCTGTGAAATGTCCGCGTCCGTGGTAATATAAGCGAGCATGGTGCCCATGTTTGGGTGAATCATGCCCGAGCCTTTCGCCATGCCCGCGATCGTCACGTCTTTGCCACCGAGTATTATTTTTTCCACCGCTATTTTGGCAATCGTATCGGTCGTCATGATCCCTTCCATCGCGTCCAGACCGGCCGCTTCGTCATTCGACAGGCGGGGCGCAAGCGCGCGGACGCCGCTTAGGATAACGTCCATGGGAAGCGCGACGCCGATCACGCCTGTCGAACCCACGAGAATTTCATCGGCTTCGCAGTCCAGAAGCCCGGCCAAACAGCGCGCCATGCTCTCCGCGTCCGCAAGCCCGCGCGCGCCTGTGCAGGCATTGGCGTTGCCGCTGTTGATCACAACCCCGCGGACAGGACGCCCCAGAGGCAGCAAGCGTTGATCATAAATCACCGGCGCGGCTTTGACGACGTTGCGCGTAAAGCAGCCGGCCCAAGCGGCGGGCCGCTCCGACACAATGAGCGTCAGATCTTTTTTTTGTTTTTTGACGCCCGAACGAATCCCGCCCGCCAGAAATCCACGCGGGGCGGTAATGCTCATATTCAAATTTTTCACCTCATTGTGGAAGCTTATTTGTGGAAGCTTATTTAATGAAGCTTTTTGAAAGCTTTTTGAAAAGGTCTACGCGGGAAACACAGGATCCAGTTCGAGGCCCGCTTTTTCTTCCAGCCCAAACATCAAGTTCATATTCTGTACCGCCTGCCCCGCCGCGCCTTTGACCAGATTGTCCAGCGCGGCTATCACAATGAGACGCCCCGTCCGTTCGTCCAGCGTGAAACCAATGTCGCAAAAATTGGAGGCTTTGACCCATTTTGTCTCGGGAGAGATGCCTTTTTTGGTCAGGCGGATAAAATATTCTTTGCCGTAATACCGCTCATAGATTGCATGAATTTCTTCATAAGAATAGTCTTTTGTCAGCCGCGCGTAAGCGGTCAGCAGAATGCCCCGGTTCATGGGAACCATATGCGGGGTAAATGTCAGGACAATCGGCTGGCCAGGCGGCCGATCGGCCGCCTGGGCCGCCGCCAGAGAAAGCTGTTCCTCCAGTTCCGGCGTATGCCGGTGACAGCCGACTTGATAGGCTCTCACGTTTTCATTGGCTTCATCGTAATGAACGCCCAAATCCAATCCGCGCCCCGCGCCGGAAACGCCGGACTTTGCGTCGATGATAAGCCCGTCTGTATGAATCACACTCTCCCGGATCAAGGGATACAGCGCCAATATGCCGCAGGTCGTATAGCAGCCGGGGTTGGCGATCAGCCGGGCCGCGCGGACGCGCTCCCGATAGATTTCACTGAGGCCGTACACCGCTTTGCGCAGGAGATCTTTGGCGCCGTGCTCCACTTTATACCATTTTTCATACACCGCGGGATCAGACAGCCGGAAGTCCGCGCCAAAATCTATGATTCTCGTCTGGCGCAGCAGATCTTCTGTAACCATGCGGCTGGCCGCGCCATGCGGCAGCGCTAAAAACACGGCGTCGCATTCTTTCGCGATGGCCGCAATGTTTTCTTCCTGTACCATCAGGTCTTCATCATGCCGAAAATTTTCGAAAACTTCATGATAGGCTTTGCCGATATAGCTCCGGCTGGTGACGACCCGTACTTTGGCCGCGGGATGAAACGCCAGAAGCCGCACAAGCTCTCCGCCGCCATATCCGGTCGCGCCGATGACGCCGACTTTGATCATCTTTACGCCTCCTGTTTTGTTTTTATAATTATACAATGTTAATGCATGATATGCAATCTATAAAAATAAAATAAATAAAATAAAATAAAAATAAAAATAAACGCGCGGACGGAAATATGGATAAAGGATTTGGCGGGCGGCTCATGTTTGAATGTTTGGGCGTATAAAATAAATTCCGATAAAATATTCTCCAATATATTCTTGCGAAGAGAAAGCTCATCATGTATAATTATAAATCATCATATCCTAAGGAGAGAATTGCATGAGCGAACTGCCGAGAAAAAAATCCGCCGCGGCCACGACCTCTACGTATGAAGCCGCCGTACACATTTCGGATGCGCCCGAAAAAATCGTGCTGGCGTATTCCGGCGGGCTGGATACCACCGTTATTATCCCATGGCTAAAGGAAAACTATCCCAAATGCCAGATCATCGCCGTCTGCGTAGACGTCGGCCAGGGCGGGGAAACGGACGGCCTGGAAGAACGCGCGGCAGAGGCGGGCGCGGTCAAGTGCCTGATCCTCGACGTGCGCGAAGAATTTATCACGGACTACATTTATCCCATGCTGAAGGCGGACGCGGTTTACGAAGACAAATACCTGCTGGGCACTTCCATCGCCCGCCCGCTGATCGCCAAAGCTTTGGTGGACGTCGCGCTTTCGGAAAACGCGACCGCCATATGCCATGGCGCGACAGGCAAAGGCAATGATCAAATCCGTTTTGAACTGACCATCCAGGCGCTGGCGCCGGATCTGAAAATCATTGCGCCCTGGCGTATCTGGAACCTCTCGTCCCGTGAGGAAGAGCTGGCTTACTTAGCGGACAGAGGCATCCCCGCCCCAATGACCAAAGAGCAAAGCTACAGCCGCGACCGCAATCTTTGGCATTTAAGCCACGAAGGGCTCGAATTGGAAGACCCGGCCAATGAACCGGATTTTAGCCGTCTGCTTCAATTGTCGGTCACGCCGCAGGAAGCGCCCGACGCCACTGCCGCGCTGGAATTGGAATTTTGCCAGGGCGTTCCGGTTAAACTAAACGGCGAGGCTCTGGATCCCATTGCCTTGATGGATAGATTAAACGCGCTGGGCGGCGCAAACGGCGTCGGCATCGCGGATCTGGTGGAAAACCGCGTGGTCGGCATGAAATCACGCGGCGTTTATGAAACGCCTGGCGGCTCCATTTTATACCGCGCGCACCGCGATTTGGAATATCTCTGCCTGGATAAACAGACCACTGCTTTTAAAGAGATCATCCGGACGAAATTTACAGAACTGGTCTATTCCGGCGAATGGTTTACGCCGCTGCGCGAAGCCCTGTCCGCGTTTATCGACAGCACACAGGAAACCGTCACCGGCAAAGTCCGGTTAAAACTCTACAAGGGCAGCGTCATTTCAGCGGGCGCGGAGTCGCCGTATTCGCTTTACAATGAAAACCTGGCCAGCTTCACCACCGGCGAACTCTACAATCATTATGACGCGGAAGGCTTTATCAATTTATTTGGGCTGCCGCTGAAAGTACGCGCGCTGATGCGGCAAAAGGCGGAGGGCGCGCAATGAAACTGTGGGGCGGAAGATTTATCAAAGCTTCCGACAGCGCGGCGGATCATTTTCACTCTTCCATTTCGTTTGACCAGCGGCTGTGCGATCAGGACATCCGTGGAAGCCTGGCGCACGCCAAGATGCTGGGCGAGCAGGGAATTCTTTCGCGGGAAGACAGCGAGATCATCCAAAAAGGCTTAACAGACATTTTAACAGATTTACGCGAGGGCCGGCTGACGTTTGACGAATCGGCCGAAGACATTCATTCCAACATAGAGGCGCTGCTGATCGAGCGCATCGGCGAACCGGGAAAAAAACTGCACACGGGGCGCAGCCGAAACGATCAGGTGGCTTTGGATATGCGTTTATACGTCCTGGACGAAACAGAGGCCATTCAATCGCTGCTCTTGGAACTGCTTAAAACGCTGACGGCGCTTTCCCAAAAACATTTGGAGACGATTCTGCCGGGCTACACGCATATGCAGCGCGCGCAGCCCGTGACGCTCGCGCATCATCTGCTGGCCTACGCGGAAATGTTCAAGCGGGACGCCGATCGGCTGAAAGACGCGGCGAAGCGCGCCAATGTATCGCCGCTGGGCAGCGCCGCGCTGGCGGCCACAACCTACCGTCTGGATCGGGAGCGCGTGCGCGCGCTTCTGGGCATGGATGCGATCACGCTGAATTCTCTGGACGCGGTGGCGGATCGCGATTTCTGCCTGGAGCTTTTGAGCGCTCTGTCTATTCTCATGATGCATCTCAGCCGCTTCTGCGAGGAAATTGTCCTTTGGTCCAGCTATGAATTTCAATTCATCGAGATAGACGACGCTTACGCCACCGGATCCAGCATTATGCCGCAGAAAAAAAACCCGGACATGGCCGAACTCATCCGCGGCAAGACGGGCCGGGTCTATGGGGATCTGATGGGGCTGCTCACGGTGATGAAGGGCCTGCCCCTGGCGTACAACACAGACATGCAGGAAGACAAAGAGAGCGTCTTTGACGCCATTGACACCGTGAAAATGTGTCTGCCGGTTTTCACGGGGATGATTCGGACCATGACCGTGCGCGCAGAAAATATGCGCGCCGCCTGTACCGCTGGTTTTATCAACGCGACGGACGCGGCGGATTGGCTGGTGGAAAAAGGCGCGTCTTTCCGCGACGCCCACGCCGCCGTCGGGCGGCTGGTTCTGTATTGCGCGGAAAACAAAAAAACGCTGGAGGAATTGACACTGGAGGAATGGCGGCGATTTTCCCCGCTCTTTGACGAAGGTGTGATCAGCGCCGTATCTGTCGAA
>JAITPB010000194.1 GCA_031289625.1 Clostridiales bacterium | reverse complement strand
GGCGGGAAAAAGTCGACCGGCTATGGCGGCGGCGTCTGCCAAGTTTCCAGCACATTATACAACGCGGTGGAAAAAGCGGATCTGAAAGTGAAGGAACGGCATCATCATTCCCTGCGGGTGAACTATGTGCCGAAAGGAAAAGACGCGGCCACATCTACCGCGGGCGGCGTGGATTTTAAATTTGTCAATACAAAATCGTATCCCATTCAAATCAACGGTGAGATTGCAGACAACACCATACACGTTCAAATCATCGCCGCGTAAAAAAGCCGAAGGTCATATGACCTTCGGCTTTTTTGTAACGGAGACTTGACCGCGCGTATATATTGTACTGGCAAACCTTTTTTCATTCTTTTTGATCATTCATACTTTAATCAGATTTTAGCACGGGCGGCATTCCGCCGCCCGTCAATATCTTCCAATCTATTTCAGACATACGCTGCCTGGGGGGCGGGATTGTGGAAAGCATACTGCGGCTGTACGCCATATCGAAAAATTTTCATGAAGAAACTTCCGAAACACAAGCCATTGCGGATATCAATTTCATCGTCAGAGACGGCGAGCTGCTCAGTATCGTCGGGCCGAGCGGCTGCGGCAAATCCACGCTGCTCTCCATCATCAGCGGATTAATTCCGCCGTCTTCCGGCGAAGTGCGCCTGCTGAAACAGCCCGTCACCATGGGATACATGCTGCAGAGGGATCATCTGTTTCCGTGGCGCACCATTCTGCAAAACGCCTGTCTGGGCCTTGAGATACAAAAGAAGCGAACGCCCGCCAATCTCCGTTATGTGGAAACGCTTCTCAGTCAATACGGGCTGGGGGAATTTAAAAACCATTATCCTTCACAACTTTCCGGCGGGATGCGGCAGCGCGCGGCGCTCATCCGGACGCTGGCCGTCAAGCCGGACATTCTGCTTTTGGATGAACCGTTTTCCGCGCTGGATTATCAGACGCGGCTCCAAGTGGCGGACGAAATTGCCTCCATCATACGCCGGGAACAAAAAACAGCCGTCTTTGTCACGCACGACATCTCCGAAGCCGTCGCGATTTCGGACAGAGTGGTTGTGCTGAGCAAGCGGCCTTCACGCGTGGCGGCGATTCATAACATTCAGCTGCCAGCCGGTGTAAAGCCCCGGGAAGCGCCGGAATTCAGAAATTATTTTAATCTCATTTGGAAGGAGCTGGACATCCATGACTAACGTCTCCCCCGAGCATCTGGAATATTTAAAGAAGCGCCGCCGCCGCGCATGGATGGTCAAAGCCGGGCAGTGGCTCATTCTTTTTGTCTTTTTCGGCATTTGGGAACTGGCGGCCGCAGCACAGCTCATTGACCCTTTTATTTTCAGTCAGCCCAGCCGCATGTGGAAGGCCATGATCGCCATGGCGATGGACGGCAGTCTGTTTACGCATATCAGCGTCACCTTAGGCGAAGCCATTTTGGGATTTGTATTGAGCGCCATACTGGGTACGCTCGCGGCGGTTCTGCTCTGGTGGAATCCATTCCTGCGGAAAACCCTGAATCCTTACTTGGTTGTGCTCAACTCACTGCCGAAAACCGCCCTGGCGCCCATTATTATCGTTTGGATCGGCAATAACGTGCGGGCCGTGATTGTCACCGCCATATTGACCTCCATCGTCGTCACGATTCTCACCGCGCTGACCGGCTTCATCGAAGTCAGTGAGGATAAAATCAAACTGGTGGAGACATTCGGCGGCTCCAAGCGGCAAGTGCTTACCAAAGTGGTGCTGCCCGCTTCCGCGCCCGCTTTGGTCAACGCGATGGAAATCAACATCGGCCTGTCTTTCGTAGGCGTGATCGTAGGGGAACTGCTCACCGCGAAAGCTGGGCTGGGTTATTTGATCGTCTATGGCAGTCAAATTTTCAAGATGGATTGGGTCATGCTGTCCGTGATCCTTCTGTCGCTCTTAGCCGCGCTCTTATACCAGGTTATCGTGGCCTTGGAAAAAAGATGGATTCAAAAATAGATCAAAATAGATCATCAAAAAGAGATCAAAAAAACGGGCGGCATTTGGCCGCCCGCGATCTGATACACAAGGGCGTGCGCATTCTGCCGCCCGCAATCTGATAGAATTATTTTTTAATTCAATATTTCACCCGGCTCTGTTTCAAACTGGCCAGCCTGATTCAGCGCGGCCATCCAAGCGATGTAAATTTCCGGGAAATGCGCCTGCCGTAAGGTACTGTTTTTCAGATTCAGCCCCAGCACAACGGCGTTTGGCCCGGTGTCTCGAAAATAATCCAGCGCCGCGGCGGCAATCCGTTTTATTTCCGCCGCGGAAAGCCCGTTGACGCCGCAAAACGCCATAAGCAGCGTAACAAACTCCCGCGCTTCGAGTTCCAGAGGCTTCCCGAGTTTTGTCTTTGCGCGCGCGGCCTCTTCTAAAGTGATCAAAAATTTGGCCGCGTTATATCGCTTCTGGCCTTCCTCGCCGTATAAATCCAAAAAATTCGCCAGATAATCTTTTTGCGTCCACTTGCCTTCCGCATCCATATTTTTCATGTTTACGAGCGCAAACAAACCGGTGAACACCGGCTGAAGCTGCTTCACATAATCGGATTGCGTTGGATACAGCCGCATCAGCGTTTCTTCCAGGCTGCGAATCCGCTGTCCCAGAGCGGCGGCGGCAGCCGGGCTGTAACTTCCGTTGGTCAGCGCCCGATATTCGGAAGCGACTTTCCCGTTATAATCCGATGCGCTTGAAAATGGAAAATAATATGTAACGCCGTACCGGGCGAACCCCCACTCGCTCAACGGCATGTAGGGAACCGCGTCGGTTGGGTTTAGGATGTTAAAAATATTTCCAAAAAGCGCGGCGTCCGTCTCCACGCCGCCGGGATGAGCGGCGGATCTGCGCACTACAGTCTGCGGCGCGGCGAACGTGTAAGCGTAAACATTTTCTGGCCGCCACAGACCCGCATTTGATTTATCCAAGCTGGCGGCTAATATATTGACCGCTCCAGCGGCGCGGCTGTAGCCTGTGATCCATATTTTGACTTGGCCGCCCGCGTTCAACTCCTGAATATAGCCGGAAAGTTTTGTCAGAACTTTTTGCGCCGCGGCGTTCAAGCCTTCGTGATGCGCGCCGCCGCCGACCAGAAAATTATCGCCCGCTTCCGCGCCGTATCCGCCGCCTCGCAGAACCGCCGCGACAAGCGTATACGGCTCGCCGTTGACTGTGATTTTCCGGTGGGCGAGGGAAAATGCGGCTTTTGAGGCATTATCGTTGAGCGATTCGTCGTATGCGTAATAGCGGACGCCGCCAAAGCCAAGCATTTTATACGCGTTCGCGATGTTGATTTCCCGGTTCACGTTTTGCGCCGCCCCGTAGTCATTTTCGCTGGAAAGGGAGCTGAAGGCCGACACGGCCAGCCCCAGCGAAGATTTTGCCAATTCGTGATTGTATGTATAGCCGGAATTTTGGAAAAATGATTCGCTGAACCGGAACTCTTTTTCAAACTCTTTGCTCTGGCCGTCCGAATAACGCGATTTCGCCTGAAACAAAATATCCCCCGGAGTCATCGCCGGGACCATCGTCGGGACGATCGTCGGGACGATCGTCGGGACGATCGTCCCGGCCATCACCGCCGTTAAAACCAAGCCCATAAATTGATTAGCCCACATTTTTTCGCCCCCCTGATCCATTTTCCGCGCGGACACGCTACTGCCTTTTTTTAGTATATCATGTCTTTTTTTTGCTGTAAACAAAAACGGATGAGGCCATATGGGCTCATCCGTTTCGGGAATGCTATTGACGGCCGGGGGCCGGTTTATTTGGCATATTCTATCGCGCGCGTCTCGCGGATCAAATTGACCTTAATCTGTCCCGGATATTCCAGTTCAGCCTCGATCTTTTTGGCCACGTCTCTGGCCAAAAGCGTAAGCTCCGCGTCGCTGATTTCCTCCGGTATGATAATGATGCGCAATTCCCGCCCGGCTTGAATGGCGAAAGATTTCTCCACGCCTTTGAATTCGTCGGCAATGCTTTCCAGCTTTTGCAGGCGCTTGATGTAGGATTCCAGTGTCTCGCGCCTGGCGCCAGGCCGGGAAGCTGATATGGCGTCAGCCGCCTGTGCAATAACAGATATGATATTCGTCGGCTCAATGTCTCCGTGATGAGATTCCACCGCGTTGATAATGATATCCGACTCGTGGTATTTCTTACAAAGAGCCGCGCCGATGGTGACATGCGTACCTTCTAAATCATGATCCACCGATTTGCCGATGTCATGCAAAAGGCCGGCCCGCTTCGCCAAAGCCACGTCCGCGCCCAGTTCGCCGGCCATCAGCCCGCATAAATGCGAAACTTCTATCGCGTGTTTTAAAACGTTCTGTCCATAACTTGTTCTAAACTTCATCTTTCCCAGCAGACGGATCAATTCGGGATGGAGGCCGTGAACGCCTGCCTCAAAGGTAGCCGCTTCACCTTCTTCCCGTATCATGACTTCAACTTCTTTTTTCGCTTTTTCTACCATTTCCTCAATACGCGCCGGATGTACACGGCCATCCAGAATCAGCTTTTCTAAAGCAATCCTGGCAATTTCCCTGCGCATAGGATCAAATGCGGATAAAATGACCGCTTCAGGCGTGTCGTCTATAATCAGGTCGACCCCGGTCAAAGACTCCAATGTGCGGATGTTTCTGCCTTCGCGTCCAATGATGCGGCCTTTCATCTCATCATTGGGCAGCGTCACAACCGAAACCGTGGTTTCCGCCACATGATCTACCGCGCAGCGCTGAATCGCGCCCGCTACGATGTCTCTCGCCCGTTTGTCCGCTTCCTGACGGGCCTTGGACTCAATGTCTTTGATCAAAACGGCGGACTCCACCCGCACCTCATTTTCTATGGTTGAGAGTAAAAAATGCTTGGCCTCGTCAGAGGTCAGCCCTGAGATACGCTCCAACTCGGTATGCTGCTTCTCCGCTAGTTTGCCGATCTCAGTTTTTTGGGCGTCCACGGACGCCACTTTTTTTTGCAGCTGATCTTCTTTTTTCTCCATGGACTCGCTCTTTCTGTCCAGAGATTCTTCCTTTTGAATCAGCCGCTTTTCCAGACGCTGTAACTCGTTTCTGCGCTCTTTTGCCTCTTTTTCCGCTTCATTTTTTGTTCTGATGCTTTCTTCTTTGGCCTCCAGAAGGATCTCCTTCTTTTGGCTTTCAGCAGCTTTTTTCGCCTCTTCCAGAATATTTTCCGCTTGAATCTCCGCGGCACCTATCGTAGACTCCGCTACTTTTTTTCTATAAAAAACACCGGCAAAAAAACTAACAAAACAGCCTAAAACAGTTACAACAATTTGTAGAACAATTGTTGCAACGTTTCCCATTATGAAAAAGCGCGCCTCCTTGATGATATAGACTTCTGCTCCCCGCGTTCAAAATATATAACCGCGTTATTTTATTCTATAACTTTTTAAAAATACTGTCAACGGTTCCCTGGAATAAAAATGCCGACCGTATTCGGCGCACTGGAAAAGCAGCTCCTTATATTGTCTTTTTGCTTGGAAAAATGTATAATGAGACGGAAAGCATAAACAAAGTCCGCCAGGGTATGTTATCAGATGAGCGGAAAAAGTATAAGGAGGTTGCTTTATGTTGAAACGTAAACGGACAGCGCGCGCGGCCCTTGCCGCCGTGACTGCCGCGGTGATCACCGCGGTGATCACCGCCGTCACGCCATTTGCCGCCGGCGTCCCGTCCGTGGAAGCCGCTGAAAGCGAAAGCCCGATCGGCATTGTTGTGGACGGCCTGACGCTGTCAGTCGATGTAGCGCCCGTGATTGTCAGCGACAGAGTTCTGGTGCCGTTCCGGTTCATCGGCGAGGCGCTCGGCGCGAGCGTGGAATGGGACGCCGACGCGAGAAAAGTCAGCATGACCTTGAAAGACAGGTTTTTAGACATCGTCATCGGAAACACACAGATGAACATTGGACGCACCGGATTGGACGGCAACGCGATTACATCCGCCTATACTTTGGACGCGCCCGCCACCATTATGCAAGATCGCACCATGGTGCCCATACGCGCCGTGTCCGAAGGGCTGGGCTCTACCGTGGAATGGAACCCTAATTCGCGGACAGTCATTGTCACTTCGCCGGTTCAGACGGCGCCCGCGCCCACCCAGCCGCCCGCAGCCGCCCCAACGCCCGCAGCCACCCCGACGCCCGCGCTCAATCCGGTTTTCGCCGCGGATTCCTATTTTGAAATCATCGACGGCAGCAACGCGCAGTTTCGCTATGACAACAACAACGAGACGGTGTTTTTCTATTTCAATAGTCAGGACACCGCCGCCGCCGGACGCATAACAGCCATCAGACAGGCGGCCTCACGCGTGGGAACAAAGGTACTGGGCATAGACACAAATTCATCAACCAGAATGGATAGGCTGTCATGGCTTTGGCGTTATGTGAGCCAAGCCTCCAGCGCGCCAACCCTTCTCTTTTTCTACAACCAGGCGCAG
>JAITPB010000190.1 GCA_031289625.1 Clostridiales bacterium | reverse complement strand
GACTGCCCATCGCGATGCCGATATCCGCCTTTTTTAAAGAAGGCGCGTCATTGACGCCGTCTCCCGTCATGGCGGCGACATGGCCGTTTTCGCGCATGGCCGTCACCAGGCGCGCTTTATGTTCCGGCGATACCCGCGCGTAAACATGCGTCTGCCGGACGGCATTTTTCAGTTCTTCTTCATTTAGAGCGTCGATTTCCCGGCCATCTATCGCGCTGCCGCCGTCTTCCAGTATCATGAGCTGCCGCGCGATCGCCATGGCGGTCGTTTTATGATCGCCCGTAATCATCTTCACCTGAATGCCCGCGCGTTTGCATGTTTCAATGGCCGCTTTCGCTTCTTCCCGCGGCGGATCGATCATACCCAACAAGCCCGCGAAAACCAAATCTTGTTCCTGCTGATCGGCCTGCACATCTTCTGCAGGCAAATCTTTTTCCAGCCGGAACGCCACGCCCAGCACGCGTAGCGCGTCTTCGGCAAAGCGCCCGTTGGCTTCCATGACGGCGTCCCGATCCGCGTCCGTCAGGGGCACGGTTTGATTGGATTGGTAAATATAGTTAGACTTGCGCAGAATTTCGTCCGGAGCGCCTTTCGTATACATGACAAAAGACTTATCGGATGATTGTCCGGAAGAATGAATCGTAGACATCAGCTTACGGTCGGAGTCAAAGGGAAGCTCGCGCACGCGGGGTTTATCCCGGTTCAGATCCTCTTTCGGCAGGCCCATCTTTTCGCCCAGGACGATCAGCGCGCCTTCCGTCGGATCCCCGATGATTTTGCCTTCCTGCTTCTGGTAAACAGCATCGTTGCACAAAACCGCGCCTTCGGCCAATATCCGCGCCGCGCCGTTCTCCCCGGGGTTCGGAAGCACTTCCCCCTTCGCGTCATAACCGGTTCCGGTGACGTCATAAAATTGTTTGTCCGCGTAGAGTTTTACCACAGTCATTTTATTTTGCGTCAGCGTCCCCGTTTTATCGCTGCAGATCACCGTAGTGCTGCCCAAAGTTTCCACGGCGGACAGGCGCTTGATGATGGCGTTGACGCGTACCATTTTTTGCATCCCCAGCGCCAGTATGACAGTCACCACCATGGTCAGACCTTCCGGTATGGCCGCCACCGCGAGAGAAATGGCGGTCATAAACATCTCCAGCATTCCATGGTTCCGCAGAATCCCAACCGCGAAAATGACAGCGCAGACGCCCAGGCAGACCAGGCCGAGCGTCTTGCCCAGCGTATTCAGCGCGCGCTGCAAAGGCGTGGCTTCCTCTTTCGCGTCCGCCAGCATTTCGGCGATTCTGCCCATTTGCGTTTTCATGCCGGTCGCCGCGACGGCGCCGAGCCCGCGGCCATACGTCACCATGGTGCCCATGAACGCGCAATTGATCCGATCGCCTAAATCGGCGTCCGGGCCCAAGACAGCGGCGGCATTTTTTTCGGAGGGGACCGATTCGCCCGTGAGGGCCGCCTCATCAATTTTCAGGTTCACGCTCTCCAGCAGACGCAAATCCGCAGGCACATAGTCTCCGGCTTCCAATAAAATCAAATCGCCCGGCACAACAAAATCGGAATTGATTTTTTCGACGCGCCCGCCGCGCAGGGCTTTGGCCTGCGGGCTGGACATCTCTTTCAGCGCCTTCAGCGCGTTACCGGCTCTGTTTTCCTGGATCACGCCCAGGACCGCGTTGAGAAGCACAATGGCGATGATAACCCCGCCGTCCAGGATTTCCCCCAGCGCGATGGAAATAATGGAGGCCGCGATCAGAATGAGCACCAAAAAATCTTTGAACTGGAACAAAAATTGCTGTAAAAGACCAGCCGATTTTTTGCCTTGCAGCTTATTTTCGCCATATTCTTTCAGACGCTGCTCCGCGGCGGAAGCGTCCAGCCCGTTTTCGCGGCTGACGCCGAGCCGTTCGATCACCTCCTCCAGCGTTTGATTGTGAAAATTATCCATGTTAAAGCCTCCTTATGTATGCTCTGGTTATTATTACCCCTATATTATTTTTCAATATGCGGAAAAATAATCATTGTTTCGTCTCGCGGAAAAGAGGAGAAAGCGATGAAAGTCAATATGACAAACCAGGAACTTTTAATCGCGCTAGGTTATTTAAGGAAGAGCGTAAATCATTTCAGCGCGCAGATTTTTAAAAACATTATATTTTTCAATGCCGTCAGTTTTTATCTGTATCTCAAAGATTTTCCCTGCCGGGGCAAGCAGACGATTGAGGACATTGTCGACCGCTTAGAACCATACATTCCTCTCAAGCTAACACAGGATAATTTTGACTTGTTTATGAACACGGTTCTGGGAAGCGGGGAAGCCAGCCGGAAAGAGACGGAAACCCTCGAACTCATGGTGAAAGTGAAAGGCGATTTTGTCTATTCCGTACAAACCGCCAATACGCAGGGCAAATGGAGCCAGATTGTGGACACATGCGAATCCATCCGGCAAATGAAAGAAGCGAAAATGTTTCATACGCTGGTGTAAAAAAATGGGATAAAAAAATCGGGATAAAAAAAATCCGAAGCCTCCGCTGATGATTTTCACATCAAGGTCAGGGTTCGGATATTATCGGCTCACTGCGGATGACAGGACTTGAACCTGCATGAAATTGCTTTCACACGGACCTGAACCGTGCGCGTCTGCCAATTCCGCCACATCCGCGTGTTGTTAAACATGCTTATTATAGTGACATCCTTCCTCGCTGTCAAGAGTGAAGCGCAATGCCAAATCAAAAAAATTTCGCGGCGCGGCATGAGGCCCGGTCAAAACCTTTGAGCAGGTTTTGGCCGGGCCTCTTATTTGATTGCGTATTTATTCCCCTCCGACGTGGCCGTCGAACGGTGGCCGCTTGCAGAGGGGAATTAAATCGCCCCTGCAGGCCAATCAATCCATTCCCGCGTATAACATCTTGTTATTTCATTAACATTGTCGAATGTCGAATGCCGGCAAAACGATCGGCGTCTTGTTATTCTATTAATATTGTCGAATGTCGAATGTCGACAAAACGATCTCATCCTGTTATTCCATTAACATTGTCGAATGTCGAATGTCGACAAATCATCTATACGATATTATTGTAATGAATTTCACATTAAAATAAAAAAAAATTGAAAATCGTGTAGACTTATTTGAGTATATGTGCTATAGTGATAGACAGATGACGCGATATATCATCTTTATTATACTTGTGAAGAAATAGATTTGTCATTGGCTCAACCTTGTCACGGGCGGCGCAATGGCCAGAAATATTTTCGCTCGCGGGTATAAATTTTTTGAAGGAGGGTTTGTTTCATGCTACAGAAAAAATGGATAGTCATTGCCGCCGCAGGTGTTTTACTTGTCAGCCTCGTCAGCGGCGGCACATTTGCTTGGTTCAGCGCTCAGGCCTCAGCGAAGGTCGGTGGGTTGGGCGGCGACGGAAACGGTGTAGAGGGCGGTTTGGCCGCGGGTCATGTGGATGTGGATATCAAGATCCGCTCTTACTCTACAGATCAGAATGGGAATGTACTCAACGCCAACACGGGCGTGCCCGTAAGCTCTGGCGAACAGTCCACCTACAACCGCCCCCTTATCATCTATCCCGGTGATTTGATAGACTTTGCGGGCAACTCGGTGGCGGGCGGGGTCTCACATATTGAGTACACGCTAACCAATACGTCCGGCACATCCATCATCGCCAGAACGAATCACGCGGGTGTGACGGTCGACCAGCAGAAACCCATCATGACTCAGGAAAGTGACGGCACGAAAGGCGGCTTTGTCGGCCCCTCACAGTTCATGGTTTATCTGCTCAAGAGATCCGTTGGGGACAAACCCAATACTTCCGGCGCCAACGCGCTGAATTGGTTTTATCTCGGAGTCAGCCCCACGGGAAAGACTGATTTCTTGTTTGTAGACAAAACAAACCTGGACAGTAATCATTTTATTCCTTATTTTTTGCCCAAGTATGAAAAAGATGCCAACGGCACTGTGCAGAGTCATCTCAGAAATGTTCCGGCGAATACGCTGACGTCATCTGGGGCGGTTTATCCAGGGACCACCTACGATCCCGGCCAATTTTATTATGAATACGCCGCCGAGAGTGATCCAAACCTTATCGGCATTACTTCGTCCGCGACAGTCGCGACGCAGTACCCGAATGTTAAATGGACAATTGGGCAGGACAATGTCAGCAGCCAACAATACATATATTTTTATATGCCAAAAGATACATCCGTCACAGTCACATACAACATCGAAATTCCCGTGCCCACAAATTGTGACCCAATGTCTCCGGAGTTATATGACAACCGTTTTCAATACGCGGTTTATCTGTTGAATTTGAAAGGCGCTTGCGGCGGCGCGGACGTCGAAAGAGATGACGACGACAATCCGCTGTTCCAGGCGTATGGCGTACAGGCGATTGCTGGCGCGGTGACGGATTTCTTTGGGCCCAAAGCGTATGACAGCCTCAAAGCCAACCTTCCCATCCGATAAAAAAGTCAACCGCTATGCATGAACATTTAGATTTGCCGTAACAAAGCAAGGGCGGCCGAGGCGGGCCCGCGATTTGATATGCGGGCATTCACAGGCCGCCCTTTGACTTACCCTGCACAATAATGGGTTATATTAGAAAATTTGACTGTATTTCCCAATAAAGTTTCAGTCCAGAGCTTCCATATACAGAGAGCGTGATCATGATACGCGCCATATTTGCTTCGCATATAGAAATTTCGAGGGGGGAAAGTTATCTGATGAAAGGAAATCCATTTAAGATGAGAAAGCGGCTGGCGGCCATCGCAGCCGGAGTGCTTTCGGTGGCGATGCTGGCCACGGG
>JAITPB010000184.1 GCA_031289625.1 Clostridiales bacterium | reverse complement strand
GGCTGTGTGTCAGGCGTGGTCGTTCCGGGATTGATGGGCGCCGGCTGTGTGTCAGGCGTGGTCGTTCCGGGATTGATGGGTGCAGGCTGCGTGTCAGGCGTGGTCGTTCCGGGATTGACAGGCGCGGGCTGCGTATCGGGCGTGATAGCGGTTGAAGCCGCTTCCACGGCTTCCACCGGATACGCTTCGTCATTGCCTAAAAAAGAATCCGCCTCACACGCAATGGAGCCGATGGCCGGAACTTCAGCCGCGAACACCGGTGTAAGCGGCGCGAAATTTAACAAGCCAATCGCGGCCAAAACAAAAATGCCATAATTTTTTTTCATATTCAATTTCTCCTTTTCCATACTGTAATGGGGATTCTCTGATTATCGGATCAAAGGAATCCTTGTGAAGATAGTATTTGACAGTTACTGAAAATTCATAGATGCAGTTTTTGTCAATCCAACAAATCTGGAGGCTGCTGAGTATGAACGTTTTTCACCATAAGACCAAGCGATTATGGGCGTTTGTCTCCTATGCTGTCGGGAGCGTCATTTTATTGCATGTCTTTTCTGCGCTGACGCTGGACAGGTCGATAGAATATCGGCGCGTCGCTTACGCCTCGCCAAAGATTACCCCATCGCTGGATGGGTACACGATTGCCTTTGTTACGGACACACACGCTCTGCCCGCGGAGAAACTGCGCCAGGCCGTGGAAAAAATTAATGCGTATCATCCGGATTTATTGTTGCTGGGCGGAGATTTCCCCTCTCAAAGCGGCGCGCCGGAACGTTCCATGGAAATTCTGTCGGCGGTGCGCGCTTCGGACGGCATTTATGGCGTGGAAGGCAATCATGATCATTTTCCGACTCTCTTTGCCGCTATGGAAAAGTATGGAATAACCCCGCTCTCCAACAGCGGGGCAGCAATTCAAGAGGGGCTTTACCTCTGCGGCGTGGAGGATTTATGGAACCGTTCCCCCAATATCGCCGAAGCGGCCTCGGGCGCGGAAGAAGATGATTTTGTGCTGCTCGTGGCGCACAATCCAGATGTAACGATGCGCCAAGACACGGCCAATGTGGATCTGGTTCTCAGCGGACACACCCACGGCGGTCAGATCACCTTTTTGGGTTTGTGGGCGCCCGCGCTTACATTACGCCGGAGCATTACGGATTATGGGCGGCGTTTCCAATCCGGGTGGGCAAAATCAAAAGATGGCGCCGATGTATTCGTCAGTCGTGGAACGGGCACATTTTCCAATATACCCAGAGTGTTCGCGCGCCCGCAGATTATTGTGCTGACGCTGAAATCCGCCACAGCCTGAAAAAAAGCGCCAAAACTCTTCCGTTGCAATGCGTAGTCAGTCATGTTAAAATATCCCTGTGAGCGGGAGCGTTCACTCATTTCATGCTTTAAGGAGGAGATTTGAAATGGTTCAGTTTATCGCCGGCGGTAAGGGGGAAGGCAAGACTAAAAAATTGATCAGTATGGCGAATGAGAACGCAAAATCTACGGACGGGCATCTGGTTTTTATTGACGACGACAGACGGCATATTTATGATTTGCACTATGATATCCGTTTCGTGGAGACGGGCGGCTTTCCTCTTTCCAATTATCGTGAGTTCATCGGTTTTGTATGCGGCGTACTGTCTCAAGATAACGATATCAAATGCATCTATGTGGACGGCCTGACGAACATTATCAAGACCTTGGACGACGATGGCTTGCTTAAACTGATTTCCAAATTGGAATCGCTTTCGGCGCACAATGATGTGGAGTTTGTTCTCAGTATGAACTGCAGGGCGGACGATTTGCCTGATCAAGTGAAAAAACTGCTGGTAGCCTGACGCGCGCAAACGCGTGCGAATGCTCGCAAACATGCGCGAATGCTCGCAAACGCTCGCATTGACGTTCTAGCGCCTTCTTTCCCGGAATATACTGTACAAATCCGGTTGCTGGGGAAAGAAGGCTTTCAGCGTGATAAAGAGCAAATGGATCAAGCGCAGATACCTGTTCAAAATTGGGTTGATCAAAGCGGAAAAAATTTTGACGGTGGCGGCGGCGGCGGCTCTGCTGCTGGCGATGGGCTGGATCATTATGACATGGGCGCGGCCCGCGCGGGTTCAACCGGCTGTCTCGGACATCAGCGCGTTTCGCATTCCATATGATTCGTTTCGCGAGCTAGATCTTTTATCAGCAAAATACAGGCTTCCGTTCTATGAACTGCTGACGCTGTACGCGCAGGAATACCGTTTTTTTCCGGACAAAAGCGCCGGCTTGGATCCAACAGACATCGAACAGAAATATATTTTAAATTACAATCAATTCAAAAAAAGAAACACGACAAAAGAAACCGCTTCATATGAAGAAGTGTTTCAGCGGCTGCTGACGGAGATGAGAGAATTTCCCATACCCTTGGAAGAAAATGGACATTTTGTGTATTCGGACAGTTGGGGTGCCCTTCGGGAATATGGCAGCGACAGGAAACATGAGGGGACAGATATTCTGGATCGCGACAATATCCGCGGCCGTATACCCGTGGTCAGCATGACAGACGGAAAGCTGCTAGAATTTGGCTGGAACGAGCTGGGAGGCTATCACGCCGGCGTCGTATCGGAAAGCGGCGCATACTATTATTACGCGCATTTGGATCATTTCGCGCCCAGCTTGGAAAAAGGCGCCGCCATCCGCGCGGGACGGCTTTTGGGATATATGGGGGATACAGGTTATGGCAAAGAAGGAACGCGCGGTCAGTTTCCCGTGCATCTGCACGTCGGCGTAAGACCGAAAGCATCGTTCACAGCAGAAGAGTTTTGGATCAATCCATATCCTTTTTTGCGGCGCTTGGAAGAAAAGCGCGCGGCTCCAGCCTAAACATAAAATGAATCATTGAATTCAAAAAATGGATAAACCATCTTATATGGTTTATCCATTTTTTTATGGATCAAAATTTTTTAATCCAAATTCACCAAAGCCTTTTTCGTATTTCCATTTCCACAACTTTGCATCCATTCGGCCACTCCGCCAGGCCGCAGGGAACAAAGCCCGCTTTTTCATAGCAGCGGATGGCCTGCTTGTTGAACGCGAAGACTTTGAGGCGGAGCATTTTATAGCCGAGTTTCCGAAACGCCATTTTCGTCAGGAGCATCAGCGCGCACGAGCCGTAGCCTTTGCTCTGGTAAGCCGGATCGAGCAGAAAGCGGCATACCATCGCGGAACGGCGCGGCATACGGGCTGTGTTCAGTTCCACCGCGCCAATCACGCGCGCCTTCATATTGCTGCGCTCTGCCATGGTGAATTCCATTTCTGCTAAGATGATCTTATAGACTTGGCACTCCGCGCCAGGCCGCTCAGATTTATTTATTTTTTCCAGAATTTGTTCGTGGGTCAATGGATAGTCATAGCCATTGCCTGCCCATTGCTGGAGAAAATCCTCGCCTTTGTCTTCGTTCCATGTTAAAAGGGCCGCTATGTCTTCCACTGTGAAAGGAAGAATCTGCAAATTCATTTTAATTCCCTGCCTGTACTGGATTGATTTCCTATGCTTCCTCCGCGAACTGGCTGTTGTACAGATCCGCGTAAAAACCGCCCACATCCATAAGCTGTTGATGATTGCCCTGCTCAATGATGGCGCCGCGGCTCATCACCAGAATCAAATCCGCGTTTTTAATCGTGGAGAGCCGGTGCGCGATGACAAAACTGGTGCGCTCGTGCATCAGATTATCCATGGCTTTCTGAATCAAAACTTCCGTGCGGGTGTCTACGTTACTTGTGGCTTCGTCCAAAATGAGTATGGCTGGGTCGCTTAAAATCGCCCGCGCGATCGTCAAAAGCTGCCGCTGGCCTTGCGAGATGTTCGAGGCTTCTTCGTTTAGGATGGTTTGGTAGCCTCCCGGCAGGCCGCGGATGAAATGATCTGCGTGCGCCGCGCGCGCGGCTTCATAAACCTGCTCTTCGCCCGCTTCCCATTTTCCGTATTTGATATTGTCAAATATCGTGCCGTTAAACAGCCAGGTATCCTGCAGTACCATTCCAAAAATTTTGCGCAGATCGCCTCTGCGCATGTCCGTAATATTGACGCCGTCCACTTTGATCTGGCCGCCGTTCACTTCGTAGAAGCGCATCAGAAGGTTTACCATGGTCGTCTTGCCTGCGCCGGTCGGCCCGACGATGGCCACAGTCTGCCCCGTCTTCGCCTCAATATTCATGTCGCGCATGAGGATGTTGTCAGAAGAATATCCAAAGACCACATGCTCGAACTCCACATGGCCGTCCACATGGGCAAGCGTGACGGGATGATCTGTTTCCGGCTTTTCTTCCGGTTCGTCCAGCACTTCAAAGACGCGCTCCGCCGAGGCGATGGTTCCCTGTAAAATATTGGCGATGTTGGCCGTCTGCACAATGGGCATGGTGAATGTGCGCATGTACTGGATAAAGGCTTGCACGTCCCCGACTTCGATGGAGCGTCTGGCCACCAGTACGCCGCCGAGAATGCAGACAAACACATAACCCAGGTTGCTCACAAAATTTAAAGCCGGTTGAATGAGGCCTGACATGAACTGCGCTTTCCAGCCGACGTCATAGAGACGGTCGTTGATCTCCTGAAAATGGGCGATGGACTCCTCTTCATGGTTAAAAACTTTCACCGCCTTATGCCCCGTATACATTTCCTCGACATGGCCGTTCAGTTCGCCAATGGCTTTCTGCTGGCCCACGTAAAATTTCTGGGAATTTTTAGTGACCGCCAAAGTAAACAGCACAGACAGCGGCAGCGTCACAAGCGCGATCAGCGTCATAAGCGGGCTGATGGAAAACATCATGCAGAGAACGCCCAGAATGGTCGCCACGGAGGTGATGAGCTGCGTCAGGCTCTGCTGGAGCGTAGTGGCAATGTTGTCCATGTCGTTTGTGACGCGGCTCAAAATTTCGCCGTGGGTACGTGCGTCGTAATATTTGAGCGGCAGGCGATCCAATTTTTCTTTGATCTGATTGCGCATGTCATACACAATGTTCTGCGACACGCCGGACATCAGGTAAGACATAATGAAACTTAAAAGGGCGCTGAGGACATAAAGACCGGCCAGCAGTAAAAGAAGCCTGCCGATGTATTGCATGTCGTATTGGGGAATGTAGGCGCTGCGGGCCGCTTCTATCGCGGAGGCCGGCTGATTGGTGTTGATGGCGTACATTAAACGGTAGATATATTGCACCACGGCCAAAAAACCGTCCGCCAGCTTCGTAATCGCTTTACCCATGATTTTGGGGCCCACGATGGAAAAAACCGTACTGGCTATCGCGAGGATAAACACAACAATCAGTTTCATCCGCCGCGACGCCAAATACGGGAGCAGCCTTTTCAGCGTGCCTTTGACATCCTTGGCTTTTTCCGCCGGGCCGCGCATCATAGCCCCGCCCGGGCCGCCGCCGCCCATCATGCCGCCCGGGCCCCTGCCCGGGCCTCTATTCGCACCAGATGCCGGGCGATCGCCCGCGCCCGCGCTCATGCCAATTCCTCCTCGGACAGCTGCGAAACGCAAATTTCACGATACACTTCGCAAGTTTGGAGCAGTTCGAGATGCGTGCCCGCGCCCACAAGGCGGCCTTCGTCCAGAACCAAAATTCGATCCGCGTCCATGATGCTAGAGATCCGCTGCGCCACAATGATCACCGTGGCATTCTCAATCTCTTTTTTAAGGGCAGCGCGAAGGGCGGCGTCTGTTTTGAAATCCAGCGCCGAAAAACTGTCGTCAAAGATATAGATCTCCGGATTCCGGACAATGGCGCGCGCGATGGAAAGCCGCTGTTTCTGGCCGCCGGAGAGATTCGTCCCGCCCTGCGCGATCTCCGTTTCAAAGCCGTCCGGCATTTGCGAGACAAAGTCATAAGCCTGCGCGGTTCTGGCGGCGCGCTCAATTTCCTCTTCCGAAGCGTCCTTTTTGCCAAACCGGATGTTTTTGTTGACTGTGCCGGAAAACAATATCGCGCCCTGGGGCACGAACCCGATTTTTGCCCGCAGGGATTTTTGCGCCATATCCTTTACGTTCACGCCGTCCACCAGAACCTCGCCTTCTGTAGCGTCATAGAACCGGGGGATCAAGCCTGCGAGCGTAGATTTGCCCGAACCGGTGCCCCCGATGATCGCCGTCGTCTCCCCCGCGGCGGAAACGAAAGATATTTCCCGCAGCACAGGCCGTTCCGCGCCGGGATACGCGAAAGACACGCCGCGAAATTCCACGAGCGCCGATTGTTGCGGCGGCGTTTGCGGTTCTGCGGGATCGGCCACTTCGGTTTTCATGTCCAGCACTTCGTTGACGCGCACGGCGGAAGCCTGCGCTCTGGGGATCATGACAAACATGACCGCCACCATTAAAACAGAAAACATAATTTGCATAGCGTACTGAGAAAAAGCCATCATATCGCCAATCTGCATCTGCATTCGGCTGACGCGCAGCCCGCCGAACCAAATGATCGCCACAGTCGTCCCATTCATGATCAGCGTCATAATCGGCATCAGACTGGCCATCATCTTATTCACGCGGATCGCCACGTTGGTCAAGTCCCGGTTCGCTTGGGTAAAACGCTCTTTTTCATGATCCATCCGGTTAAAGGCGCGGATCACCCGGATGCCGGTCAAACTTTCCCGCAGCGTTAGATTTAATTGATCGATTTTTTTCTGCATCGTGGTAAACGCGGGCACGACCATAGAGGCCAGGCCGACCATAATGACAAGCAGCGTGGGCAGCGACACCAGCAGGATCATCGCCAGATGCTTATCTTTGGAAAGAGACATGACAATGCCGCCTACGCACATGATAGGCGAATAGAGGATAAACCGAAAACCCATGACCAGTACAGTCTGGATTTGCGTAATATCGTTCGTGGTGCGCGTGATCAAAGACGCCGCGCCGATTTTTTCGTATTCGTACAGGGAATACGCTTCCACCTTGCTGAACACGGCGCTGCGGACGTCCCGGCCAAAGCCCAGCGCCAAACGCGCGGCGAAAAAACTGGCGACGATGGAGCAGACGGCGCCGGCAAAGGCCATGACCAGCATTTTGACGCCGGTGCGGTAAATCACGGGCATGTCGCCCTGCAGCATACCTTGGTTCACAATGTCGCTCATGAGATTCGGCAGATTGAGATCCGCCGCCGCCTGGCCGAACAGCACGACGACCCCCAGCAGAACCAAAAACAGATAGGGCTTTAAATATCGCATTATTTTAATCATGACGTCCCCTTATTTAATCGCCGGCTGGTTCCTGGGTTTGCACAGGCATCTGATCAAAAATCGTGTTGACATTGGTGACGGCCACGGCCTCGCCTTCTTCCAGGCCGCGCAAAATCTCCGTTTCTATATCGTTTTTCAAGCCGGGCGCGACGTCTTTTTTCACTGCGGTATTGTCCTGGATGACAAAGACATAAGTCTGTCCGTTGTTTTGCACAATAGCCGCGTTGGGAACACACACGCGATCGTTTCCCATTACGCGTATGGAAGCGCGCGCCGACAGGCCCGCCGCGATTTCGCCGTCCGCGTTGTCCAGCGTAATTTCGCAAGGAAAATAGGAACCCGTGCTGACAGAGATCGGCCCTACGCCGGTAACACTGCCCGGATAAATTTTGTCCGGATAAATGTCCACGCTGACGCCGACCTCTTGGCCTTCTTTCACGAAAGGCAGGGCGTCCTGCGCAATGGTTCCTTTTAGTTTCAGCCTGCCGGTGTCGGCCAGCGTGAGGAGCGGGCTGCCCGGCGACGCGATTTCGCCTGCATTGATATTTTTGTTTACGACGACGCCGTCTATGTTCGCGCGGATCTCCGCGCTGGAAAGCTGCGCCTCAATGACATTGACAGCCGTCCGCGCCTGCTCCAGCGCGGAAGAGGAACTGGCGTTGTATTGTTCCCGCGCCGTGTCGGCTTTGCCCTGGGCGGCGACGATCTGGCTTTGCGCGCCAGAGCCGGAAGCTTGGCTGTACGCCGCATTGGCGCTGTCATATTTGGCTTGCGCCGCGTCCAGCGCTATTTTGGCGCCCTGTCCGGCCAGACTGTAAGCGGCTTCCGCGGTTTGCAAGGCCGTTTGCGCCTGTTCCAGCCCAGTCTGCGCCGCGTTCAGGCTTGCTTGCGCAGTGTTGAGGCTGGCTTGTGCGGAATCCAGATTGGCTTGTGCGGAAACATCGGCCGTGACCAATTGCTGGGTGCGGTCATAATTTTTTTGCGCCATTTCGAAAGTGTCCTGCGCGCTCTCCCAATTATTCCGCGCGCTGTTTACGCCATTTTCCGCCTGATCGATTTGCAGACGGCTTTGTTCCAGCTGGAGCCTGTTTTGCTCTTCAGTGGCATCCAGCGCGGTTTTATCCGCGTCCAGCGCGATTTTCGCGGAACTCACCTGATCGCTGACAGCGGCTTTGGTTACGTTCAGCCCGCTTTGCGCTGCGTCCAGATTGACCTTAGCGATCTTGGACTGGCTTTCCGCGGAATTGTACGCCGCCCGCGCCGAAGCAAGCTGCGCGTCCAACTCTTTTGTTTCCAGCCGGATCAACACATCTCCGGTTTTGACCTGCTGCCCGGCGTCCGCGTTCACTTCTTGCACCGCCCCGGACATTTTCGCCGAGATCACGGCGATGTTATACGGCGCCAGAACACCCGCCACGTCCACGGCGCTTTCCAGCTGGCCGCGCCGCGCTGGCGCTGTACTGACCGTTAAGTCCGCTGACATGTCCGCGAAACTTTCTGACGCTTCGCCGCCGTTCAGGCCGCATCCGGACAGGACAAGCGCCAGGACAATCGTCCTGACAATCGTCCTGTCCAGCGCTGTGTTTACCCAAAAAAGTTTTTGGAAAGAAAAGTTTTTGGAAAGGATCTCTTTCAAATCCAGCCCTCCTATTTTTGTTTTGTTGTGTCTCTCGTTTTTTATTCTTCTTTTTATTCTTCTTTGCCGGAGAAAAGCGTGGCCAGCGTGGCGCTGCCCACCCGGATTTTGACCGTCGAGTTCATGCCGGGCATGAGCGGCAGGCCTTCATTGTTGACAAGGTTAATTTTGACGGGTATGAGCTGTGTGGTTTTGGTATACGTGCCGCTGGTGTTCAAAGACGGC
>JAITPB010000094.1 GCA_031289625.1 Clostridiales bacterium | reverse complement strand
AAAATTATTTCCATTGATTTTACCCCTATAAGATTATTCGCTTTGCTTTTTGGGCGGGGTTGTTATAATGCAAAGATTGTGCAATCGCCGTTCCGCCGTAGGTGGATTTTGGTATAAGGTCATGATGGTTTCACCTATTTTCAATACCGCTTCTTCAATTCCTGCATTAAGCCCATAACGAATTGAGAAAAAAGTTGCATATAAAATCCACCGTTATTTTCACGCAGCATTTTTTCCACATCAACATCACCCTTGTTCTTTACGGCATACACCTTTTCCACAGTACCGCGAATTTGATTTTCTTCCACAATATGGTTCGTTGTCATTTGCTTTAGGTAATGATACAGTGTCGCTTGTGGAATGTCGGAATATTTCTCAGATAATTGTTTTGCCCCGCACACACGAATCGGAAGATTGAAGTTCAATAAAAAGCATCTTTTGGGGCTGTTTTTTTTGTTTGTCTAAAAAAGTTGCCTAAAACCAGCTATTGTGCTAAAGTGATAATATATTTTGATATGGGGCAGGATTCGATAATGGAAAATTCGACAAAGGAACTCACCGCATATTACACAGAAGATGGTTTTACGCTCCAGTGGCAGCCGCCGGATGGAAAAACCGCCTACAGTAACCATTCGTTTTACGAGGCATATCTCCAAAATTCCAATGCCGCGCTTTTTGATTTCGGTTTTTTGGAAAGCTCTTCAGATATGCCTTCTTCTCTCGCGTTCATTCATAGCGTCGCCGAACGTTTTATCCAGTCTGTCTCTGAAAATCCCGCGATAGAATTTACCCGGAAAGCCGCTCCGCTTTCCGATAGGGACGCGTTTGCGTTTTTACGGGAAACCCCGTACGCCGTAGGCGCCGAGTATGTGAATATTCAGTGGATCAAATCTTTATGGAACCGCCTTGCGGCTGAATTTGAAACTGAGATCGAAAATTTTGGCGGAAGCGTCGCCGATTTTCTTCTTTCCCGCAGACCGTCTCTGCATGCCTATGGACGCGTCTTTTTTCACCTGGTGGAAAGCAAGGCGGAGGATTATCCATTTGCTTTTTTGGCTACATACTGCACAAACGCGGACGGCGGCAAAAAAGTCTCGCATATGCCGTTGAAAAACGCGCTTTTGGAATACAAAGAGCAAAGCGGCGCCCTGTTAAAATTATTGGCCGCCGTAAGCAAAGCCGCTGACAAAAGCGACTTCATCTCTGAATTGGTGGAAAGCGGCGAGTTGTTCTCTCCATTGAGGTTCTCCGCGGACGAAGCCTACCTGTTTTTAACAGAAACGCCGTTGTATGAAGAATGCGGCATATTGTGCCGTATTCCGGACTGGTGGAAAAAGCAGTCTCAAGCGGTTAAGCTGAAAATCTCCATGGGCGATAGAGCGCCTGCCATCGTGGGCATGGACGCGCTTCTCAGTTTTAATCCAGAACTGTATTTTGGCGAGGAAAAAATTACGCGGCAAGAAATGGAAGAATTGCTGGCGCAAACGAGCGGCTTGTCTTTTATCAAAAACAAATGGGTCGAAGTGGATCGCGAGAAGCTGCAAGCCGCGCTGGACGCCTATGACGAGGCGATGCGGCTAGCCCGCTCTGAAGATCTTACGCTGGCGGAAGCCATGCGGATGCAGCTTCAGCCGGAACAGTTCAACGTTTCAGCGCCAGAGGACAAAGTGACTGTGGAAATATCCAACGGCGCGTGGCTGGAGACGCTGAAAAGCCGCCTCCTGCGTCCGGAGGATATCGAGGCGCTGGACGCAGGGGAAGAGTTTAAAGCGAGCCTGCGGCATTATCAGCAAACGGGGTTCGGCTGGCTCATTGCCATGGAAAGTTTGAAATTCGGCGCGCTGCTGGCGGATGACATGGGCTTGGGCAAAACGGTTCAAATCCTGGCTTTTTTAGAAAAAATGCGTCAGAGGCCGGGTTTTCAGGCGCTCTTAATTATTCCCGCCTCATTGATAGGCAACTGGGAAAAAGAGATTATGAAATTCGCGCCTAAGCTGTCCTATCGTATTTTACACGGCGCCGCCGCGGACATTGATTTAGCGGCGGCCACGTTGTATATTACGACATACGGCATGGCTCTCCGGCTGGAAAAAATCAAAGAACGCAAATGGAGCGCCGTGATTCTGGACGAGGCGCAGGCCATCAAAAACGCCGGGACAAAGCAGACCAAAGCCGTCAAGCAGATTCCTTCGGATTATCGGATTGCCATGACAGGCACGCCCATAGAAAACAAGGTCTCTGATCTTTGGTCTATTTTTGATTTTTTGAATCAGGGCTTGCTGGGCACATCCAAAGAATTCAGCGATTTTTCCAAGACACTGCACGATCAAGGCAATTACGCGCGCCTGCGGGAAGTGGTCAGCCCCTTTATCCTGCGGCGTCTCAAAACAGACAAAAGGATCATCAGCGACCTGCCGGATAAAATCGAAATCAAAGATTACCCGCTTCTAACCAAAAAACAGACCGCCCTGTACGCGGCTTTGGTTAAAGAGCTGGAAAAAAGTCTGGCGCAAATGGAAGGCATACAGCGTAAGGGCATGGTATTGGCCAGCATCATCAAATTCAAGCAGATCTGCAATCATCCCGATCAATACCTGGGACGGCTGGAATACGACAGTAAAGTAAGCGGCAAGTTTGAAAAACTGGCGGAAATTTGCGAGACGATCCGCGAGAAACGCGAAAGAGTTCTTGTTTTTACACAGTTTAAAGAGATAACAGAACCGCTGGCGGTTTTTTTGGAATCGCTGTTTGGCTTTGCCGGGCTGACGCTTCACGGCGGCACGCAGGTGA
The DNA here is from genome assembly GCA_031289625.1 of Clostridiales bacterium. Lineage (GTDB taxonomy): Bacteria > Bacillota > Clostridia > Lachnospirales > WQUN01 > JAITPB01. The sequence goes on along the minus strand of JAITPB010000094.1, from coordinate 2,430 downwards.
AAAAACGCGCCGTGCTTGTGGAAAAATTTCAAGGCGACGAGTATGTTCCGTTTATGATATTGTCTTTGAAAGCGGGCGGCGTCGGCTTAAACCTGACCCGCGCGAACCACGTCATCCATTTTGACCGATGGTGGAACCCAGCGATTGAGAATCAGGCCACGGATCGCGCTTTCCGCATCGGGCAGAATAAAAATGTTATGGTTCATAAAATGATCACCATGGGAACCATAGAAGAAAAAATAGACACTATGATCGAGAACAAGCAAAAGATGGCAGGCGATATCATCGCGGGAAGCGGAGAGAACTGGATTACGGAAATGAACAATGAGCAACTGTTGGATCTCTTTAGACTGACATGACTTTTTTGACGCAGATAAACGGAGGGATACGCGTGTGGGGCTTTGATGAATATGTTCCCGTGGCGGAAAAACGCGCCAAAGCGCAGAAGCAGATAGAGAAGCTTCGAAAAAAAAATGCCGGCATAAAGCCTGTCATTGTTGAAGGCAATAAAGTTGTCAAAACATGGTGGGGGATCGCCTGGATCAAAAACCTGGAGTCTTACGCGGACTACGCCAACCGGATCGGGCGGGGCCGCGCCTATGTCAAAAATGGCTTCGTGCTGGATTTGCAGTTGGAGGAAGGGCTGATTACCGGGCTGGTGCAGGGCAGTCAAGCCAAGCCTTATGATATTTCCATTTCAATCGCGCCTTTATCGAAAGAAAAGTGGCAAAAAATTGTCTCCGCATACGGGCACAGCGTCGCCTCTCTGGAAGCATTGGCGGAAGGCCGTTTTCCGCAGGAACTGTCCGACTCTTTTATGGCGCAAGGCAGCTTGTTCCCCAGCCCGCGAGAAATCCAGCTGTCATGTTCCTGTCCGGACTGGGCCAATATGTGCAAGCATGTGGCGGCTGTGCTGTACGGCGTTGGCGCGCGTTTTGACGCAGACCCCTTGCTTTTTTTTAAGCTGCGCGGCATTCCGTTTAAAGAGCTGTTGAAAAAATCGGTACAGGAAAAGATGAACAATATGCTGAAAAATGCCAACCAGAAGACCTCGCGGATGATTGATGAAACCGCCGTCGATGTCAGCGGCCTTTTCGGAATAGAAATCCCCGCAGAGCATTGACGTCTTCTATTCCATAAGTTTCCATATACGCTTCCAGCCCTTGCAGCACATCCACCGTGGCGGTTGGGTTGTGGAAATTGGCCGTGCCGACAGCTACGGCGGACGCGCCAGCCAGCAGAAACTCCACGGCATCCTCGCCGGTCATGACGCCGCCCATGCCGATGATGGGGATCTGAACCGCCCGGGCGGTTTGGTAGACCATGCGAATCGCCACGGGTTTGATCGCCGGGCCGGACAGCCCTCCGGCCCCATTGGCCAAAATGGGTTTTCGTCTGTGTACGTCAATTTTCATCCCCAGCAGCGTGTTGATCAGCGACAGCCCATCCGCGCCTGCGCTTTCGGCGGCCCTGGCGATTTCAACGATGTCCGTCACATTGGGGCTCAGTTTGACGATCAGCGGCTGCCGCGCGTGTTTTTTGACCGCACTGACTACCTGTTCCACCATCTGGCGGTTTGTGCCGAACGCCATGCCGCCTTCTGAAACATTGGGGCAGGAAATGTTCAGTTCCAGCAAATCCACGGGCGCGTCCGACAGCGCCAAGGCGACTTCTAAATATTCCGCCAGGCTGTGCCCGCAAATGTTGACGATGATTTTCGTGTCAAACTGTTTCAAAAAGGGCAGATCCTCCGCGAGAAACGCCATAACGCCCGCATTTTGCAGACCGACGCTGTTGAGCATACCCGACGCGGTCTCAGCGAGTCTGGGCGGCGGATTGCCCGGCCAGGGACGGCTGGCCACGCCTTTGACCACGATTGCGCCGAGCCGGTTCAAATCCACAAACGCGGCGTACTCTTTGCCGCTTCCAAATGTACCCGACGCGGGCATGATGGGATTTTTCAGCGTCACACCCGCGATGTCAACGGTCAAACGATGGTTCATGCCAATCCCTCCGAATCGCCCCAATCCACTTCTTCGCTCCCAAAAACCGGCCCATCCGCGCACACTTTTCGATAGATAAACCCATCGGGTCCATGCGCCCGGACGCTTACGGCGCAGCCCAGGCACGCGCCCACGCCGCAGGCCATGCGTTCTTCTAAAGAAACTTGGCACGCCATGCCAGTTTGGAGAGACCACGCCGCAACGCTTTTCAGCATCGCCTTAGGGCCGCAGGCATAGACGCGGGCCTCCCGCGCATCCGTCCCGCGCAAAAAATCCGTCACTGTACCGTGAAACCCGGCGCTGCCGTCGTCTGTCGCGACAAACACTTCGTCGCAGACGTCTTCAAAATCTTTTTGCAAAAACATCGCGGCGGCGGAACGAAACCCCAGGACAGCCACGATCTCGGACGTATGTCCGGACACGTGTC
>JAITPB010000026.1 GCA_031289625.1 Clostridiales bacterium | reverse complement strand
CCGACCGCGGGGCCCACGCCGATCGATTCACCAACGCCAACGCCCACCATGGGCGCGGAACTGAACACCCTCTACGCGGAAAAAATCAACCGGAGCCAGAGCCAGATCGCTTTTAACGGCGGCGAGACTTTCATTTTCATTTATTATGACAGCAGCCGCTCAAACTACCAGGAAAGCCTGGCGGTGATTCAGGAAGCGATTGAAAAGCTGCAAAAACGCGTTCATTTTGTAGACGCCGCCAGCGAGGGCGACTATTCTGATTGGTTCCCGCATCAGCTTTACTCGCTGGTCCCGAACCCCACCGTCTTTTTTATAGCGGACAGCATGATCATTGACGACAGGACGACTTTCCCCTCCGCCGACACGCTGCAAGTGGATATGGAAGATTTTCTGCGCGAACATCGGGACGGCTATATGTATGATTTATAATGAGAGCGGGCTTTTGCCCGCTTTTTTCATATTTACAGGCATGTTAAATCATGCTACAGTAAAGAACAAAACGAACAAACATTTTATCCGGTGGTGTACATAGTGGACTTGCCCAAAAACAATAAATCTTACGACAATGAAAGCATCTCTTCTTTAAAAGGCGCCGACCGCGTGCGCAAACGCCCTTCCGTCATTTTTGGCTCCGACGGCCTGGAGGGCTGTCAGCATGCTATTTTTGAGATCATTTCCAATTCCATCGACGAAGCCCGGGAAGGCTACGGACAGAGCATTGAAATCATCCGGCACAAAGATGATTCCGTCACGGTTACGGATCATGGCCGGGGCTGCCCTGTGGATTATAATCCCGTGGAGCAAAAATACAATTGGGAATTGGTTTTCTGTGAGCTTTACGCTGGCGGCAAATTTCAAAACAACGACGAGGAAAATTATTCTTTCAGCCTGGGGCTCAACGGCCTGGGCCTTTGCTCCGCGCAATACAGCTCCGAATACATGGACGTGGACGTTGTACGGGACGGATACCACTACAGCTTGCATTTTCAAAAAGGCGAAAACACCGGCGGGCTGATCAAACAAAAAGCAGTTGGCGGGCTGACCGGCGGGCCGGCTGACGAGCCAACTGGTGAGCCAACCGGCTCCAGTATCACCTGGCGGCCCGATCGGGATGTTTTTACCGATATTCATGTGCCCCTGTCTTATTATACCGACACACTGAAACGCCAGGCCATTGTCAACACCGGTCTGCGCTTTGAACTGCTGGACGAGGAGTCCGGCGAAATTTTTGCCTTTTATTATGAAAACGGCGTATCGGATTATATACGCGAACTAGCAGGGGACAAGGCGTTTACCGATCCTTGCTTCCTGCGGCACGAGACGCGCGGCCGCGACCGGGAAGATAAGCCGGAGTACAAACTTAGATTTGAGTTTGCTTTCTGCTTCTCCAACGACGTGAAACAGATTGAGTATTATCACAATTCCAGCCCGCTGGAATACGGCGGATCGCCGGATAAGGCCGTGCGGTCGGCGTTTGTGCAAGCGATCGATTTCTATTGCAAAAACGTCGGGCAATACAAAAAAGACGAAAAAAAAATCACCTTCTCCGACATTGAAGACAGCTTGATCCTCATCTCCAATTCTTTTTCGACTATGACGAGCTATGAAAACCAGACGAAAAAATCCATCACCAACAAATTTATTCAAGAAGCCATGACAGATTTTTTAAAACAGCGGCTGGCGGTTTACTTGATCGAAAACAAAAGCGAAGCCGACAAAATTGCCGCCCAGATTATCATCAACAAACGCAGCCGGGAATCTGCTGAAAGTACGCGCGTCGCCGTCAAGAAAAAATTGACGGGCGCCATTGATTTAAACAATCGCGTGGAAAAATTTGTAAACTGCCGGACCAAAGACGTCTCGCGCCGCGAGATTTATATCGTGGAGGGAGACTCCGCGCTGGGCTCGTGCAAATTGGGCCGGAACGCGGAGTTTCAGGCTATCATGCCGGTGCGCGGCAAAATCTTGAACTGCCTGAAAGCCGACTATGACAAAATTTTCAACAGCGATATCATTACGGATCTGCTGCGGGTTCTCGGCTGCGGCGTAGAAATCCGCGCGAAACGCGGCCAGGATTTTAATTCGTTCGATCTGGCGCAGCTCAGGTGGAGCAAAATTATTATCTGCACTGACGCCGATGTGGACGGCTTCCAAATCCGCACGCTGATTTTGACGATGCTGTACCGTCTCGTCCCTTCTTTGATAGAAGCCCATAAAGTGTTCATCGCGGAATCGCCGCTCTATGAAATCACGGCGGGTAAAAAAACGTATTTCGCCTACAACGAAAAAGAGAAGGCCGAGATCACCGGCAAATTAAAAAGCAAATACACCATACAGCGTTCCAAGGGCCTGGGGGAGAACGAGCCGGACATGATGTGGCAGACCACGATGAACCCGCTGACGCGCAAGCTCATTCAAGTCACGCCTTCAGAAGCGGAAAAAACGCGCTCCATGTTCGACATTCTGCTGGGCGGCGATCTCAAAGGCCGAAAAGAATTTATCGAAGAGCACGGACACAAATACATCGATTTCAGTGAAATTGTTTAAGGGGTGATTGTTTTGCCCAAGCGGGTCAAAGACGCGGAAAAAGCCGCGGCGGTCATAGAACAAAACATTGTCAGCACTCTCGAAACCAATTACATGCCGTACGCCATGAGCGTTATCATATCGCGCGCCATCCCCGAGATGGACGGCTTTAAACCAGCGCACCGCAAACTGCTGTATACCATGTATCAAATGGGTCTGCTGACCGGCAGCCGGATCAAGTCCGCCAATGTGGTGGGGCAAACCATGCGCCTGAACCCGCACGGCGATCAGGCCATTTATGAAACTCTGGTGCGGCTGACTCGGGGCAACGACGCCCTCCTGCATCCTTTTATCGATTCCAAAGGCAATTTTGGCAAGCAGTATTCCCGCGACATGGCCTACGCGGCCAGCCGGTATACGGAAGTCAAGCTCGATCTCATCTGCGTGGAGCTGTTTAAAGACATTGACAAAGACGCGGTGGATATGATGGACAATTACGATGGGAAGCTCAAAGAGCCTTTGCTTTTTCCCACTACGTTTCCCAATCTGCTGGTCACGCCGAACCAGGGGATCGCGGTGAGCATGGCCAGCTCCGTGTGCAGTTTCAACCTCAAAGAAGTCTGCGAAGCCACCATACATTTTATGAAAGACAAAGACTTTACTCTTTCGCGGTATCTTTTGGCGCCGGATTTTTCCACAGGCGGCCAATTGATCTACGACGCGGCTGAAATGGAGGCCATTTACGCCACAGGCAGGGGCGGCTTCAAAGTAAAGGCTAAATACCACTTTGACAGCCAAAACAACTGCGTTGAAATCACAGAAATTCCATACACCACCACGATAGAGGCGATCATCGATAAGATCGTTCAGCTGATCCGGGCGAACAAAATCCGCGAGGTAAGCGACGTCCGGGACGAAACGGATTTGAACGGCCTGCGGATCACGCTGGACGTGAAAAAAAACTGCGATCCCGATCACCTGATGCGCCGTCTGTTCAGCTTAACCCCGCTTTGCGACACATTCAACTGCAATTTTAATTTTCTGGTGGCCAGCACACCCAAAATCATGGGCGTGACGGAAATTTTGACGGAATGGGTTCGCTTCCGCACGATCTGCGTCCGCCGGCAAATCCGTTTTGACATTGAAAAGAAAACGGAGAAAGCGCATTTGCTGGACGGCCTTTCGCGCATTCTGCTGGACATTGACAAAGCCATCCGCATCATTCGTCAAACAAAAGAAGACAGCCAGGTTATTCCCAATTTGATGTCCGGTTTCCAAATCGATCAGACGCAGGCGGAATTCATCGCGGAAATTCGTCTGCGCCATTTAAACCAAGAATACATCCTCAACCGGGTCGACGAGCTGGACAGCCTGCGGCGGGACCTAGAAGAGCTGAATGCGATCCATGGCAGTGACGAGAAAATTCACGATCTGATTTGCCAGCAGCTGCGCGAGATCATTAAAAAATATGGCAAGCCGCGCCGGACGGAGATCATTACGGAGGAACCATGCCCCGACGTCTCCGGCGAAGAGTTCATTGAGGAGTACAACGTCAAGCTGTTCCTCACGGCGCATCAATATTTCAAAAAAGTCTCGCTGGCTTCCCTGCGCTCCTCTTCCGATCAGAAGCTCAAAGAGGGCGACAGCATCGCGCGGGAACTGGAAACCAGCAACAAATCTGAAGCGCTGTTTTTTTCGGACAAACGAAACGTCTACAAGGCGAAAGTGTATGAACTGGCGGACTGTAAGGCGTCGAGCCTGGGGGAATACCTGGCCAACCTGCTGGGGCTGGAGGAAAACGAGCGCATTGTCTTGATGACCGCTGTCAGCGCGTACACCGGGTATATGTTCTTTATGTTTGAAAACGGCAAGGCGGCCAAGGTCAGCATGGAAGCTTACGCCACCAAAATGAACCGGAAAAAGCTCATCAACGCATATTCGGACAAAGCCCCGCTCCTCTATGCGGATCGCATCGAAGCGGACGCGGATTATATGGTCGTGCGGGGCAACGGCAGGGCGATTTTATTGAACAGCGCATTGATCGCAGTCAGCGCCTCCAGGAACGCGGCGGGCATTCAAATCCTCACGCCGCGAAAAAACGCGCCGGTGCAAAAAATATGCCCCGCCGCGCAATTTATCACGGATCACCTGGAATATTTTCGGATCGAAAAATTGCCCGCCGCCGGTCATTTTCTCACAGACAAAGAAAAAGCGGAAAACGGCCTGTAGGAGGGGTGCGCGGCTTTTAAAACGCGTAAAAAATGGCCGTATTAAAATATTTTTCGATTTTTTTGTTGACATATTCTGCGCGATCCTCTATAATTTGTAGCATGCAGTATGAATAATTTTGAAAATTCGTTTCCCAAAATGCCTTTTAAAGGCTTTTATTGCGCGGCAGGAGATTAAAAACGTGACTTTCGCACGGCCGCGATAACCATACCAGGAGATTCGTTTAAAGGGAGGTTTTGTTGTGATACAGGAGCATCAGACATTACATGTGACCAATTTAATTTCCGTGAGAAAGACCTTGACACAGGCGGAGGTTCCGCCCATCATTGAAAAATTGGCGCAGTATATCAAAACATACAACGCGGATAAAGCTGGATATTTGATTTCAACAACCTTTTGCGTCGACCAGCAGACGCAAAAAATGGACACCATATTTTATCTGCCGATCAATAAAGAAATACCCTCTTCCGAGGATTTTGTCTTCAAACCGCATTTGTATCTGATCAATTGCGTTATGATCAAATACAAGGGCAACCCCCAGAACATGCAGCCCGCTGTCGACGGTTTGACCCGGCATGTTCAGCAGAATAACCTTGTGCCTATCTCCACTCTTTACAGTGTGAATCAAAATGAGATTCTGCGTCAGGAAGACTTAGATAAGTTTGAAGTAGATATTTACATGTCCATCAGCCCAAATATTTTTTAAACTTGCATATCTTTAAGTTATCCGCAATCCTGATTCCGGAACGGCCGTAAAGGAAGAGGGGTTGATGATATATAAAAGAAATGGGTGGCGAGCTGCAAGATTCTGCGCGCCGTCCCACTGAGAATGAAGGGAGTGAGAGAATGAAAGTTCTAGGTGTACCTGGGTTTGACGAGATGAACGAGCAGGAAGCCCTTGCGGTAAACGGCGGCTTTGATGTGTTCAACATCCTAACTGATATTGTTCAGTCATCTGTCGGGCTGATTGTGCCATGGGGGCAATCTACTCATCCGCTGGTTGACAGGACGGCGAACACGGCGAATAACACCATAAAGGCTATGGGCGCCAATTTTAAGATGACTCAAGACAACTCTCTGTTTTTGTTTATCTCTGCGATGACCTCTACATACTGAATCCAGCGTCTCATTAGATTCCTCCGCAACGTATGCGGGAATCAATCGTAAGTTTGCTTTTCCGGCGCGGCGCGTGCCTTTGGAAAGGCGGGTATATCAAAAAAAAAAAATAAAAAGAGGAGTGTTATTCGATATGGAATTAAAAGGCTTTGAAGAACTCAGTTTAGAGGAATCTATGCTTGTGGATGGCGGTGCTGTTGCGGACACGCTCATGTCCATTCTTGGCTCTGTTTTTGCGATTGCATCGCCTATTGTCGGCGCTGTGAGCGGAGCTATCAATCTGATTACCAATGTCCTGGGCGGCGGCATCAACACGCTCGGCACTGGCTTCTCTCAGATTATTTCGGCGACAATGGCTACATACCTTAACGCATTTATGCCGGCGGCTTAAACAGCGTAAAAAATAGACAGCAGGAGAACTCTAGAATGAACGATCTTATGCTTATAGGTTTTGAAGAACTGAATGAATACGAAGAAATGGCCGTCAACGGCGGCTCCGTTGCGGCTGATGCTACAGGTGCGGTCGGCGCGGTTGTCGCTGTGGTCTGCGGCGTCTGTTCCATTTGCTGCATTTGCTGCTTGCCGTTTGCTCTTGTCGGTGTGGCGGCCTGCTTTTGCGCCGCCAATATGTGCGCGGTAGAAAACGGCGGCGGGCTCGGATGCGACTGTGGAATTGTGCCGGATTGCTGCGACGTTAGTGGGATGACTTCCTGCCAGGGTAGTGCGGTTGTCGACCTTGCTGCTGCCTATTAAACTTGCCAATCACCAATGACGTAAGGGGGTTTTACAATGAACGATCTTATGCTTATGGGTTTTGAAGAACTGAATGTGTACGAAGAAATAGCCATCAACGGCGGTAGCGTTGCGGCTGACGCTACAGGCGCGCTCGGCAGCGGGGCGGCAGTCGTCGGCGCGGTCATCGGCACTGTCGGCCTGGCTGTCGGCGTGGTCTGCGGCGTCGCTTCCATTATCTGCATTTGCTGCTTGCCGTTTGCTCTTGCCGGCGCGGCGGTTGCCCTTGGCGGTTATGGCGTGGCTGGCGCCGGTGTGGCGGGTACCCTTTGCGCTGCCAATATGTGCGCGGCGGAAAACGGCAGCGGGCTCGCATGCGACTGCGGAATTGTGCCGGATTGCTGCGACATTGGCGGGATGACCTCCTGCCAGGGCAGTGCGATTGTTGATCTTGCCGCTGCCTAATTAAACAACTTACCACTCACCAATGATGTAAAGCGCTCGGGGAGGCTTTATAATGGACGATCTTATGCTTACGGGTTTTGAAGAACTGAATGCGCACGAACAAATGGCCATTAGCGGCGGCTACTGTTGCTTGCTGTTTGCTGTTGCTTGCTGCTGCTGTTTTCTATGGCTGGTGTAGCCGATCCGCCGCCTATTAAACGGCTGACGCGCGGCGCCAAACTTCTCCATTGAGATGCTTGCTTATGTACCTAATTGATAACATCCTATTTTATTTTCCAAGGAGGAAAAAACATTATGAACGAAATGAAGAATATCCATGGTTTTGAAGACCTCAGCATGGATGAGGCAATGCTTGTCAACGGCGGCGAGACGATCGTCTGGAATTTGTCGCAGTTCGGCGCAGTGGCTTCCGTGTTTGTACAGCAAATTGCCGGCCTCGCCGGTAATCTGTTTGCCAGCGTCGGCAGTTTTGTGACCAACGCGCTTTCGGCGTTTTCCGGCTTTTTGCTGAATCTGCCTGATTTAGCCGTCAACATTGCGTATTAATATTGACAAACCTGCCGATAAATTAAAGCAGCGCAAAGCGCTAGAAAGAGGATCAAAATGAAAATCAACGGCTTTGAAGAACTGAGTACGGATGAAGCGATGTTTGTAAACGGCGGCGGTACAGTTCAATGGAACTGGTCGCAATTTGGCGCAGTAGTGGCCGGTTTTGTTCAGGAGGTTTCCAACCTCGTACAGAGCTATTTCCCAGACCGTTCTGGGTATGTAGATAAGACCTTGCTCGCCATCACAGATTTTTTTGCTACACTGCCTGATGTTAATGTTACTCTCACATATGCGTGAGTCGATTGAGTAAAAGTATCCAATAAGTTTCACAAGGACATTTATGACAACGGCGGCGATGCATTTCGCCGCCGTTGCGTGTATTACCCCAAGATCGAATTTTGGTGAAAAAATTTTTCCAGACTAAAGGTGGATCATGTTAAAAAAACGCCCTTCCATTCGACAGCATGACACAACGGACTGCGCGGCGGCTTGTCTCGCCACCATTTCGAAATATTACCGCTTATCCCTTCCCATTTCGCGCATTCGCGAAATTGCGGGTACGGACAAATATGGTACAAACGCATATGGTGTTGTTAAAGCGGCGACGGAGCTTGGTTTTACCGCGAAAGCGGTAAAAGGCAATCAGAAGGCTTTTTTCGGCGAATTTCCTTTGCCATGCATTGCCCATGTCGTGGTTGGCGGCGCTCTCCTGCATTATATGGTAGTTTACAAAATATCACGCAAGGAAGTGCTCGTATCTGACCCGGCCCAAGGCATGGTCAAATACAAACCGGCCGATTTTTTCAAAATATGGACGGGTGTTCTCATTGTCCTGATTCCCAACAATTCTTTTAAGAAGGGCGCGGGTTCCGGTTCGGCCTTGATGCGCTTTTTTGCTTTGCTGCCACAGCAAGGCGCTTTGATGATCAATATCTTCTTCACCTCTCTGCTGCTGACCTTCCTGGGCATACTGTCGTCGTTTTATTTTAAGATTATGATGGACGAGATCATGCCCAACGATCTGGGCGGAACGCTCACGGTCATGTCCATCGGCATTGTAGCCCTGCATGTTTTCAGAAGCGTATTGAGTTTTTTCCGGCAGCATCTGCTGATGTACTTGAGCCAGCGGCTGGATATCAGCCTGATATTAGGCTATTACCACCACGTCCTGCAACTGCCTGTCTCCTTCTTCGGCACGCGAAAAGTCGGCGAGATCATTTCACGCTTCACCGACGCCAGCCGGATACGGGATATTATTTCTTCCGCTACTTTGACCATCATGATGGATACGATTATGGCCATCGCTGGCGGCGCGATTTTGTTCAACCAGAACGGCACGCTGTTTGCCATCACCGTTGTCATCGCGCTTCTCTACGCCGTCGTCGTTTTTTCTTTTAATCATCCGTTGAAACAAGCCAACAAGGGTATTATGGAAAATAACGCGCAATTGTCCTCTTATATGGTAGAGTCTCTCAATGGCATTGAGTCGATCAAGTCTCATAACGCGCAGGACAGGGCCTCTCTCCAGACAGAAGCTAAATTTATCCGTCTGCTCAAGAGCACCTTCAAAGGCGGAAGGCTCAGCAACCTGCAAGGCACTCTCGCGAGCGGGATTGGCTCCATCGGCAGCGTTGTTATTTTGTGGATGGGCGCTTCAGCCGTACTGAAAGGGACAATGAGCTTAGGCGAACTTCTAACTTTCAACGCGCTGCAGTCTTATTTTTTACAGCCCATACAGAACCTGATCAATCTTCAGCCGCAATTGCAGTCTGCCATCGTGGCCGCCGATCGCTTGGCGGAAATTTTGGATCTCAGCCCGGAAAGAGGCAGACAGGAGGCGCAGAAAATATCTCCGAAGCTGCACGGCGATATCGAGATCAAAAATCTCATTTTCCGGTATGGAACGCGCGCGCCAGTGATCCGTGACGTCAGCATGAGCATCCCCAAGGGATCGAAGATAGCCCTTGTCGGAGAAAGCGGATCCGGCAAAACGACACTGGCAAAATTGTTTTTGCGTTTTTATCCTTTCGAACAGGGTACCATTCTGATCAACGGGTATAATGTCCAGGACATCAGTGTGGATCATTTGCGGGAAAAAATCGGTTACATATCCCAGGAGATCTTTTTGTTCAGCGGATCGATACGGGAAAATCTACAGTTTGCCGCGGGTCGCGCGTCTATGGATATGATCATAGATGCGTGTAAAAAAGCGAAAGCGCATGATTTTATCAATGAACTGCCGCTTCGTTACGAGACGCTGCTGGAGGAGAACGGCGGCAACCTGTCGGGCGGGCAGAGGCAAAGGCTGGCCATCGCGCAAGCGCTTCTCAAAAAACCCGACATCCTCATCATGGACGAGGCCACCAGCAGTCTGGATTCTATTACAGAAAAGGCCATTGAAAATATGATTTTCGATGAAACGAGAAATATGTGCGTCATCATGATCGCACATCGTCTCTCGACCATCATGCACTGCGACATGATCTATGTCATGGAAAAAGGCAAAATCATTGAGATGGGAAGACACGCGGAGCTTATGCGTCAGGGTGGCTTATATTACGCTTTGTGGAAAGATCAGATACCGGAGGCGATATAAACATGGAGGCCAACGAAAAACCCAAAACCAAGCCCAGAGCCAAATCCCGGTATATTGACATCAGTGAACTGCGCGATTCCAGAGAAGTGATGGAGGCGAAGCCGCATTTTTTCTTCACGGCTTTTAGCGTGATTCTCTTCATGGGCCTAGTGGGCGCGCTGATTTGGATGTATTTCGGCGCCATCGACGTTTATATCAAAGCCACGGGCGTAGTGCGCCCTAATGAATCCATCAGCGTTTTGCGCAGCGTCAGCAACGGGAAATTGCAAGAGGTTAATATCGCGGACGGCCAGACGGTGTCGAAGGGAGACATCCTGTATACGATCGACAAGCAGGCGATGGAACTGCAATTGAACGCCGGTACAGTCCAAAGAGATGAAGCCCAGGACGATCTAATGTACCTGGAGCAATATCGGACCTGCATCGACACGAATACGAACACAATGGATCAGAGTTCGGAAAAAGGCCGTCACTATGCCTTACTGGTGGAAAAATATCTGTTGGACAGACAGATTGCCGAGCAGCAAATCACCGAGAATCTCATGAGCGCCGAAACCATGCAGCAGTCCGCTTCTTATTCCTTGCAATCGGCGCGCAATCAGTTGAACACATACCGGGGGGAACTTACGGGCCTGCAAAATTTTAAAGCCATCCTCCAGCAAGTGAACAATGAGCCGGGTTCCGCACTGACGCAGGCGTATATATCGGATATCGTCAGCCAGGCGGCGCTGGACAGCAAGTACAAGACGCAGCTGGAACGATATCTGGCTCAGTTGGTTACGTTGAGCGAAATGCTCTCCAAAGCGGAGACAGCGGCGGATCAAGTCAGAAAGCTCTATGAAGCGGGCGCGACGCCGAGGCAGGATTATGACAACGCCCAGACCCAGATGGACACCGCACGGACGCAGATGGAAGATCTGAAACAAAGTCAGATGCTTCAAACAGAGCAGAGCATCGCCGATACGCAGCGCAATGTGGACGAAATGCAGATTCAAGTCAACAAGGCGCAAAATGATACGACCTCGTATACAGCGACGGCGGATAAACCGTCACAGCAGATGATGATTGATCAGGGCAGACTGACATTGCTGGCGCAGATCAATAATGAGATCCGGCAGAAGGAAGATGCCCTGAAACAGATGGATAAAGAAATAGAAGCGATGCAAGTGCAGATAAGCGACTTGGATGTTATCGCGCCCATAGACGGCGTGGTGAATTTGCTGTATCCGCTCACGCCTGGCGATCTCATCCAGGCGGGCCTGGAGATCGGCAGTATCGTGCCTCTCGATTCTGATTCCTTTAAAGTGACTTTTACCGTCAGCAATAAGGATATTGCCAATGTTAAGATCGGACAGCAGATCAAGTGCAAATTTTTGGCTCTGCCTTATCAGGAATATGGATCAGTGGAGGCGTCGGTTCTGCAAATCAGCAGCGACGCGCGCGCCGACAGCACAGGCAACCGATATTATATGGTGGAAGCCTCTCTGGAAAATAAGCCGATCAAAAGTTATAAAGGCAGAGATGAGACCATCAAAGTGGGTATGCTGTTAGAAGGGCAAGTCGTCAGCGACACGAAAACCATTTTGCGCTGGGCCTTGGAAAAAATGAACTTTACATGATAAAATGGCGTTGCATCGGACGCCATTTTTTTATTGTGTTCATGGCACGCCGTATATAATCACTTCAGGAAAGGACGGCAGATCATTTTCATGGAAGTTACCATTATTGTTATCGGCATCATATTGGCCATTGTCATATCCAATGTCTTAGGCATGATCTATCCCAGCCTGCCTCTCCCCCTGCTTCAAATCGCCTTCGGATGTCTGCTGCGCGTTACGTTCCTGGAAGACATGCCGGACTTGGATCCGGAATTGTTTATGGTGCTGATCATCGCGCCTCTGTTGTTTCATGAAGCGGATGAATCTAACAAGCTTTCACTTTGGCGGGTCAAAAAACAAGTGCTGTTCATGGCGTTTCTGCTCGTGTTTATCACGGTGTTCGCCATTGGCTTCACCTTGCACACGCTTTTTCCGCAGCTTCCCGCCGCGGCTTGTTACGCGATGGGTGCGATTCTGGGGCCGACTGACGCGATCGCTGTGACGACGCTTTCATCACGCATGCAATGCGACGTGGACGTTTTAAATATTCTAAAGGGAGAAGGGCTTATTAACGACGCGTCCGGCTTGATTGCCTTTCATTTTGCCGTGACCGCACTGCGGACAGGCGAGTTCTCGCCCGCTATGGCGCTGGAGCAACTGCTCATTGTCTCTGCTGGTGGGTTTGCCGCCGGGTTTCTGCTTTCAGCGCTGGGGCGCTGGGGTGCCAAAATGATGAAAAGACTGGCCATACGCCATACGGCGACGCATGTTTTGGTAGAACTGGCGGCCCCATTTCTCAGCTATACTCTTTCGGAGATGGCGGGCGTCTCCGGCGTCATCGGCGCAGTAACAGCGGGCAGCCGGCAAACGCCGCACGCCCCAAACGGGGAACTTTTGGAAGCGGAGATTGGGAATTTCAAAAAAAATGTTTGGGAGCTTCTTTCGTTTGCCTTGAACTCCATTGTCTTTTTGTTATTGGGGCTTCAACTGCCGGAAATTTTCATACATGTCTGGGGCAGCAGCCAGCCGCATGACTTTCTGGCGCTGGCCATTGTCATGGCCATTGTCATCGTCACGCTCATCCTTTTTCTCGTGCGGTTCATCAGCGTATGCTTCGTAGCCGTGAACAAGCAAAGCAACTGGACAAAGCAATTGAAAGATTTGCTGTTTTTGACTTTTTCCGGTGTCAAAGGCACAGTCAGCCTGGCGACAGCGTTCGCGCTCCCGCTGGTCTATTTGGATCAAAGCCCTTTTGCGGAAAGGCCGCTTCTGCTGTTTATGACCGCCGGGGTTATTATATTATCGCTGATCGTGGGCTTTTTGCTACTGCCGCTCCTGGCGGATCCCAAACGGGAAAGCATGGGCAGCCACAGCGTTCAAATCGAAATTTTGGACGAAACCATCCGGCAGCTGCGCGCCGAGTCAAGCGGTTCCCCTTTTTTGGAAGCCCTCGTGACCCGCTACAAAAGCCGGATTAATGAACTGCGCTACATGGAGTACAGCAAAAGCAAGCGAAACGAGCTTTTCCGCATGAGACTCCTCATGCTCCGGGCGGAGCGCGCGCTGCTGAAAAAGCAGTACGCGCGGAAAGAAATTAACGGTCAAATCTACTGGCATTCGCGGGAGCTGATCCTTTTTATCTACCACCGGGCGATCCGGAGCGAAGCGGTGCAGGCGGCTCTGCTGTATTTTCAGGTTCATGCGTGTTCCCGCGCCGCCCGTTTGCCAGAGTCAGATCTAAAAGAGCAATTGAACGCGGTGTTTACCAGAAATGGCCTTCGGGTCGTGCGCGTACTGAACCAGGAACGGGATTTTATCTCCGATGGGGAAATCATCGATAGGCTAACGCAAGAGCGTATGGATTTATCCAAACAGATGCGCGCGGGCTTTTATATCAACCATGGGCAGCCGCACGACGGCTATGAAGAAGAAATACTGCAAGGTTTTTATGTAGAACGGCGCGTCATCCATCAATTTTTGGAAAGAGGCGCCATCACGCCGCGCCAGGCGAATGATTTCCGTATGGTGGTTAATGAGATGGAGTCGTTTACCTTATCGGGCGAAAGTGAGGAACTGATTACGGAAATATAGAAAAGGACGCGTAAAAATATACGCGCCTTTTTTGGTGAGCAGGCCTATAAGCCGAATTCTGTCGAGGACAGCCATCTATCTAGGCACGCCGTTGCCGGACGCGCTCGCGCGATCCACCTGAAAGCAAGACGGGCCGCCTTATCGCTTTCATATGATCTTGCTCCGGATGGGGTTTACAGAGCCCTCTCCGTCGCCGGAGAGGCGGTGAGCTTTTACCTCGCCTTTCCACCCTTACCGTTTTATCAACGGCGGTTTATTTCTATTGCACTTTCCTTGGAGTCGCCTCCACCGGGTATTGCCCGGCATCCCGCCCTGTGGAGCTCGGACTTTCCTCACGGCGGTTTTCACGCCGCGCGGCTGCCCAGCTTACTCTTCTTTATTTTAGCAGAAAAAGGGTTAGGGCGCAACTTTTTTGAGTTTGCGCAATGTTAAGGGCATAGCCGGGAAAGGATCAATACGCAGTGAAAAGCGATCCGAGAGGGCCGCGTGCTGGAGAATGCCGACAATGTCCGTGCTGTTGTTTACGGCGTGCTGAAAATCGGTGACGCCCAAAAAGTCGAGCAGACGTTTTTGCAGCTCCCAGTCTGCGACGCGGATTTGAAAAAGCATATCCGGATTACAGACGGGCGGCGCCTGACTGCCGCCGAGCCAAACATTACCCAGACAAAATAAATTCCCTGTCAAGGAAACGCCGTCTAAAAAAACATCCTCCCCGGCGAAAATCACTCCGACGAACTGATTCTGTGCTTCCGGACAATCGTCCGGACGATTGTCCGGCTGATCATCCTGCTGACCTGTAAGCCGCAAATTTCCCTCGGTATTGATAATGCAGGTAGGCTGAGGAACGCCGTCACTGCCATAAAACGCCGACACATCCAGCGAAACGCCGCGGCCAACGACAACGGCGTTCATCTCCGACCAGTCCCATTCGGACGGAAGAGCTGACATCTGGCTGAACTGCGCGTTCAAAACAGACGCGTCCGTTTTGGGCGCCTCTGTTTCCGCACCGTCCAGATAGACAGTGCCGGCGCAGGAAACGGCTTTCTGAAATATCTCCGGCTGGCTGCCCCAAATCAAATCGGGAATGAAAATTTCCGCATGCGCGGGAATGTCCCATTCCAAGCTGGCGCGTACTTTTACTTTGGGCCTGTCTTCCGGATTATCATCCGGATGATCATTCGACGGACACATTTCCGCGCTCGCTTCCACAAAATATCCCGGCAAAAACTTTGCCGTTATTTGATAACACCGCTCTGGAGCGGTTGAATCGAATGAGAGGGAACAGGAGAAACTCTGTTGATGGTTCAAAAAATAAGGGTCCGCTGCCGCTTGAACCGCATCGGTGTAAAGAGTCTCCGTGGGGCGTGATCCTTTGGTTCGCGCGTGAAACCAGCCGTCTTGATAAATCAAATGATCATACCAGTTCAGTTTTTTGAGTTCCTGAAAAACCTTTTCCTCTATGTCCGGTTCAACGCCGCGCAGCTTTTCCAGCAAATCCAGACGCTCTTTTTCCGCGCCCGACACGGCCAGGTTGTACAGTTCGCTGTAACCTTCCCGTTCACGCGCGATTTTCATTTCATATCCTGTGATGTTCAGCAAAACCGCAGTCATTAAGAACACGATCATCATGACCGCCAGAACCAGTGTGTACGCGCTTCCCTGCTGTGCCTCCACAATGCCGCCGCCTTTCAGTTTGCAATCAGCGCCAAGGTATTCAACCGTTTTTTCTCTCTGGTATAAATCGCGGCAGTGATCAAAGCGCCGCCGTTGTGAGGAAGCGCACCGGATGGGGGCCGGATCAGCGTGATGGAGACGTCTGCCTGGCTGATGGTGCTGACACGCTGCGGCGCGTCAGCATCCGGTTCCTCATAACCGGATAAAACCGCCGGTTCAAGGCTCAGACCTGGATCTGTGCGCCATTCCCGGGAAAAACCGTCTGGGTTCTGGAGCGGTTGAACGACAGCCGCGTACGCAAATCGTTCGGTTTGGTAACGCTCGTCAAAGTCCTGGATCAAATCTGCAAACGCGCCCGCGCCGTAAACTTCATCCCCCCAGATGTCATCCGCCCGGATCGCGGCCGCCAGTTCTTGCAGCAGAGAAGACAAGTGCAAATCCGCTTCGTAAATCTGATCCGCGTAGGCGGCGTTCCGGCTGGTTTGACGAAGGATCGACAGGACAGGGAGCAGAACCACGGAAAGAATCGCCATCGCCGCAAGCGCTTCGATCAAAGTAAAACCCGCTTCATGCGGTTTCATCGGCATCTCCTATGTCAGGCTCTTGGTAAGAATAAAAGAAAAAGTTTACGCGGAATGTTACGCTGCCTTCCGCTTCTGCATTGTTTACCATCTCCCAGGCGGTAAGCGAATGAATGGTTTCGTCCCCGGACATTTCCGTCAGAAAATGTAAAGCGTCAGAATAAGCGCCTTCGCCCGTCAGTTCTGATTCCCAGCGGAGCACACGCCCGCCAGAAAAGTTTTCTGTTTCCATCGGCACGCGTTCGATGTTATGGGTTTGAAATGTTTTCACCGCAATGTGCCGCTTCTCGGCCAGATCCCTTACATGGCTCAACGCGGCGGCGGCGGCCGCCTCCGAAAGAAATTTATGAGACAGTTCCCAATAGGCCGCAGCCAAATCCGGTAAAAGCTGTTCCTGCGCTTCCAGGGAAAGCTGTTGGGCCTGACGTCCTGCCAAAACCCGCCGCAACCGGCTCATATCGGAACGCGCGTCCAGCAGATTTCTCACATCGCCTCGCAGCGAGGCCATAAAAAATACCGCCCAAAGCGCAGTCAGCGCGGCTGTCCCCATCAAAAGCATTTTTGTGATTTGAGCGTTAAGGGCTTTCATCCCAGTCCCTCCGCAAGATAATATGTAAGGTAATGTCCACACCGTCATCATGCTGTGTCATCAGCGCCGGTTGGACGGATAGAACCAGATCGCCGCGAACGCCGCGCGCCTGCTCCAAAAAATCGGAGACTGCTTCCGCATTTTGCGCCGTTAGCGTAAGCGATAAAAATGCGTCCTGGTAAAAAGCGCTTTTAAGTTGTATGTCCGAAGACAGCAAAGATAAAATACGCTGGGCGGCCAGCGCCGATGTATCCTGCGTCCAGGCGAGTGCGCTGGAAAGCGTTTGCATTCGTTCCACGCTTTGGGTAAGCCGCTCCGTTTCTGTATTTTCGGACGCGGTGGCCAGCGTGTTAATTTCCTCGTTCAACATTTTTTTTTGGCGCTGGTAATGCGGGAGAGCAAGGCGCGCGCCGGAAAGAATCAGGCCTGTCAAAAGAATGAAAGCGCATTCCAGAATAAGCGCCTTGCGCAGACGCTGGCGGAGAACGATAATCTCCCGCCGCGCTGGCGGGATTAGATTCAACTGGCTTCCCGGCAGGGCGGAAACGCGCGCGCGGCTTTCCAGCACAGCGAAATTATCTGGCGGCGCACCCGCGATCAATTCATATCGCTCGCACTCCGCCAGCAGCCAATCGTCAGCCCCGCCATAAAAAACACAGCGATGGATCTGCCCGGCTTCCTCCAAGCCGCTCAAGGCCGCACGCAATTCCCGCGGGCCTTCTTCCGGGTGATTCGTGACACGCCAAGCGCCTTGCGGAATTTTATCTTTCAAGCCAAAAATTCTGTAAGTGGATTCCTGCTTGGCAAAGCAGAGGGTGGGCTCCGTCTGCGCGATCAGGCCCGCCGCGCTTTCCAGAATATCTATCGAAAGCAATCGGATGCCCACGCGCTGAAACGCGCTGGCGTAATCCTCGGCCAAGGCCAGAGGAATCGCCGCCAAAAGCAGATTCGTTTTGTTTGTATATGGTTCCAATCTGCGGTAACTAAAGCAATACTGTTCTTTGGGAATTGGAAAATAATCTTCATATAGAAAAGAAACCGCTTGAGTAAGTTCTTTGGGAGAAAGAAACGGCAAAGAGGCGAAGCGCAGGATGGTTTTTTCTGTGGAAAGGATCAAGCAAGCGTCCTGCACTTTTTCGCCTTGCAGAAAGTCACGCAAAGTTTGTTCCAATTCTCCGAGAGGCGCGCCGTTTGATCCGCGCCGCAAAATTTTGAGAGGGCGGCTGCTGTCTGTTAAAATAATTTTACCGCCATCCACGCCGGCTTCTACATAAAGCGCTTTTCCCATACGCGTCTTCACCGCCTATGAATCGATAAAAAATATTGTTTTACGACAATTTTGATTGTATTGGATCTCAGCGCGTTTGTCAAGTCAAAGTCACGGAGTTTAAGCCTGCACATATGATATACGGGAATAAACCCAGCAGGAGGTAAGAGCATGTATAAAAAAAATTCAGGAAGCGGCGCGGGCGGATTAAACGGCGCTGATTTCTGGGACAAAACTCAGCTGCCATTCCATGTGGGACGCGGATGCAGATGTGACGGGACAAACGCGCCTGGGGAAATAGCGGGCACGGAATGCGCAGAGGCCGATGAGGTAGAGTTGGCGCAGGCTGTCGTACCGTTCCAAACCCTGTCTCAAGGCTGCCTTTTTTCAGCGGAAGAAGCGCTTCAAAACGGCACAATTTTTTCCGCCTTGTATAAACCCTACAAACGCGAAAAATGTCATTGCGCACGATAATAGGAGGGTGAAGTCATGGAAAAAGAAGTTTTGTTAAAGCATATCGCGATGCTGGACTTCATGGCAATTGACCTGCAACTGTTCCTGAACACGCATCCGTGCGATTCAGAAGCGTTGGAAATGTATAACAAAGTGATTGCCAACGGCGATAAATGCCGCTGCTATTATGAGAATGTTTTTGGGCCGCTTTGCTCATACCGTTCAGTGGGCAGACAAGGCTGGGCTTGGATAGAAGGGCCTTGGCCCTGGCAGCGTTCGTAAGTGTGCAGAGAGGAGCCAATCGCATGTGGATTTATGAAAAGAAATTAGAGTACCCGATTCAAATAAGAAGAAGCAACCCTGGCCTGGCAAAGCTCATCATCGCGCAGTATGGCGGGCCGGACGGCGAGCTGGGAGCTTCTCTCCGCTATTTGAGCCAGCGTTTCACCATGATAACGCCTCAGGGCATCGCGACATTAAATGATATTGGCACGGAAGAATAAGAACCGTATGATTATCATTCATCAGATTAACCGCCGTTTCGATTTCCCGTCATCGCGTTCTTCCCCGGTTTTACAGCCTTGGCATGCTCCGAATTTCTTCCTTTCTCCCTCCCTAATTAAATATTCTTTGGGCTGGCATGGCCTTTTGGCTGGCCGCCGTTATCTTCCTACGCTCCGCGTTATAGGCCTTCAGAAGAAACTCCACCACCCTATTAAGTTTTTAGATTTACAGTGCTGACGAGTAAATTTTCTGTAAAGCCCAGAAATACTGGGATCTCAAGAAAAACAGTGCGAAAAATCCCATGAGAAATGCATATTTTCGCACTGTTTTTGATGCCTGGATCTTGTTGAAGCTTGAAAAATCAATGATTTACGAGTTGCTTTACTCGTCAGCACTGTTTAGATTTATGCGAAAATTGACACCCCTTGGTGATTAAGTTATAATTGCGTTAAATTACTTCGTGTTTATGAAACGCTTGATATGCAGTGCCGTCTAAAACTGTTAGAGATGGCTTTGTCGCTTGAAGCCGAACGAAAAACGGAAACGGAGGGTAAATAATGTTAGGCCTTTTAAGCGTTCTTTGGTTTCTGACTGCTTTGGTATTCGTTGCGCTCTTGGCGACGTTTATTTTCCGAGCCGTAAAGCATAAAACAAAAAAACCGATAGGGCTTGCGCTCATCGGCGATGCCGCTGTGTCTATTGTTCTTATGGTCGTTATAGGCGTGAACGCGCCTCTGCCCGCTGAACTTATCGTTGCCGAAATAAACGAGCCGCCTATAGCGTCATCTGCAATAGCCGAAACGTCAAACGCCGCAACAGAAACGCCGGATGTTACCGTTCCGTCATCTGTTGCGCCGACCGCCACGCCAGAACCTACGCCATCGGTTACTCCTCCCGTGGAATCGTCGCTGAGTACCTCTCCTACCCCGACCATTGAGCCTATCTCAAATCTTAGCGATGAGGATTTGGAACTTCTAAAATATGTAAAGGACTGGTATGACGGACTACGCTCTGAATATGCAAAGTGTTTAGGTTCGGAGGTTGTTTCGGGCATTAAAACTGCTACTTATTGGGCACAAATTATGCGGAACAGCAATGATACGCTTGCTCTCTATGAAAGCAGCACCGATTCGTTTGAAATAAAGCTTGCGATTGGCGACCTCAAAATTCTTGCATTGGAATATACATCTAAACTCAGCGGACGCGGTGATGATGATTTCATTTTGTGGGCTGAAACAACTATGGATACTCATTTCAAAATACTGCGAGAGGTAGCGCCCTGAAAAAAGCCGTGCTCTATATCCGTGTTTCTACACTTGAACAGGCACAGCACGGCTAATCAATCGTTGAACTGTTAGAAACAAAAGTGGAAAATGTATAATCATACAGTGGGCTGCATTTTGTATAGTTGACAGGCTTAATTTTCAATGCAATCCACTTTGTCATACTCCCCCACGACTGAAGCAAGAGGCGTCGAGAGTCCTATTAGATTTATAGCGCAAAAAAAGCATCCCATTAGGGACGCTTCAAACGCTCAATTTATACAAGGCGTATTGGTTCAGGGACACGCCTTCTTTTTCGGCTTCAACGGCAAGCCTGAAATGCAGCGATTTTGGGATTCTAATAACAAATTTACCGCTAAAATCATTGCGGCCAACAGGTTCAGGAACGTTAAAACCGTTTTCAAGTTTGGTTTCGATATATCCTGCCATTGCCTCGCGTAAGCTCTTACAGGCTTCTTCAAAGTTCGTTCCTGTACTTTGACATCCATCTAATTCCAGCGTCCGACCATAAAAATAATCTCCACTTTCATCACGAACCGGCTGAATGCTTGAGTTGCTCTAGGATGCTCGTACAAAACGCTGGATCGGAAATAATTATATTTCTTGAAGTTAAAATATTCATTTACACATACCTCATAAATAAATTGCCCCCCGCTGGTGCGCATTGTCCGTGAACGAAGTCCGCGTTAAGAGGCGTCGGGGGTCCTATTAGATATAGTATAGGCTAAAATACCGGAAATGTAAAATACTTTGGCTCTTATTGTGTTTTAGAATGCTATATTGCCATAAACGCCGGAAACAAGCCGTTTCAGGTATTTGCTCACTTATTTAGAATGGCTTACTTAAGCCGTTTTTTAGTCAGCCGCCTGAAACGCAATAAGAGCCAAAAATATATAATCAGGAACAGCGGCCTTTAGCATTGTAATCATATACCGGAAGGCTCGACATCCTCCGCAAAGACTTCATCCATAGTAAGTTGGCCATTGCAATAGCCCTTCGCCCGCTTGTCAGGAGAACCGCACCCATTATTTACCATGCATTGATTTTACTGGCTTGCAGGGCATTTTTTGACCATATCAAATGAATATTCGAAAGTGCTTCAAAGCCGCATAAATCAAGGCTTC
>JAITPB010000001.1 GCA_031289625.1 Clostridiales bacterium | reverse complement strand
GGCTCGCGTGCGCGGTGTACCCACGCCTCAAACGCTGGAGCGTTTCCGGAAAGGGCTTGACATTGAAGATTACCGCACGGCGCCCGCCAACGTTCAGATTGTCAAACGGGCGTCCGGCGGCGGCGATATGGCCGTCAGCTTGAAAATTACCATTCATGAGGGCCGAAACCGGCAAGTCCGCAAAATGTGTGAGGCCATCGGCCATCCTGTGCTGTTTTTGAAACGCATCGCCACAGGGAAAATTTATTTGGGCGATTTGCCCAGAGGCGCTTGCCGACGGCTGACGGAAGCGGAAGTACATTATTTGAAAAGTTTATAAGCAAAAAAAATGCGCCGGGAAGGGCGGAGTTAGGCCCCCATCCGGCGCATTTCGCGTCTCAGGCGTTAAAAAGAAATTCAGTTTGAAAGCGCGTGAATTTATGGTATACTCTAAGCGCGAAATGGGAACAGAAACATTCCGTTTTGAAATATGGAGTTGATTGCGATACGCTTGCGTAAACTCTCTCAAAAATCCGAAAAACATTTCAACAACAGCAGAATCCTGGTGGCTGGCTTTGCGATCGCCGATCTGATCGGCGCTCTCTTGCTGGCGCTGCCCGTTGCGGACCGGACCGGGCGATCCTGCGGTTTCATTAACGCATTGTTTACTTCGACGGCCGCCCTGTCTGCCACCGGGCTGTCTGTCATGCCGTCCTACGCGTCCTGGAGCGTCTTAGGGCAAACCATTGTCATCGGCCTGGTGCAAATCGGCGGCATTGGGTTTGTTACGATGCTGGGCGTGGTTTTTCTGTTTACGGGACAACAAATCACCCTCAAAGAAAGGCTGATCATTCAAGAGTCTTTAAATCAAAATCATTTGCAGGGCATGGTGCAGCTAGTCAAAAATATCGGCTTTGGCACGCTGCTGATTGAAGGCGCGGCGGCGGCCGTCCTTACCGCGCGCTTTGCCGCCTCTTCCCCTTCACTG
Source organism: Clostridiales bacterium (assembly GCA_031289625.1). Taxonomy (GTDB): domain Bacteria; phylum Bacillota; class Clostridia; order Lachnospirales; family WQUN01; genus JAITPB01. The sequence goes on along the minus strand of JAITPB010000001.1, from coordinate 18,242 downwards.
ATGCACGCGGCGGGGCTGGGCGTCTTTCAGTCCATATCCTCTTTTTGCAGCGCAGGGATAGACGTCCTCGGCGATTCCAGTTTGACAAAGTACGTGAGCGATCCGATCATCAACCTGGTGATCATGGCGCTCATTATCGCAGGCAGTTTGGGTTTTACCGTTGGGTTGGATCTGCTTCGCGTTTATCGGGGAAGCGCGCGCAAGCGCCAGACTCTTACGGCGGCCTACAGGCATCTAAAACTGCACACCAAAATTGTGCTGGAGATGACCGCTGTTTTAATCCTCTTCGGGGCGCTGTTTTTTTTCGCGGCGGAGTACAGCAACCCAGCCTCTTTTGGCGCGCTTTCTCCGCCGGCGAAAATTTGGGCGGCCTTCTTTCAGTCTGTTTCCGCCAGAACCGCGGGCTATTATACGGTGGCGCCAGAGAACCTGACCATGAGTTCACAATTTTTTATCCTGCTTCTCATGTTTGTCGGCGGCCCTCCAGTAGGAACAGCGGGCGGCGTCAAAACCGTTACGCTTTTTATCATTGTCATTTCGGCTTTGTCGGTGATTCGCGGCCGCAATATCATTATTTCACACAACCGGCAGATTCATCTGGGCGTTCTGCAAGGCGCGCTGGCTGTGGTGATTGTCAGCGTCGTCATCGTCATCACCGGCACGATGCTGCTGTCCGTGACGGAAAAACATATGACAGGGTTCCAGCCGCAGTTTATGGATTTTCTTTTTGAGATTGTCGCCGGCGTGAGTACCGCCGGGATGACCATGGGCATGACGCCCTATTTATCGCCAGCCGGCAAGCTCATCCTCTGCGCTTGCATGTTTTTAGGCAGAGTAGGCCCTGTGACTGTCGCCATCAGTTTAGCGGCCCAGCAGATGCGCGCCGATCTCGGCGTGCATTATCCGGAGGAAACAGTGATCATCAGTTAGGCCGCGCGCAGATTTTCTGCACCACGCTAAAAAGAGAGGGAATTTCATGGCAAGAAGCAAACAATTCGCCGTGCTGGGGCTGGGCCGCTTCGGCCGGAGCATTGTCCGGACTTTATCGGAAAATGGCTGCGACGTGCTGGCCTGCGATATGGATTTAGAAATTGTCCAGGACGTTTCACAATACGCCACGCATGTTCTGCAGACGGACGTGACGGACGAAGGGGCTCTTTTTTCTCTTGGGCTTGGCAATTTTGACGTTGTGATCATTGCCATCGGCACTTTAGAACCCAGCGTCCTGGCTACCGTCATCGCCAAAGAAAGCGGCGCCAAAATGATCATTTCAAAGGCAATGGACACCAGGCACAAAAAAATACTGGAAAAAGTAGGCGCCGACCGGGTGGTCTTGCCCGAGTGGGAAATGGGCGGCAAAGTCGCCATGAATCTGCTGACCAACAATTTAATCACTAGCAATGTGATTGACTATATCAATTTATCGGATGAATACAGCATCGCGGAAATTGAGCCTAAAAAAGGATGGGTCGGCCATTCTTTGGCGAAATCGAATATCCGCGCCGACTTTGGCCTCAATGTTGTGGCAGTGAAACGCAATCAAAAAATTATTATCTCACCAAAACCGGACGCAACCATCGAAGGGCATGACGTGCTGGTCGTCATTGGGGAAACCATCTCTATTTCCCGCTATTGGTTAAAATAATGGCGGAAAGAGGCGGAATCGGTTTTGTGAAAAAAATTCAGGCGCTGTCTACGCAAAAAGGCCGTGACACGGCGGAGTGGTTTATCGTAGAAGGCGAAAAAACCGTCGGCGAAATCCCTTCGAGCTGGCCGGTCGCGTATTTTATCGCCTCCGACGCTTACGTTTCGCGGGCTTCTCTCGGGCGTTTTGAACAAAAGGCGCCCGCGATCCTTTTGGAAAACGCCTTGTTTCAAAAATTGTCCGACACGGTAACGCCGCAGGGGATTATGGCTGTCTGCGCGCGGAAAAAATACGCGCTCAACGATATACTGCAAAAAAACTGTCTGCTGCTGCTGGGAGAGGCCATTGCCGATCCTGGCAATGTGGGGACGCTGATCCGGACGGCGGACGCGGCGGGCGCGCACGGCGTGATTTTCACACACGGCTCCGCCGGCATTTACAATCCCAAGATCATCCGCGCCACAGCAGGATCGATTTTTCATTTGCCTGTTCTGGAGAATGCGGAAGGCGAAGCCGTCGCCAGAACGCTCCGTCTGCGAAAAGTCAGGCTGGCGGCAGCGCACTTGAAAGGAAATACTCTGCCCTATGACGTGGATTGGAAAAGCGCGTGCTGCCTGCTGATCGGCAATGAATCGCGCGGCTTGTCGGACGCGTTAAGCGCCCGGGCGGACGTACAGGTGCGGATCCCCATGCACGATCGCGCGGAATCGCTCAACGCTTCGGTCGCCGGCGGCATTTTATTGTATGAAGCGGTCCGGCAGCGTCTCGGTCATTCACTGCGAATTTGATTTCGCCCCGACGTTTTCGCCGCGTATAGATAAGCATCGGCTTGCGCGATAAAATCCTTTACCGGCTGGCCGCGTTTGGGGACGCAAGACGTCAGGCCGATGCTCACGGTCACGGAGGTGACAGCGCCGTCTTCGGCGGGGACTTGCGTTTCCTGAACGTCCCTGCGGATTTTTTCCCCGATAAACAGCCCCGCTTCCCAAGCGGTATCGGGCAGCAGCACGGCAAACTCCTCACCGCCCATTCGGACGGCGAGATCCGCGGGCCGCTGGGCGGAGGCCGCCAAAGTTTGCGCCACGGCTTTGAGTAACATGTCGCCTTGCGGGTGGCCGTACTGATCGTTATACGCTTTAAAATGATCAATGTCGATCATCAAAAACGAGATGGGGTTTTGATTGCGTATCGCGCGCTTCCATTCCATATCGATCCGGTTGTCAAAACATCTCCGGTTGGGGATTTCTGTCACTGGATCCAGCAAACCGAGCTGCTCAATGGTGCGGATTTGTCGCAGGATTTGCACGTGCGTTCTGACGCGCGCCCGGACGATCGTATCTTTAAACGGTTTCGTGATATAATCTACCGCCCCCAGCAAAAATCCTTTTTCTTCATCGTCTGCGCGCGTAAGCCCGGTAATCACAATAACAGAGATATCAGCCGTGAGGGAAGATGATTTCAGTTGTTTCAAAACGTCAAAACCGGATATATCCGGCATGATAATATCCAGCAAGATCAGATCCGGGTGAGAGCTCACCGCATGGCTTAACGCCTCCTGTCCCGTTTGGGCGGTAATAACGTGATAGTCCTTGGATAAAATAGCCTGAAGAAACATTCGGTTTAACACTTCATCATCTACAATGAGAATGCTGTATAGCTTGTCGCCGTCCATAGAAATTCCTCCTGTCCCCGTCCGCGTTGTTTCGCGTTTATATCTTATGGATTCCGCTAAAGTTTTAAACAGCCTGGCCGATAAACTTAAAGGCTCTCATCGTATGCCGCGATAGACAAAACGAATTGGTTTGTTTACAATTCATACATAATTTATTCAAAATTGCCTGGTATAATGGAGTCAATCACTATCAATGAGGAGGCGCTCTATGGACGAAAACGCAAAAGGAATCTTGGATCTAAGTGAAATCAGCAGAATCCAGAAAGAGATAGAATACAATCTGTACGGCGATCAGCCCTCCGGGGATCAGACGGCGCGCCCCACCCGTTCCACTGGGGCGATCGCCCCAGCAGCCGCTCCTCCAGCGATCTCCCCACCGCTCGCCCCGGCTTTCTACCATGAGACCATCAAAAACGAAACCCGCATCCATAAAAAACGGAAACTGCGCCGCTTGACGGCTGTCACACTGATCGTTTGCACTCTCGGCACGGGTTCGCTGGGCTTCGGAATCGGCCTCGGCGCCCCGTCCGCCTCACGTTTTATTTTTTCAGGTATAGACGCTGAAAAAAATGGTAATACTCTTGATAGTCCCGATAACAACGCCTCCATGGCTGTATTTAATGAGCAGGCCGATCCGGCGCCAGGCGCCCCAGCGAAACAAGCCATCCATTCCTTTGCGGATGTGGTGAACCTCGTTGAGCCGTCTGTCGTCAGAATCCATACGGTAGCCCAAAATTCTTCTGATTATTTCAGTCTGCCTTATGACCAGGAAGGCGCGGGCTCTGGCATTATTTTTTACGAAAACGCGGACGCCGTATTTATTGTGACCAATTATCACGTCATTGGCGGGGCGTCTTCCGTTGCGGTCAACATCGGGAACAGCGATCTCATACCCGCCGCGTTTGTCGGCAGCGAGCCGCCGTCAGATTTGGCCGTGATATCTGTCAGTAAAGCGGATATCCGAAAAGCGGGCGCAGAGGATGTTATTCCGGCGGCGTTTGGCGATTCAGACGTCATGCAGGTCGGGGAAAGAGTTTTGGCGATCGGCAACGCGATGGGCGAAGGCAATACCGCCACGCTGGGCATTGTCAGCGCCATAGACAAACAAATTCAAGTCGCAAGCCGGGACCTGACCGTAATTCAAACAGACGCGGCCATCAACCCTGGCAACAGCGGCGGGCCTCTTGTGAATATTCGCGGCGAAGTAATTGGCATCAATACCGCGAAGCTTTCCGAAGGGCGCGTGGAAGGCATGGGTTACAGCATTACCTCCAATATTGCCAAGCCGATTTTGGAAGAAATCATGCAGCAGAAAACAAAGCCTTTCTTAGGCATTCAAGGTGCGGACGTGACCGAAGAAGTAGCGGAGTTGTATCATATTCCGCAGCTCGGCGTTTTCGTTATGTCTGTCATCTCTAACTCCAGCGCGGAAAAAGCGGGCATTCAACGCGGCGATATTATCACCAGCTTCAACGATATTTCCATCTTCAGCATGAAACAGCTGCAGGAAGAAATCGCCAAGTGTAAAATGGATGACGCGGTGCAAGTCAAGGCCTACCGCGAAGGAAAAACGCCCATGCTTTTTAAATTCCGCTTGGGCGAATATCAATCAGACAGCTTCTAATTTTCGATATAACTCCTCTCCTTTATAGCCGCGGGCGAGCGTTCGTTCGCTGCGGCTGCTATAAATGTTCGACAAGGGTTTCCTATGGACCCTTGCAAGAACTTTTATATATTCCCTCCTTTATTTTTTTATGGGCTGTTGTCAGCGGGCAGCAGCCCAGTTTTCATGCAGCGAATGACCGGCCGCGCCAAAACATATGATAGTTTAATGTTGAATGCGCGGGAGGTCTCCATGAGAAAAAAAGCTTTTGCCAAAAGACCCGCCAGACCCGGTTCAAAAAACAATAAGAAAGCAGCCAGTACATTCATTCTTCTGATCTGTTTATGCGCCGCAGCGCTTTTCCTGATCCGGCAGCTTGACAGAATCATTTTGCCTCCGGTGCTGGCCGTGGCGGAAACGAAAGCGAAAACACAGATCAATACCGCCATTGCCGGCGCGGTCGGCCAGGTTTTGCGGGAAAGAAACATCTCCACGGAAGATTTTTTCCGCAAGCAGGAAAACGCGGACGGGAAGGTCACTTCGATGTCCGTAAACACGGTATTGGTGAACGAAATCTGCAGCCAGATCGCCGTGCAAATTTCGGCGGAGCTGAACAGCATCGAAAATCAGCGCGTCAGGATCCCCATGGGCAGTATGCTGGGCGTTCAGTTGTTTGCCAACACAGGCCCCAGCTATAACTTTTCCCTTTTGCCGGCTGGCGACACCACAGTGGACTACCGGACGAAAATGGACTCCGCAGGGATCAACCAGATTCATTTTCAAGTCTGGCTGGACGTCACTTCCAGCGTGCGGATTGTCAACCCCCTGCAGCAGAATAAAATTACCATTAGCAGAAACGTGCCCTTAATCAGCGCCGTCCTGTCCGAAGATGTGCCCAACGCGTATTGGAACCCGATGACCCCGGCCAGCGCGAATTGATTTTTTTTACAGCAGTATAAAGTCAGCGCCCCCATTCAAACGCCTAAGCGTTTCATGGGGGCTTTTGATTCAGCCGTTCCGCAAAAAAAAACCGGCTGTGTATTTCTTTTTTGGCCTGAATGGGATAAAATGTACACAAAGGATACGAAAGGCGGTTTTATCATGCACGGCGGACGAAAATTGGCCGCGAAAACAGACGCGGTTCTTATCGGAGCGATCCTGGCCGCCGCTGTCTGCGCACTCGGTTTTTTGAACCGTCAGGAGAGCGGCGGCTCCTGTGAAATTTTGGTTGAGAACCGAGCCGTGCAGACTATCTCCCTGCGGAAGGACGCGATGTTCACACTGCCGGAGCGTCCAGGGATTGTTTTGCAGGTCAAAGATCACGCCATCGCTTTTAGGGAGTCAGACTGCCCGGATAAAATCTGCGTGCATACGGGCACCATCAGCCGTCCTGGACAAATGGCCGCCTGTCTGCCCAATCAAACCGTCATACGGATTCGCCGCGCGGCGCCGGACAACGGCGTGGACACAGTGGCCGGTTGAAAGGGGGGTTCGCCATCAGCAAAGCCAGAATGATTACACTGCTGGGGTTCATGCTCTCTATGATCGTCGTATTGTCCGTTCTGGAAAGCGCGCTGCCTCCCATTCCGTTTCTGCCTCCCCATTTCAAGCTGGGCCTCGCCAATATTGTCACGATGTACTGCGTCCTGCGCGTTGGAAAGGCGCGGGCCATCGCGTTAAACGTCCTGAAATCTATTTTCGTTTTCCTGACAAGAGGCGCTATGGCGGGACTGTTGAGTTTTTGCGGCGGTCTGCTTTCGATTCTTACCCTCGTCTTGCTTTTGTATATTGGGAAAAATAATATATCCTATCTCGCTTTAAGCGTGGCTGGCGCGACGGCGCATAACATTGGGCAGTTTATCGCGCTGGCGTTTATTCTGGACATGGGATTTTTTATTTACTATCTGCCTTTTTCTTTGATTGCCGGGAGTTTGATGGGCGCCGTGACAGGAACCCTTTTGAGAACTGTTTTACCGGCTCTGGAAAAACACTTTCCGGAAAAACATGATGAAAAACATTTAGAAAAACATGTAGATAAGAGGAACGGTTTATGAAGAGAGCGGCGCTTTTGCTGGCGGTCATTTTTTGCGCGCTCGCGCTTGCCGGCTGTTCGGAGGCGGGGGCGTCCCCGTCTTCGGACCCTTTGAAGATCGGCCTCGGTATGGCCGGAAGCCTCGCCCTGTCCCAAAATTTCCATGCGGGCACGCCCGGCCGCGCCGTGGTCACAGGCGCCGTCGTTTTGATCGTCACCGACGCGAACGGCAAAATCGTAAACTGTTTGCTCGACGCCGCCCAGCCTTCCGTGGAATTTGACGCGCAAGGGCAGATTGTTTCGGGGATCACGTCAGCGGGGCAATCATTCAGTGAGCTGCGTCCGGGCTCGCGTTCCCGATCGTCTTTAAGCGCCAGCGATAAAACGCGTGAGGCATGGAACGCGGGGGCCGTTTCTATGACGGAATGGGCCATGGGAAAAACCGCGGAAGAGATGCAGGAAACGGCGCGCACGCGCAGCGCAAGCGTAGAATTGGGTGCGGCCGAATTTCGCGAGGCGCTTCTCTATGCCTTCGATTCCCCTGCGGCGGGCGGCAATGTGAAAGGGCCGATGAAAAACGGCCTGGGTATCGTCGTCGTAACGGACGAGTCCTACAGCGCCAGCGCGAACAGACCTGGCGCGGGCGTCTGCACTTTTGTCGCCGCGGCGGTTTCGATAGGCAGCGGCGGAAAGATCACGCAATGCGCGCTCAATGAAATGCAGGTGCGCGTCGCGTTTGACGCGGCGGGAAATTTGCTGACGGATTTATCCGCTGTTCCGCTCTCCAAAGTGCAGATCGGATCCGCATATGGCATGAAGCAGGTCTCCTCCATCGAAAAAGAATGGCATGAACAGGCCAAAACCTTTTCGCAGTGGACGCTCGGCAAAACGATCGAACAAGTGAAAGGATTGAGACTTATGCAAGTCAGTGAATCGCGGACAACGGCGCCGGACAGCCCGGAACTCACATCTTCCGTTACGATGAACGTGGGCGGTTTTATCAAAGCCATCGAAAAAGCCGCCGCGAACGCCGAATCATGAAAATGTGGAAACAGCGGATGGGCTTTCTGCTGTTCGCGCCGTTTCTGTTCGCAGGATGCCAGAAGCAATCTCCTTTCCTGAAATTTCAAGCGGAGTTCTACGATTTATTTGACACGGTCTCTGTGATTACCGGTTATGCCGAGACAGAAAGTGAATTTAACCGTTACGCGCAGATCATCTATGACCGTCTAAAAGAGCTGAACCGGCTTTACGATATTTATCATGACTATCCTGGGATACAGAATGTAAAAACCATCAACGACAACGCCGGCGCGCAGCCGGTGCCAGTGCCGCAAGAGATCGCCGATCTCCTGCGGGAATCCATAGACTATTACGAGAGCAGCGGGCATACGGTCAATATCGCGCTGGGGCCGGTTCTGCGGCTGTGGCATGATTACAGAACAGCCGGAATCAGCGATCCCGCTACTGCCGCCGCGCCGCCCATGAGCGATTTAGCGCGCGCCAATCAAAATACCCATATCGAAAACGTGCTGATTGATTTATCCGCGCAGACCGTTTTTCTGCGGGACAAAGGCATGTCGCTGGACGTCGGCGCCGTCGCGAAAGGCTACGCGGTGAAACTCGCCGTGGCGGACGCCGTGCGCGCCGGCATGACGTCCGCCATTATCAACATCGGCGGCAACGTTCAATCCGTCGGAAAGCCGCTGGGCGGCGCTAGAGATCAGTGGGGCGTGGGCATACAGGATCCATCAAAGCCCGCGCAAGGTTCGGAAAATATACTGGATACGATTTATATAAACGATATGTCCGTTGTCACCAGCGGAAATTATCAGCGCTTTTATGAAGTTGACGGAAAGATTTACAGCCACATCATTGACCCGGAACGCCTCATGCCCGCCGAGCGTTACAGCGCCGTGACGGTTGCGCATCCGGACGCCGGCGTGGCGGATATGCTTTCGACCGCGCTGTATATCCTCCCGCTGGGCGACGGCCAGGTCTTGTCAAAAAAATACGGCGCCGAAGCGCTCTGGATCATGCAGGACGGTTCACTGGAAGCGACGGAGGGATATAAAGCCATGTCTAAATATTTTGGATATAGACCGGCGGCCTAAGCCGCTTTTTTTTATTCAAAAATCAGCGGCCTAGCCAGATCCGTCAGATAATACCGCCGCTTCAGCCGATCGCCCTGACGATATTGATCACAGCCTTTGGGCAGTTGGATGAGTTCCAGATACCGCGCGCCCAGTCTCTCGCATATTTTCACGGACGGAATGTTGTCCGGGTTGCATGTGATGGTCAGGGGATTGAGATGATGCGTCTGAACCAGCGGCATGAGGATGCGGGCCGCCTTGGCCGCGTATGCGTGGCCTCGGTATTTTTCATCAATGTGATAGCCGAGGTTGCCGCTGCAATAAATTTCCTGATCATAGCCGACCCGCAAATCAATATAGCCGATGGCGATATTGGTTCTGGAGAGGCAAATTTTAAAACGGTATGTGGGACAGTATCCCGCCGGGTCTTCCGGAAACGTATCCTCCAGAACCAGATCAATTTCCATGCCGGGGATGCGCTGTATGGGATAAAACGCGAAACGCGGCTCCCGCCAATGCGGCGCGGCGATTTTGGTGTCAATGAAATACCGTTTGGTTTTATCCATCGTATCACAAAAGCGGCCCCCGCTTTTTCTCATCACTTTCAGGGAGGCCGCGTCACTCTCGTCACAAGTCAGCAGCGCGTACTTAATGCCGTGCCGCCCAGCCTCCCGCAGCAGCAGGGAAAGAAATTTCACGCCCCAGCCTTTGTTGCGCAGCGCGGGCCGGATGGCGCAGCCGATATGCCCGCCCCGTTTTTCCAACCCGTCGGTCAATCCGTGCCGCAGGCAGCCAACGCCAATAAAATCGCTTCCGTTCAGCAGCCAATAGTAAGAGGTCGGCGTGAGGCCCGGCGGCAGCGGTCGGCTCTGCTCCATTTCCTGCAGCCGGCGCAGCGTCTCCCGCGGATCCTGCCGCTGCATGTTCCTCGGAAGAATAAAACCGGTCGTTTCGATTCTTTGAAATTCGTCAGCGGCCTTCAAATAATCCGTCCAATATTCCAAACAGGGTTGAATCAGCCTGATCAAGTCAACACCTTCTAAACAATTCCATTTAATGAGCAATATCCCCCAAAATTTCATCGGCCAGACATTCAATTTTGATGAACAAGAGAAATCATCTTGCGCGGCGCTGTTTTCATGCGCTATGATAACAGCAATGAAAATCAAAAAATCAGGCAGGTGAAACACATGTCCGACAATTACCACGAAGATGTCCACAGGCAGTCCACCATAAAACTCCGGCGGCGCCTTCGGGAACTGCCGCCTTTCGTCCAGGATTTTTTTCGCGGCGTCTCGGATACGACTTCCATTCAAACCCGCATCGGGTATGTTTATGACTTGAAAATTTTTTTCACTTTTCTGTCGGAGGAGCGCGTCGAAATGGAAGGTAAGGCGATTGACGCCTTTGACCCGCAGGATTTACAAAAAATTACCGTGGATGCGATAGAAGAATTTATGGAGTACTTAAACTATTACATCCGAAATGAAAAGACAAAAAGTTTGGAGTTTCAAAACACCGAGCAGGGCAAATCCAGAAAACTCTCCGCAGTGCGTACTTTTTTGAATTATTTTTATAAGAAGGGAGACATTGTCTCAAACCCTGCGATGCTGGTCGATTTGCCTAAGCTGCATGAAAAAAGCATCATCCGTTTAGAAGTCGACGAAATCGCCCGGCTTTTGGATGAGGCGGAAAGCGGGGCGCATTTGAGCGATCGGCAGAAGCTGTATCATCAGCATACCAAAACCCGTGACGCCGCCATCCTGACATTGCTGCTGGGGACGGGGATGCGCGTTTCCGAATGCGTCGGCGTCAACATCAGCGATGTGGATTTTGCGGTGAACGGCGTCAAAGTGACGCGCAAAGGCGGCAATGAAACCATTCTGTATTTCAGCGGCGAAGTGGAAAGAGCCTTGCGCGATTATCTGGAAACCCGGCTGGACGAACCTGCGCGGGAAAGCGATCGCGCCGCTTTGTTTCTGTCGCTGCAAAACAGACGGATCAGTGTGCGCGCCGTCGAATTGCTGGTCAAAAAATACGCGCGGCTGGTCAATCCCTTAAAAAAAATCTCCCCGCACAAGCTGCGCAGCACTTTCGGCACGCAGCTCTATCATGAAACCGGCGATATCTATCTGGTGGCCGACGTCCTGGGCCATGCGGACATTAACACTACCATACAGCATTACGCCGCCATGGACGACGAAAAAAGAAGAAGCGCCGCCCGGCGCGTCAAACTCAGAGAAGAATGACGCGCGGGCCAGCCCGGGCCAGCCGGGCCAGCCCGCGCGTCCGGACAATGTCCGGACAATGTCCGGAACTCGACTGGGTCTACAGCGTTTTTTCCGCCACTTCTTTCCGCGCCCGCTGGATAAACACTTCCAATCCCGCGCTCCCTTCATCGCCTGCCTGCCGGCTCCGGACGGAAACCTCGCGGCTGGCCGCTTCTTTTTCCCCCACCACCAGCAGATATGGAATTTTTTCCAGCCGGGCCTCCCGGATTTTAAAGCCTATCTTTTCCGGGCGCGTATCCATCTGCGTGCGCAGACCCGCTGCTTGCAGCGCATGAAGGACTTCCATCGCGTAGGCGTTGAATTTATCCGAGATGGGCAGGACGGCGGTCTGCACCGGCGCAAGCCACAGAGGCAGCGCGCCCGCGTATTTTTCCACCAGCATGGCCAGCGTCCGCTCATAACAGCCGATGGATGTGCGGTGAATGATAATGGGATGGCGTTTAACGCCGTCTTTGTCCACATAGGTCATGCCGAAACGCTCCGCCAGCGCGAAGTCTATTTGCACGGTAATAATCGTGTCTTCTTTGCCGAACACGTTTTTGGCCTGAATGTCCAGCTTGGGTCCGTAAAACGCGGCTTCCCCTTCCGCCTCCTGCACCTCCAGCCCGATTTCCGTGATGATTTCACGCATAATCTTCTGCGTTTCTTCCCAGACTGCTTCGTCTCCGATATATTTTTCGCGGTGAGACGGATCCCATTTGGAGAAGCGGTATGTGATGCCGTCGTCCAGGCCGGTGGTTCGCATCATGAATTGAATCAAATCCACAACGCCTTTGAATTCGTCTTTGAGCTGAGCCTTCGCGCAGACCAGATGGCCTTCCGAAATGGTAAACTGCCGCACGCGAATCAGCCCGTGCATCTCCCCGGAAGCCTCGTTGCGGAACAGCGGGGAGGTTTCCGCGTAGCGCAGAGGCAGATCGCGGTAACTGTGCTGTTCGGCATTATAAATCGTAAATTGGAAAGGGCAGGTCATGGGCCGCAGGGCGTACACGTCTTCACCCTTTTCTTCATCGCCCAATATAAACATGCCGTCTTTGTAATGATCCCAATGCCCCGAGGTTTTATATAAATCGCTTTTCGCCATGAACGGCGTCTTCGTCAAAAGATAGCCTCTGCGTTCCTCTTCGTCCTCCACAAAGCGCTGCAAGATCTGCACCACTTTCGCGCCTTTGGGCATGAGCAGCGGCAGCCCCTGCCCGATCATTTCCGAAGTGGTGAAGAGTTTCAATTCCCGGCCCAGCCGGTTGTGATCCCGTTTACGCGCTTCTTCCCGGGCGGTCATATACGCGTCCAGATCCGACTGCTTGGGATACGCCGTACCGTATATGCGGCTCAGCATTTTATTTTTTTCACTGCCCCGCCAATACGCGCCGGAAGATCCGCCTTCAGACATCAGCTTGACCGCTTTGATAAATTTTGTGGTCATTACATGCGGCCCCGCGCAAAGATCCGTAAACGCCCCCTGCCGGTAAAAACGGATGACGGCGTCCTCTGGCAAATCCTGAATCAGTTCCACTTTATACGGTTCATTTTGACTTTCCATCAGGGCCAAAGCCTCGCTTCGGGGCAGCGTGAAGCGTTCGATCGGCAAATCTTCTTTGATGATTTTTTTCATTTCCGCTTCGATCGTTTCAATTTCTTCTTTGACAAAGGGTTTGTCTCGGTCAAAATCATAATAAAACCCTTCCGCCGTCGCCGGGCCAATGGCCAGCTTACAATCGGGAAACAGGCGTTTCACCGCTTGCGCCAGAATATGGGAAGCGGTATGGCGGTAAGCGCGCCGTCCTTCCTCGCTGTCAAAAGTCAAGATCGCTACCCGGCAATCCTTTTCGAGGGGAAAGCGCAAATCTTCTACGCGATCGTCCACCAGGCCGCAGCAGGCGTTTTGCGCCAAGCCGCGCCCCAAACTGGCGGCAAGCTCAGCCAGCGTGGTTCCGTGTTCCACTTCTTTGCGCGCGTCATCTTTCAGCGTTATTTGGATCAAAATCTTCAGCCTCCTTTATAAATTGACGATCCAAAATTTTAAATTCCCGCAGAATAAAAACCAAAGTAATAATGGCGGAAATCAAATCGGAGAACGGCCCCGCCATCCAAACCCCCGTTAAGCCGAACGCGAGCGGAAGCAAAAAATACGCGGGCGCCAGGATGATCACCTGACGCAGTAAGCTCAGCACAATGGCGATTTTGGCTCGGCCAATCGCTTGAAAAAAATTGCTGCTGGGAATTTGAAAACCCAGCAGGGCCAGCATACTCAAAAATATCCGCAGCCCCGGCGCGCCAACGCGAATCAGCGCTTCTTCGTTATTAAAGACGCTGACCAAGAGTTCCGCGCAGGTTTCCACCAAAACAAACCCAATCGTAGTGATGATCATCGCGTAGAAGACAGCCCAGCGATAGGCGCTTTTGACACGCGCGGCGTTCTGCCGGCCAAAGTTGAATCCAATGATGGGCTGAGAGCCTTGATTGATGCCGACTACCGGCATACAGAAAAGCATGCTGAGACTGCTGATGATCGTCATCGCGCCGATGGCGGCGATGTCGCCTCCCTCGCCCAAAGCTTCCGTTCCATAGCGGGCTAAACTGAAATTGGCGATAACCGTGAGGAAACTGTTCGCGGCTTGCAGCAAAAACGGAGAAAGGCCGATGGAAAAAATCGCCGCTACCGTTTTCCATCTGGGTCTCAAATTGGCCCAGCGCAGCCGCAGGGCAGTCTCCGGAGAAGCATAATAAGAAAAAACCAAAACAGCGGCGATCATCTGCGAAAGTATCGTGGCGATAGCCGCGCCGGCAATGCCCATGTTGAGCGCGAAAATAAAAATCGGATCCAAAATGATATTGGATACGCCGCCCACCATCTGCGTCATGGCAAAACGCCTGGGGTTGCCTGTGGCGCGTATCGGATGGTTCATGGCAAAAGCCGTCATGTTAAAGATACAGCCCCCGATGATCAACCGCGTGTATGGCAGCGCGTAGGGCATGAGGCTTTCCGTCGCGCCCGCGGCGGTCAAAAGCTGCGGCGTAAACAAAACGCCCAGCGTCGTAAAAAGAACGGCAATGATTAAGATGACGCTCAAGCCGTTGGCAACGATTTCTTCAGCGGCTCGCGCGTTTTGGCGGCCCATCTGAATGGAAATGTTGGCGGCGGCCCCAATGCCGACGAGCATGGAAAAAGCCATGATGATATTGCTGATGGGCAGGCTCAAGCCGACGCCGGCGAGCGCGGCGCTTCCAATGCCCTCAATCCGTCCCACCCAAAACCGATCCACAATGCCGTACAGAGAATTTATCAGCATCCCCGCGATGGTCGGCAGGGAATAACGCAGCACCAAACCCCGCATGGGATCGGCGTCCATTCGCTGTTCCGAAACGCTCAATTCCCTCGAATCCATGATCCGCTCCTTTCTGCTTTTGCCCGGTTATCCCCCTTGCCAGACGCGCTGCATAATATGATATTGCATGAATCATAAACAGGGAGATGGCAAAATGTATCCATTTAATTTAGGCTTTGACGAACTGGACGAACATGAACTCGACGTCATGAAAGCCCCACTCAAGCAAGAGAGCCCGGCTGGCAAAGCGCTTCCGCCGTTTATCCAAGGTGGGAGGCCCGGCGTTCCCGCGCCAGCGTTTCCGGACTATAAGCCAAATGTTCCCTCAAAAAACATCCCGGATCACAGGCCAGGCTCGCCTGCCTTCGGACCCCCGGGGTCTCCGAGGCCCCCGGGCCATCTGGATCTCGAACCGGACCGGGAGCCTGAAGGCGGATACGGCAAGCCATCCGATCCGCCGCCGCGCGACATTCCGGAAAAGAGCGCCGTGTCACTTTTCAAAATTGACAGCGGCGCGATCCGCGGATGCCTGTTTCGCAATACCTATGTGTGGTTGAAAAACGGCGTTGATTTTTGGTTTTTCCCCGTTTATATCGGCAGAAATTCCATCTCGGGATTCCGCTGGACGAGATATGGCTGGGCTTACACCGGCGTCGATCTCAGTTGGATAGATTATTTTCAATGCGTTTGAATGGACGGCTCTTTGGGGCCGTCCTTACATATTTTTCAGGAATTTTTTGCTAAAAAGTTTTCCAGGGCGGATTTCATTTGATCGCGTCCGCAGGTCAGGCTGTGACGGATTTCTTTCCCTGCTAAATCTTTCATCTGCGCGGGGACGCCGCTCCGGGTAAACGCCGCCAGTACCGGCATGAGATCGAACGCGTCCCATCCGATATATTGCGCGTCGAGGGCCGCGCATACGCTTTCGGTAACTTTAAAGGGGCTGGCGGTGGCTAAAATAACATTTTTTGTGCCGTCGCCGGATCTCCGCCGGTATTTTTGATATGCCTGATACGCGACAGCCGTATGCGGATCCAGCACATAACCGGACGTTTCAAACATTTCTCTTATCCCCTGAAAACATTCTTCCTGGCTGGCGAATTCCGCGTCAAAGTCCGCGGCGCCGCGCGTAAAAATATAACGTCCCGCCTCCGACAGCGAGGCCATCCGTTTTTTGGTTTCATCACTGTCTGGATGGATATGGTACAACAGCCGCTCCAGATTGCTGGAAACCAATATGTCCATGGACGGGGAAGCCGTCTGCATAAAATCCCTGTTTTTGTCATAGATGCCTGTGGTAAAAAAATCATAGAGAACTTTATTGTCGTTGGACGCGCAGATCAGCTTTCGCACCGGCAGGCCCATCTGCTTCGCGTACCAGCCCGCCAAAATATTGCCGAAGTTGCCGGTCGGCACGGTAAAGTTGAGCGCGTCCCCGGGCGCGATAGCCTGGCGGCTGACCATCCGTCCATAGGCATAAAAATAATATACAATCTGCGGGATCAGCCGTCCGATATTGATGGAATTCGCGGAAGACAGAAAGACGCCCGGCGGCGGATCGGCGAATATTTTTTTGACGCCGGTCTGCGCGTCGTCAAAATTCCCCAGGATGCCGACAGCCAGTGTGTTCTTGCCTTCCTGCGTCTGCATCTGCCGCTTCTGTGGAACAGAGACGCCTTCGGCGGGATAAAAAACGATGATTTGCGTTCCCGCCACGCCCGCGAAGCCTTCCATCGCCGCTTTGCCCGTGTCGCCGCTGGTGGCTGTCAAGATCACAATGGGTTCCGTGACATTTTGTTTGGCGGCGGCTTTTTTCATGAGCCGGGGCAGCAGCGATAAAGCCATATCTTTAAAAGCCAATGTCTTGCCGTGAAAAAGCTCCAAAAAATAATGGCCCGCTTTTTCTGTCAGCGGCGCGATCTCCGGCGCGTCAAATTTTTCGTCATAGGCCTGCCAAACACATTCGCGAATTTCTTCTATCGTATAATCCGTCAGGTAGAGTTTCAGGATCTCCACGGCCAAATCCTGATAGGAAAGAGAGATCAGTTCCCGCAGGCTTCGATCCGGCTGGGGGATCGATTCCGGCGCGTACAGCCCTCCGTCATAGGCAATCCCTTTGAGAATGGCCTGGCCGGCCGTCAGCCTCGCCGGGTCTCCTCTTGTGCTGTGATAATACAACACGCTTCACCTCTTTTTCCGCCTGATCGGCGGTCTGGATTTTTTTTCAAAATTTTTTTTGAATTTTTTTTCGCTCCATTTGCGGGGCGGTATCAGGCATTTTCCGCCGAAGCCGATCAGGTCTTCCCGTCCGGCCCTTCGCAGCGCTTCCCGCACCAAATCATAATTCCGCGGCGCTTGATACTGAATCAAGGCGCGCTGCATGGCTTTTTCGTGCGGGTTCTTCGGCACATATATTTTTTGGCCGTTGAGCGGATTCATTTCCGTATAATACATGCAGGTAGACAGCGTCCCCGGCGACGGGTAAAAATCCTGCGCCTGTTCCGGCCTTATGCCCATGTCGCGCAGATATTCCGCCAGCTCTATGGCCGCGTGCAGATCACAGCCCGGATGGCTGGACATAAAATATGGGACGATATATTGTCTCATTCCCAGCCGCTCGTTGATTTCCCGAAAGCGCCGCGCAAAAGCGTCAAAGACCGCCCGGCCCGGCTTGCCCATGCACTCCAATGTCCGCGCGGACACATGCTCCGGCGCGACTTTGAGCTGGCCGCTGACGTGGTGTTCCACCAGCTCCTGAAAAAAACGATCGTTTTTATCGCGCAGCAAATAATCGTGCCGGATGCCGGATCGCACAAACACTTTTTTGACGTTGGGTATCCGCCGGATTTTTTGCAGCAGCATCCGGTAATCCTCATGATCCACAATCAGCTGCCGGCACGGCTGGGGCGCCAGGCAGCGCCGCCGCGCGCAGACGCCCTCCGTCCGTTGTTTTTGACAGGCCGGCGCGCGGAAATTGGCGGTCGGCCCGCCCACGTCGTGGATATAGCCTTTAAAATCCGATTCCCATGTCAGTTTTTCCGCCTCTGCAAGGATGGAGGCGTGGCTGCGGCTTTGCACCGCCCGACCCTGATGAAACGCCAACGCGCAGAAATGACAGCCGCCGAAACAGCCCCGGCAGCTGATGATGCTAAATCGAACTTCTTCCATGGCGGGCACGCCGCCGTCTTTTTCATACATCGGGTGGGGCAGCCGCTCATAACGCAATCCGTATACGCTGTCAAACTCCGGCGTAGTCAGAGGCCGCGCCGGCGGGTTCTGCACCACGTGACAATCCGCGTAGCTCTCCGCCAAAGCGCGCGCGGTGATGGAGTCTGTGTTTTCGTATTGGATCAAAAAACTTTTCGCATAAACTTCTTTGGAAACGGCTGTCTCCGAAAAAGGCGGCAGACGTATACAGTCTATGTCCCGCAGATCTTTCGTTTTATAGACTGTGCCCCGGACAGACGTAACGCTGGAAATGGACTGGCCAGCCGCCAGCGCTTCCGCGATTTCCATCATGGGCCGCTCTCCCATGCCGTAGACCAGCAGATCGGCGGCGGCGTCCAGCAAAATAGAA
>JAITPB010000192.1 GCA_031289625.1 Clostridiales bacterium | reverse complement strand
TCGCTCACATTAATGAAGCCATCGCCGTTCAGGTCGCACAGCGGCTATCCTTCAACGCCATAATGTCCTTCTCCGACAATCCAGTCGAGAGCATTATAGTTTGGAGAGGTAACTTTAGTTTTAGCATGTTGATAGTCGTTTCAATTTTACCCTCAATTTTGCCTTCCTGTCTGCCTTCCTCAAAAACAAAGCCCTCACGCGCCTGCTTATCGGCCTCAAATTTCTCCAAAAGATCAAGCACCCGTCTCTCCTCCTACATGTTCGCGTATTCAACTGCCAATGCCGCTGCTTTATATAATCCGGCGCGCCCCACAGCTCACATCACGTTTGACTATTTGCGCTGGCGATAATCTTAAAACCGTATTTCTTGGCGGCAGCTTCACCATGCCGATTGAAATATGCCACTCGTTGATCAACCGTCAAATCTTTGGTTTCCTCAGCGATAGCAAACCGGATAGCGTGAATCTCACGCAAGGGCATCGGCTCGTTAATGATGTCGGGGTCATCCATAAATTTAGTGTAATCAGTCATTTTCGATAACCTCCATTGGCGATAAGATTTCAACGGTGCTATAATCGTTAAGCAGGTTGATTGCTCCCGTGAGCGTTTCAGTTTTCCGTTTGACGATTATGCTTAAAATTCAAGCTGACGATTTTATCTAATCCGTGAACCGATGCAACAGCGATGTGTATACCGTCAGTTCGATATTTTGGCGGAACAACCCGTTCTGAAACATAGATGTCCGCTAATCGTTCTTTTACTCATCGCTTTCTCTCTTTGGCCCGCTGTGTAACAGTTTTGTTAAACGGTTACATGGGCGTTATTTGTGTTTCGTTTGGTTGGCACAGCTTACCAAAAGCGCCGCCAATAATGCCCCCATACTATCATGAACTGTCGATCGGTACAACCATAAAAAGGATTCTTTTGAAAATCTTTTAGGGGCTTCCGGTTGTGGAAACCCTACCCTTCAAAATGGGGGCAGTTCACTACATCCATGATATTTGTGCAAAAGAGCTTGTTTTTTTCATTATAAATGTTATAATAAGTGAAATTTGGAAAGGAGAGAGGAATAATGAAACATCTTGGGCGGCGCCTTTGCATCGTGCTGTTTGCGATGCTTGTTTTTATGCCGGTAAAGGTTTCGGCAAACGGCTATAGCATTGAGGATTTAAAGAGGTGGTTTCCGCAGTATTCTGAATACTTTGACGACCCGAACGTAGAAATAACAGTAGGCGGTACAGAATTGCTGACGCCAGCGCCAACGCCTATAGGCCAATTGAGCGAGACTGAACAGCAAGAGAAAAATAATAAGGCAAGACGCGACGGAATGGCTTATATTTGGTCTTTGTTAGACTCAGCGCTTAGCAGCGTGATAAAACCCGATATGACGACAGATCAAAAAGTACGCGCCGCATATGATTTAGTCATTTTTAATAGCCTGCATGTGGACGGCGCCGGATTTTCCTTTAGAAAGAACCCTTATATGGTTAACTATGAAACCCAGCTGAACTATTCGGCATACATCAACAATAATATTACTTCGGACAGCCCAGGGTTCGCCCTCAGAACAAAGCTGCTCACCGGCAGCAGTGACGGTCAGGGGATATGTGATGATTTTGCAGGGGCGTTTGCCGCTCTGCTGGGTCGTATGGAAATACCTGTGGAAGTATGGGGCGGATATTACTTAAACCGTAACGGAACCAGGCTCTCTCACGCTTGGGTTCGCGCTCAAGTCGACGGTCAGTGGTATATGTATGATCCGGATGTAGACTCAACAGTTTGGCATCGGGACGGGAAAAATCTGCATTTTGTTTATAAATTAGCCGATGACAGATCCGTTCATGCGGAAGGCGCCGTTATGATCGATCAGGACAGCATAAAAGCAAGTTTTGTTGATTGTCCGGCGCCGTTTTCAATGGACGCGTTAAATAAAATAAAAGCGCAGTCAGTAAAGACACCTGCTTCGGATGTATCTGTTTATTATAATGGCGCAAAAATAAATTTTGACTCACAGCCATTTTTATACTGGGATATTTTATACATACAGACAGAGCCGCTCTTTGAGGCCATGGGTATTACGAGCGTGTTTGAGTCTCATGAATATTATCAAAGATTGTTCGCGAAACGAGGCGGTATAGGCGTACAATTTACCGGCAACGCAAATTACATTCAGCAAGATGAAAGTCCATTTACGAAGGTGAAAGAATATGACGCAAGCATACCAGCGCCAATGCTGTATAATGACAGGTTCTACGTACCTGTTATGTATATTTCTGACGCATTTGGCGCGGATTTTGTTTGGGACGGCGCTGCAAGGAGCGTTAGAATTACGGAGTAGCGTAAAATAGGGTGGAAGCCTCTTTAACGCAATTCGCTTGCACAGCTCGAAATTCTTTGTCGCGGTATAATGGAGTTACAGTATGGTGCAATATCGCCGAATTATGTGCAGGGGCGGACAACATGTCCGTCCCCTTTTTTTATTTTGATTCAACGTCGTCTTCTTCATAGCGAATCGTTTTCGTCATTCTGTCCTTGCCGGCGGTGGTATTGGGGAAAATGTCCCGCGCGGCGTTCACAAAACTTTCAGGCGCGGTCAGCGACGGGCTGAAATGTGTCAGCCATAACTCTTTTACCTGAGCGGCGCGCGCGATACGCGCGGCTTCCTGAAAAATCATATGCTTATGCGCCACGGCTTTGGGAAGCTTTTCCGTATCCGCGTAAAGTCCCTCGCAAATAAACAAGTCGCTGTCCCGCACAAAATCTTTCAGGAGGGCGACGGGCCTGGTATCCGTACAGTAAGACGTCTTGATGGATTTGCGCGGCGGACCGAGAACCATGTCAGGCGTAAAAACGCGTCCGTCTATTGTCACTGTCTCGTTTTTTTGCAGACGGTTCCAGGCGGCCAAGGGCACGTTATTGTCTTGAGCGCGCGCCATGTCAAAGCGGCCTGCCCTTTTAAATTCCATGGAATACGCGAAGCAGGGCACGCGGTGATCCACTGGGCAGACGCTGATGAGAAATTCTCCCAAAGCCAACGTCTCCGGCGGCGCGCTGCGGGTATAGGGCAGTTCAATGATCTCCAGCGGGAACGGAATGTCCTGTGCGATCACACAGAGGCTCTCCGCGACAGAGCGTAGACCAGGCGGCCCGACCAGCCATACTGGCTCGGTTCTGTCCGAGTTGCCGACAGTCAGCAGCAACCCCGGCAGCCCCGCGATATGATCGGCGTGAAAATGCGTAAAACAAATAATGTCAATATTTTTAAAACCCCAGCCCAGCAATTTAAGCGTAACCTGCGTACATTCCCCGCAGTCCACCATCAGCATCCGTCCATTAAAACGGAGCAGTAAAGACGTCAGAAAACGGTTGGGCAGAGGCATCATTCCGCCTGTGCCCAAAAGCGCCACATCCAGCATCGCGGATTTCCTTTCGTATAAAAATTATCCCATGGGATTTGTGCAAGTTTAAGGCAAGCTCAATTGCCACAAAATGGTAAACGCCAGCATAGCTGCCGCCAAGACAAAATCCGGGGCATGGCTCCCGGGATGATTATCGGGACAATCACCATCGCGCTGGCCGCCGTCCGTGCGTTTTTGATTGTGCGCTTTGAACTTAACATACGTCAGCAGAAACGCGCCAAAAAAGATCAGCGTAACGATTGCGGCAAAGGCGATCGCCGCGATAGAGGGTAGGCTCGTAAGCCCGGCCTGAGCCAGGGCGTCTTCTTGTAGCACTACGCACGTGTTCGCCCACACGCTCAGCAGCGTGGAAAGAGCATTGGAGATAAAATGCGCCAGCATGGACGCCAAGATAGATCCAGTCCAATAGACAAATAAGGTCAATACGATGCCCATCGCGCACGCGTAAGGGAATTGCTGTAAATTCATGTGCATCAGCCCAAAAAAAATCCCGTTCAGGGCAACGGCTTGCTTTAAATCAGAATTTTTCATTTCTCCAAAAATCACGCCGCGGAAATTGAGCTCTTCCCAAACAGCCGGCGTGAAAGCCAAAGTTGTCAGCAGAACCCAAAGAGGAGCGTCATGCAGTTCCGTTAAAATTTGTTCGGCGGGGTTGGGAAAAAACAAGCCTGACAGCCCAGATAAAATCATCATCAAAGGCGTCAGAAAAACAGTCATGAGGACGGTATATCCCGCGTTTTGCAGGCTGAGCGGCTGGATAGACAAAAGCGCGATAAACCTGCCGCTTTTACGCTGCAAAAAATTCCGGGATAACAGGAAAAGCAAAGGCGGCGCGAACATAACGCTTTCGGTCAATAAAAAGATATAGGACGTGCCGTTGAGTTTGGCCAGAAGCGCTGGCGCGGCGAAAACGAGGCCGTACTGCGAAACAATCATCCAGACGAAAATAAACAGCATATAACGGCCGCCGCGGGAAAGCCTAGCCTTGTTCACGAATGGGCCCTCCTGAAATTTTTTGATCGTATTTGCGGTTGAAAATGGATGAGACGAGGTTTCGGATAATGGCGAATATCGGGACGCCGAAAAACATGCCGGGCACGTTGAACAGAGCGCCGCCTACGATAATCGCGAGAATCACGAGCATGGGCGGCAGACCGGTGGAATCCCCCAAAATCTTCGGGCCCAGATACATGCCATCAAACTGCTGCAGGACAAAAACCACCAGCAGCACCCACAGAGCGAGCGGCGGCTGGGTCACCAGCGTGATCAGCGTCACGGCGGCGGCGCCAGCGATAGGCCCAAAATACGGGATCATATTGCTGATACCGACCAACAGCGTCAAAAGCAAGGCGTAAGGCGGCTTGAGAAACAGGCTGATCATAAAAAACATGAGGGCGATGATCAAAGAATCAATGGCTTTGCCGATGATGAATTTTTCAATGATGCGATTGGACTCAGAAGCAATTTTGGAAATTTTATCCGCGTTTCGTTTTTTGAAAAACATGAGCAGTATTTTTCCAATGAGATCCCGGTATTTTTCTTTATCGCAGAGCATGTAAAACGCGATAACCAATCCCAAAATGAAATTTAAAAGCGCGTAAGCGATATTCACAGTGCTGGACAAGACAATGTTCATCACATTGCTCAGGGAGGACAGGGTGCTGATCACCGGCTGCAAAAAGGCCCGTAAATCATAGCTGGTGGGGAGGTCAATGTTCAGCGCTTCCAGAAAACGCACCAGTTTGCTGTCGCCGCCCAGATAGGTATAGAACGCGTCCAGATAGAACTGCGCGTCCGTGGGCAGCTTCGCGACCAGGTTGCTTGTGTTCAGATAGACTTCAGGCGCCAGATAGGAAATGATCCAGATCAGGCATCCAAAATAAAAAATGTAAGTCAGCGCGACGGACAGGAGCCTTTTCAGCGCGGCGCGTTTATGAAAGAACTGGATCCTGCGGAAAAAAACCTGCTCCAAATAGCGCACGGTGGTGTTCATGAAATACGCGATAAAAAAACCATAGGTAAAAGGGGAAAGGACACTTTGAACCAGCTGGATCACGTTGTGGACAGACTGGCCGAACCCAGCGATATTCCAAATGATTTTGACCAGTATCAGCGCCAAGGCAGTCACGCCCAGCACATACAGGCTGATCTCAAGATAGTGGCGGTTCAAGCGAAAATTCTTCATGAATACCTTCCTTCTCCGCTGACAAAAATAAACTGCTTATTTTCTGTTCAAAAATGCGAATTATAATAATGAAGGACATTATATCAAAAAGCCTATGGGGAAGCAATAAAAGAAAAACATTGTTTTTAGAAGAAACTTGGAGTATACTAGTCCTCCAGACATTCGAGGTGAATTTATGGACGGGACAGCCCGAAAAATAAACATAAACGAGATAACGCCAGACATGGTGCTGGCGCGCGATGTGGTGACAATGAACGGCGCCATCCTGCTCGCGAAAAATACAATGCTGGACAGCGTGAACGCCGCTAAGCTGTTTGCCAGCGGCGTGGGATATATTTATGTCAAAGAAGGCTCCATCAGTCATGACACAGCGAAATCCGCGGAGAAGGAACGGCTGCGCGCCGATTTGGAGCGTCAGCGCATTCCGGTTGTCACGAGGCCGGAATTCATTGAGTTTGAAAAAGAGGTTTACAAAAAAGAAAAGCAAGCGCAAAAATATATTCACGCCATCAGCGACGGCGGGACGGTTGAGCTGCAGCAGATGTTTCAGATCACCGACGACATTATGGGCAAATTCCCCCGCAAGAGCGACATTCTGACATTTATGAGCTATATCAAGGAATCAGATGAACACACTTTTCACCACAGCGTAAACGTATCCATGCTCTGTAATTTATTCGGCCACTGGCTCGGCCTGGATAATGACGAAATGGTTGAATTGACCACAGCGGGGATGCTGCACGATATCGGCAAGACCAAAATCCCGAATGAAATATTAAATAAAAAAGGCAAGCTGACCAAAGAAGAGTTCGACGTGATGAAACAGCATTCCGTTTTAGGCTATCGGATTCTGCAGCATCAGGATATACCGGAGACGATTAAATTAGGCGCGCTGATGCATCATGAAAAAATGGACGGCTCTGGCTATCCCATGGGCATCAAAAGCGATCAAATCGGCAAACTTTCCAAAATTATTACCATCTGCGATATTTATGAGGCCATGACGGCCAATCGCGTCTACCGGGGCAAGATCTGTCCCTTTGAGGTCATTAAAACTTTTGAGACCAAAGTCTATGGAGAGCTGGACACGCATTACCTGCTGATTTTTTTGCGGAATATCGCCTATACGTACATTGGGCAGTGGGTGAAACTGACGAACGGGACAGAGGCTGAAGTGGTATTCATCAACGGTGCAAACCTCTCTAAACCGATTGTGCGCACGCTGGACGAGGAATATATTAATCTGAGCACAGAGGCCAACATCTCCATTGAGTCTTTGGTTTAGATGTCTGAGGGGAAAGTATGATCACTCTTTCGGCTGGTATTCTGATCACCGCTT
Organism: Clostridiales bacterium; assembly: GCA_031289625.1. Taxonomy (GTDB): domain Bacteria; phylum Bacillota; class Clostridia; order Lachnospirales; family WQUN01; genus JAITPB01. The sequence continues at coordinate 12,218 of JAITPB010000192.1, read as the reverse complement.
CGGCTGGTATTCTGATCACTGCCATCGTTGTTTTTGGGAATCTGCGTTTTTATTACAGCCGCAGAATGAAGAAAAACATTGGCATCATGGCCGCGGACATTGAAGACCTTCTGCGGGACAGCCCCGACCGGGTTTATGCGCCTGGATACCCCAGGGAACTGGAACCGTTTTATACGGAATTGCATAAATTAAGGGCCGCCCTGCACAAAAAAGATGAAACGCGGCAGGAAATTCTCAATGTCATCAATTCTGTGGCTGTCAATATGGATTTTGAAAAAGTGCTGGAAGATTTGATGCCAAAACTGATTCATGTGACCGGCAGCAACTGCTGCGCTTTTTACAGCCTGAACCCCACGACAAACAAACTGGAAATCAAACAGTCCATCGGCTTTTCCAAAAATATTTATTCGGAGTTTGACATTGCTTTAGGAGAAGGCTTTATCGGCGGGATCGCCGCGGACAGTAAGACGACGGTTTGCATGGACATTCCAGAAGATTCTATCTACCTCATCCGTACTTTTCTGGGCAAGCTCAAGCCGAAAAACATGTTGATAGCGCCTGTTTTTTACCGCGAACAGATGACGGGGGTCATCGTCTTTGCCAGCATTCACGCGTATTCGCCGGAAGAGCTGGAGATGGTGGAGATCATCAAATATTACGTTGGCGTAGCCGTCGCCAACGGGCTGGCCTATGAAAAGACGAAACGTTTGAGCAACGAACTGAAATTTCAAAACAAACTGATCCAGAACCTGAACGAGGAACTGGAAAAAAAAGTGGAGAACCGCTCTTTTTTCCTGAACAATATCATCGACAGCATTCAGGATTACGCGATATACGCTATGGACAAAAACGGCGTGATCCAGACGTGGAACCAGGGCGCGCATATGCTCCTGGGCTTCCCAGCGGAGGAAGCCGTGGGCAAGAGCATGGATTATATTTACAAACCCGAAGAGAAAGAATCGGTGCAGAGGCGGCTGCAAACCGTTCTGCGGGATGGCAAGTATATGGAGAACGGATGGCGCGGCCGCAAGGACGGTACAAAATATTTTTATGAAATGAAAATGTTTTGTATGTATAACAACAAAAATGAAATCATCGGCATCTCCAACATCACCAAGGACATGACGAGCATCAAAAATGTGGAAAGCGCTTTATGGTTTGAAAAAGAAGTCAGTCTGCGCATATTGGAATCCAGCACCAGGGCTTTGGTGTTCACAGACGATTCAGGCGTGATCCTGCTGGCGAACCGCAGCGCGGAACTTCTGCTGGAGCAGGAGTTTCTGTCGGGGCGCGGCATTCATGAATTCTTTAGGGAATCGGACGCGCTGGCGCGGGCTGTCGTGGATACAGCGGATCATTCTTATTTTAACGAAATGAGCTGCCGGCTCCGCGGCGGGGACGACATGGTCAAGGTACAGATGAACGTGATGTTTGACGATGTGATGGGTTCCAAAAAAATATTCATCACCATGACGAAAATAGAAGGATAAAGAAAATAGAAGGATAAAAATAGAGGGATGAAGACAGGAGATTTGACGGCAAAAAAATAGGGCGGCAGGAATGCCGCCCTTGACCGTTTTATTTTATTACGGCTCGATGTACGCTTTGTGGAAGAATTGATAGCCCAGAGGCGTAACGCCCCACCCTTTCAGCTTCGGGTTGGCCGCCCAGGTAATGGTATAATAAAAAACTGGCCCCATAGCCCAGTCCTGCCCAATCAAAATATCTTCCGCTTCATGCAGCAGCTGATTGCGTTTTGCCGGATCCGCTTCTTTGCTGGACGCGGCAATCTTCGCGTCATAATCCGCGCTGCTGTACTTGCCGTCGTTGTTGCCCGAATTGGACGTAAAAAGATTCAGCATCGTCACGGGATCGTTGTAGTCCGCAATCCAGCCGTTCCGGGCAATATCAAAGTTACCGTTGCGGCGGTCTTGCAGCACTGTCGCCCAATCCGTCATTTTCAATTCAACGTCGATGCCCAGCACGGTTTTCCACATGTTCTGCAGCGCTTCGCCGATGGCTTTGTGCGTGGTGCTGTCATTGAACAGATACTCCAGCTTTGGAAAGCCCGCGCCCTCCGGATATCCGGCTTCGGCCAGCGCCTGCCGCGCCAATGCTTTGTTATTTTCATAATCCGACGGCGCGACATAGGTCTGCCAGCCGGAACGAAAATCGCTGTCATAATCGGTGGTGGCAAACCCGTCGCCGATAAACGCTTCCGCCGCATTCACAGCGCCGTTGCGGATGGTGTTTGCGATAAAGTCCGTGTCTATGGCCAGTGTCAGCGCCTTGCGGACATTGACATTGTCCAGGGGGGCCTTTTTGGTGTTGTAACTGACGTAATATGTTCCCAATTGCGGAACAGCGCCAAACAGCCCGTCATTCGTAAGAGCCTGCACTTCCTCTTCCGGCGGCGTGTCTATATAATCGATCTCGCCAGCACGGAAAGCGGCCAGCGCGGCTACGTCGTCCGCTAGAAAAAAGAAATTGATCTGGGACGGGACGATGCTGGCCGCATCCCAATATCCCGGGTTGGGCACAATGATCAGTCTGTCGTCTGTGGCGTAACTTTGCATCTTGAACGCCCCATTGCTGAGAAACGTGTCAGATGTTTTCGTCCAATTGTCGCCATTGGGTTCTACCGCGTCTTCGCGCAACGGTGAAAAATTGGCAAAGGCCGCCAGCTGCAAAAAGAACGACGTGGGATTTTGCAGCGTCACCTCCAGCGTCTTATCGTCTAACGCCTTCACGCCCAGCTCTTCTTTAGGCAGATCGCCCGCGATGATTTTTTCGCCGTTCATAATAAACGTGCCCATATCGCTGGCGTAGGGGGAGGCGACTTCCGGATTCACCAAACGGCGCCAGGCATAAACAAAATCCTCCGCTTTCACGGCCTGGCCGTCCGACCACTGAGAATCGCGCAGCTTAAACGTCCAGGTAAGGCCGTCGTCAGAGACGGTGTACTCTTCAGCCATGCCGTGTTCAATGCCGGATCCATCCCACTTATAGCGCATCAAACCTTCAAAAAGATGCGCGCTGTATTGACCGCCGTCCAGAGAAGAGTTCATAGTCGGATCGATGGTCTCGGGGGTAGTGGCCTTAAAAACGTTGATAGCGGTTCCATTGCCGCTGGGCAAATCCGCGGGCAAAGGCTCTGGGTTCACGCCGTCTGTGGCCGCCGCCGCGGAATCCGCGGATTCTGCTGGCGCGTCTGTGTCTGTCGGCGCGCTGTCTGTATTCTGTTTGGCGCAGGCCGCCAGCGCAAACACCATCACAGACGCCAGGGCCAATGACAATATTTTTTTCATTATTTTCCTCCCTTAATAAATTTGAATCTATAATAAAACGCAAAAACGCCGCGTCTATTATCAGGCTGTTCCGTTCAGGCCATGACAGGCGGCCCAATGCCCCGCGCCTATTTCTTGCATGACGGGCGTCTGTTCGGCGCATAATGGCGTGGCGTACCGGCAGCGCGTCCTGAAATAACATCCGCTGGGCGGCGAGATGGGGCTCGGGACTTCGCCCTCCAAAATAATGCGATCCGGGCGCGTGTTCATCTTTGGATCCGGTATGGGAATCACAGAGAGCAGCGCCTGTGTATAGGGATGCGCCGGATGCGTAAACAACTCATCCGCGCCGGCGGATTCAACCAGCCGCCCCAAATACATAACGCCGATCCGGTTCGAAATATACCGCACCACAGCCAGGTCATGCGCGATGAACAAATACGTCAGCCCCAAATCCTGCCGCAGCTCAATGAATTTATTGATCACCTGCGCCTGAATTGAAACGTCCAGCGCGGAAATTGGCTCGTCGCAGACGATAAACTCCGGATTGAGCGCCAACGCCCTGGCAATCGAAATCCTCTGCCGCTGGCCGCCGGAAAATTCGTGCGGGTAGCGGTTCATATGCTCGGTATTCAACCCCACCAGGTTCAACCGGTCTGCAATGACATCATACCGCTCTTTTTTGGAACGATACGTCTTATTAATATCCAGCGGCTCCCCCACGATGTCGCCTACGGTCATTCTCGGGTTTAAGGACGAATAGGGATCCTGAAAAACGATCTGCATCCGTTTACGGTACGGTTTCATATTGACATGCGTGATGTCCACGCCGTCATACTCAATCACGCCGTCCGTCGGTTCATAGAGCCTCAAAATTGTCCTGCCGATGGTCGACTTGCCGCAGCCCGATTCACCGACCAAGCCAAACGTCTCGCCTTTTTGGATGTACATACTAACGCCGTCCACCGCTTTTAAAGGGGCGCGCTCCCCGGCGACGCGAAAATGCTGTTTCAAACCGGTCACTTGTAAAAGCGTTTTCTCTGTTTTCGCCGCGCCTCTGTCCGATTTATCCGTTCCCATGGTGATTCCCCCGTCCATCCTGCCCGTTTTGCACTGTATGCAGCCAGCATGACGAGACGTGGCCGTCTCCCACTAAGAAATCCGGCGGTGTTTCCCGCAGACAGATTTTCATGCATTTGTCACAGCGGGACGCGAACCCGCATCCTTTGGGCAGGTCGAGTAAATCCACCGGGTTGCCCTCAATGGGGCGCAGGGGCGCGCGCTCTTCACTATTCTGCGGCAGACAGTCCAGCAACCCTTTTGTGTACGGATGAGAGGTTCGATAATAGATGTCCTCAACAGAACCGGACTCCACGATTTTGCCCGCGTACATAATCATAACGCGATCGCACAATTCCGTGACGATGCCGAGATCATGCGTGATCAACATAATGGCCGTGCCGGTCTCCTGGCGCATTTTTTTCATTAAGGCTAAAATCTGCGCCTGTATGGTTACGTCTAGTGAAGTGGTCGGCTCGTCGGCAATCAGCAGTTTCGGCGAGCAGGAGAGCGCCATAGCGATCATCACGCGCTGCCGCATTCCGCCGGAAAGTGCGTGCGGATACTGCCGCATACGCCGCGCGGGATTGTTGATGCCCACAAGCGAAAGCATTTCAATCCCGCGTTGCCGCGCCGCGCTGTTGGACATCGCGCTGTGACGCCGGATGGTTTCGATCAGCTGATTGCCGATGGTGTAAACAGGGTTGAGGCTGGTCATGGGATCCTGAAAAATCATAGAAATGTCTTTGCCGCGGATTTTCTGCATCTCTCTGGACGGCTGAACGAGAATGTCCTTTCCATCAAACCAAATGGATCCGTCCACCACGCGGCCCGGATACGCCAAAAGTTTCATCAAGGCCGTCACCGAAACGCTTTTGCCGGATCCAGACTCGCCAACAATGCCCAGCACTTCCCCTTTCCGCAGGGTATACGAGACGCCGTTGACGGCCTTCACTTCACCCGCGGGCGTAAAAAACGAAATATGTAAGTTTTGAATATTCAGCAGATGGTCTCTGCCATCCAAAGCGTCAGCGGACACATGCATCCCGCCTTTCCCAATCGTTCGTCAGGCTTCTACTCTTTCAGCCGGGGATCCAGCGCGTCCCGAAGGCCGTCGCCGAATTGGTTGAAGGCGTAAATAATCAGCAAAATCAGCATAGCGGGAAAAAACATCAAATAAGGATAACTGGCCAGGCCAGACAGGGAATCATTCGCCAGCGAACCCAAAGAAGCCAGCGGCGCCGACGCGCCCAATCCCATAAAACTCAAAAAGCTCTCCGTAAAAATGGCTACGGGGATTTGATACATGGCCGTGACAATAATCGCGCCCACCGCGTTGGGAAGCAGATGCTTTTGAATGATCCGCCGGCCGGACGCGCCCAGCGCCTTCGCCGCCAGCACATACTCCGACTGCTTGAGGATAAGAATCTGCCCGCGCACCATCCGCGCCATGTTCACCCAGTACAGCATCGCGAAGGCGATGAAAATAGAAACCATGGCGGAGCCCAGCGTCATATTGGGAAACGCGCTGTCCAAAAATCGTTTCATGCTGATTTGCAGGATGATGATGATCAAGATGTCCGGAACCGAATACAAGATTTCACAAAAGCGCATGATCATATTGTCCAGCCATCCGCCCAAATATCCGGCGGCGGATCCCACAAGCGTTCCGATGACCAGAACAATGAGCGTGCAGAAAATGCCAATGGCCAGCGAAATGCGCGTGCCCGTCATCGTCCTGACCAGAATGTCTCGGCCCAGATTGTCCGTGCCAAATGGATGCGCAAAGCAGGGAAAGAGCCTTTCACTGCCCCGGATCTGCTGCTCGTATGTGTACGGCGCGGCCAAAGGCCCCAAAAAAGCAAATATGGCGATCAAAACAATAATGCCAAACGACACCATCGCGACTTTATTCTGGCTGAACCTTTTTAAGGCGTCCTGCCAATATGTGGTACTCTCACGCATTTTGACGCGGCTTTTCTTTTGGTCCTCTGTCGCGGGCGCGATGTCCTCAATGTTCAGCATCAGGCTCATCGGCTGGGTATATTTCTGAATGCGCAGTTCTCCCGTCAGTTTTTCCCGTTCATGGATTGGCTTCATATCTCCTCACCCCGGCGCTTAGTATTGAATCCGCGGATCCATCACAGAGTACAAAATATCTACAATTAAATTAGCGGCAATCAAAATCGCGGCGAAAAAAATCGTAGTGCCCATAATCATCGGATAGTCCCTGCCCGAAATGGAGTCGATGAAATATTTGCCCAAGCCGGGAATGGAAAAAATTTTCTCGATAACAAAACTGCCGGTTAAAACGGCGGTCGTCATGGGACCCAGATACGTGATGACAGGAATCACCGCGTTTTTCAGCGCGTGTTTAAAAAGGACAAGGATCTCCGGCAGACCTTTGGCCCGCGCCGTTTTCAAATAGTCCTGGCCCTGAATGTCCAGCATACTGGAGCGCATGAGCCGGATGATGTAGCAGGTGGGGTTCAGGGCCAGGGCAATGACAGGCATAATATAATTTTGGGGCGTCTGCAGACCGATGGTGGGCAGGACTTTCAGCCACATGCCCAGTATGTACAGCAGCGTAACCGATATGATAAAGCTCGGCAGTGACATACCAAAGGTGGAGATGATCATGATGACGCGGTCAACCGGGGTGTTTCGCTTATAGGCCGCTAAAATGCCCAGCGGCACGCTGATGATGAGTGCGGTGAGGATGGCGAGGCCGCCCATACGCGCGGAGACAGGAAATTTTTCCAGAATGATCTCGGTGATGGTATAGCCTCTGCGTTTGTAGCTGACGCCCAGATCGCCCTTGAGCATATTTTTGAGGTAATTCCCATACTGAACGTAAAGGGGTTTATCCAAGCCGTATTTTCTGTTCATCAAATCAATGGTTTGCTGATTCACACGCTCGCTCAGGAACGGGCCGCCGGGTACGAGAAACATCAAAAAAAACGTGGCGGTGATCACAATAAACAAAGTGACGACAGCGGATATTACACGGATGGAAACGTATTTTAACATAAAACCCCTCTTAACATAAAACCCCTCCGTTCGCGATATGGATTTTATCAGAAATGACCCGCAAGATGAAAAATATTTTATATAATATTACATTCCCGTGCCTTTGTCAATTGTGAAAAAGGCACAATCGTGGAAATTTTTTTCGCTGGCGGTTCAGGCATAGCCCATGCCTTCCGCTTCGGCGCGATTGCCTTCCAACTTGCCGCGGTTCATAAAATATCCCAGCGCGGCGCCGCACAAGCCGCCGATGATATGCGACAGATGAGAGATATTGTCCGCGGCGGTCACGCCCTGCACCGCCTCCTGGCCAATAAAAACGACGATCACCAAGAGCAGCGTCAATGGAATGCGACCCTTTTTGAGGTTTACATAAGAGCTGAGCAGAATCATCATAAATACCACGCCGCTGGCGCCCAGCAGCATCGCGCTGCCGGAAATCAGAATAAAAACGCCGCCCGTGATCGCGGCGGTGACGCCCATCATAAGCAGCAGCGCCCGCGATCCATACTTTTCTTCCAGCATGGGGCCAATCAGCAGGATGAGCAAAAAATTGCCGCAAAAATGATTCAAGTCCACGTGCCCGGCCACATGGGTAAAGAGCCGGACATAGGTCAGCGGATTTGTAAACGAGGCGCGATAGACGCTGAAGAACAGACGGTTGGATCCGCCGTTGGTCAAAAAGCTTATGCCCAAAATAACGAGCGAAAAAAGTGTGTAGGTCAAAATCACGGGAGCATTATACTGTATCTTCTTCAAAAGAAACATCACAAACCTCCTGAATATGTAATACGGGCCCGAGGACCCGTTTGTTCGTGCAGCTGGTTTTACGAAAACACCGTCTTTGATTTGCGGGCCGGGATTGATAATGACTTTTTCCCCCTCCTGGATCCCGCCGGCCTGCGCATAAGCGCCGGACGTCTCGCCCATCTCAACGCTTCGCTTTTCCACGGCGCCGTCCGGGCGGCAAACATACGCGTAATGCCCGCCGTTACTATCGCTGAGGATGGCGTCCAGCGGAACCACAACCGCGTCAATCATAATTTTCGTGACGATATCCGTTTCGATGGAATAGCCCGCGCGCAATTTTACATTTATATTTTCTTCGGCAGGCGTTATCTCCGCAGTCAAAACAGTTTGCGTATTTTCCCCGATCAATTTTTGCTCGGCCAGCGGATACACTTTGCTGACTTTTCCTTTATACACCGCGCCGCCTAAAGCCGCGCCCTTAATGCGCGCTTCCTGCCCCACGTCCAGGTACTTGGCGTCCGCTTCCGGAACGTCAATCCGAATCACCAGGTTTCGCACCGAGACATCCGCGATCTCGATCAACGCGCGGGCTAAATCGGACATATCGCCTTCTTTTGCGTAAACGCCAATCACTGTGCCGTTAAAATCAGAAACTTCCCGCGTTTTAAAATCATCTATCTGCTTTTGGATCTGCGAAATTTTCAGGTTCGCCTGATCGACAGCCACCTGCAAAGCGCTGATTTGGTTCTGCACTTTGGGATCGCTTCCCCGGTTGACAATGGAATCATACTGTTCCTGCGCGGCCCGCAGGGCTTCCGCGGCGGCTGGCACGTCCGTCAGTATGGTGTTTTTGCGCGTCTGCGCCGCGTCGATCTCATCGTTTAGATTTTGCAGATTGTTTTGGAGTGAATCCAATTCATTTTGGGAGATAACGCCGTTGTTAAACAGGGTTTCGGCGTCTTCACAGCGTTTGCGCGTCGCTTCCCGGCTTCGTTTCAATTGCGCGATAGAAATGTCGGACTGATCCATTTGCGATTGAATGTCCTTTTCGGCTTTCCGGGCCTGGTTCACGCTGGCTTCCGCTTGCATCTTTTCCGCGGCGGACGCGGGCAGCTGCGCCGCCTGCAGATTGATTTGCGCCGATTTGAGCGATAATTGCGCATCCGCGCGTTGATCCTGGAGGGCTTCCATCGTTTTGCCGTCATATTCCAGAAGCAAATCGCCCCGGACGACTTTATCCCCTTCCTGGACATGGATGTTCTGAATTTTGGAATGCGTCTGCGGATAGACCATGTCCGTGTGAACAAAACCTACCGTACCCTTGGCGCTGACCTGTGAGACAATGGTCTGCCGCAGAGCCGTTTCCGTCTGCACTGTATTCGCGCCAAAGCCAGCGCTGGCCGGCATCGCCACGGCGGCGGCGATGAGCAAAATCGATCCCGCCATGACAATCCCGGCAAAAATAATAAATCCCCTTCTGGGCGCTGTCAATCCGATCCTCCTCTGCTACAGGATGGAAAAATATCCGTATCCTAGTGTAGCCGGATCGACCCCGAATGATACGCGCGCTCAGCCGGGCGAAAGCCGCAGATGACCGCGCCCCAATTCCGTCACGATTCTGCCGCGCGGCGTGCGCTGAATGAACCCGATCTGCAGCAGGTATGGTTCAGACACGTCTTCTAGCGTATCGCACTCTTCGTCTATGGATGCGGCCAGCGTATCCAGCCCAACCGGGCCGCCGCCGAATTTTTCGATGATGGCGCGCAGCATTTTTTTGTCCAGCGCGTCCAGCCCCATCGGATCCACTTCCAACAAGTTCAGGGATTGTTTTGCCACATCTTCGGTGATCACGCCGTCATAACGCACCTGCGCGAAATCTCTGACTCTTTTGAGCAGACGGTTGGCGATGCGCGGCGTCCCCCGGGAACGCCTGGCGATCTCCGCCGCTCCCTCTTCCATCATTTCAACGGACAGCACCCGCGCGGATCGATGCAGAATTTGAATGAGTTCTTCCACGGCGTATGGCTCCAGATGATGGATAACGCCAAACCGGTCTCTCAGCGGCGCGGTCAGCAGACCAATCCGCGTCGTCGCGCCGATGAGGGTAAACTTAGGCAGCTCCAGCCGGATGCTTTTGGCGGAAGGCCCTTTGCCAATGACAATGTCCAGAACGTAATCCTCCATCGCGGGATACAGAATTTCTTCAATGGAACGGTTTAGCCGGTGGATTTCGTCAATGAACAGAATGTCCCCTTCATTTAATTCGTTTAATACCGCCGCCATATCCCCCGCGCGCTCAATGGCCGGGCCGGAGGTGGCTTTTATTTTGGCTCTCATTTGATTGGCGATGATCCCCGAAAGGGTCGTCTTGCCCAAGCCGGGCTGCCCGTAAAGGAGAACGTGATCCAGCGTCTCCCCTCTTTGCTGCGCGGCCTGAATAAATACTTTCATATTGCTTTTGATTTTTTCCTGTCCTATGTATCCCTCAAAAGAGTCCGGCCTCAGCTTTAACTCGATGTCCTGGTCTTCTTCTTTGAAGTCCGTGGCAATGATCCGCTCAGACAAGGCGGCTGCCTCCTTTATCGCCTTCTGACGGCTATCTATTCGCAGCGGCTAATTTTTTCAAGGCCAGCCGGATAATCTGCTCCGTCTTCATATCTTCCAGCGCCACTTCCATGACGGCTTTGATCGCCTCGCCGCGTCCATAGCCCAGCGCGATCAGCGCGTCCGCCGCGTCTTGTCTTTCCTGGGCGGACATGGTTAGATGTTGCTGGCTGCCGGCCGCGGTTGCCGCCAGGGCGCCGGCGGTTTTGATTTTATCGCGCAATTCCAAACAAATGCGCTGGGCGTTTTTTTTCCCCATGCGGGGTATTTTGCAAAAAGCCTCCGTATCGTCTGACAGGATCGCAGCGATCACCTGCGCGGGCGACAGGCTGGATAAAATACCCAGAGCCACTTTCGGCCCCACGCCAGTGACGGCGGTCAGCAACGCGAACATACCGCTTTCTTCCGCTGTGGGAAAGCCGTACAGAAACGCGCCGTCCTCTTTGATTTGCAGATTCGTGTATAATTGTACCGGTTCGCCTTGGCCCGGCAGTTTTCCCAGCGCGCTGACCGGCATGTGAACGAGGTATCCTATCCCATGATTCTCCACGACGGCCGCGTTTTCCAAAATTTGTTCCAAAACCCCTTTGACGTAAGAAATCATACGGTTCTCCTTCGCAGCGCTGGATATGGACCCGCGTTCCGTGTATAATAGGATGATTATACCACATCGCGCACTTTTTGGGTAGCTTGATTTGTTTTCTTTTCTTTCCTAATCATTAGGATCACACCAATACAAATCTGCCCCACAGCGAAAGAATTAAGGAGGATTCAAGTGAAAAGTTATCGCAAGGAACTTCACTTTCATACCCGCACGCGCCGCGCGTACATTAATATCACGCCGGATGTTGAAGCGGCGCTTCTGGAAAGCGGCGTGAAGGAAGGCCTCGTGCTGGTCAACGCCATGAATATCACCGCCAGCGTCTTCATCAATGATAACGAGAGCGGCTTGCACCGGGATTTTGAACGCTGGCTGGAAAAACTGGCGCCTGAAAAACCTTATGAACAATACGATCACAATGGATATGAGGATAACGCAGATGCGCACTTGAAGCGGACGGTCATGGGACGGGAGACTGTCATTGCTGTGACAAACAGCAAGTTGGATTTCGGCGTCTGGGAACAAATTTTCTATGGCGAGTTTGATGGGCTGCGCGACAAAAGAATTCTGGTCAAAATTATTGGCGAGTAGAGCAGAAAGAAGAGCGGCAGTTCATCGCCATGCAGAATTTTGGCGTACCCCGAAAGCCGATATAGTAGCAATGTCACCAGGTTAAGGTTTAAGGCACCCAGTTACCTTAGCGATTTTTTCTCTCGTCAGCGCTGGCCCCATTTCAAGTTTTTTATGATTTTGCCGCTTCTATGATATACGAGGCTGTATATGGAGGGGTTTACCTGTGACTGAACTTGAATTTAAATTTACGAATGATACACTGTTCAAAATGGTGTTTGTGAATTATCCTGAATTGCTGAAACAGCTTATCGGGCTTA
>JAITPB010000186.1 GCA_031289625.1 Clostridiales bacterium | reverse complement strand
GGCATGATTTTAATCTTTGCGGTTAGAGTCAATAGCATAGTAACGCCTCCATTTACGAAAAAATGTTACCATTCTTTCAAGAAAGCCGCAACTAAAATTCTACAATATTTGCACCTAATGTAATATACCCGCGTGGCGGGCGGCTTGCGGGATATGAACGGGGAACAAAAGAAACTGGGCGCGCTTTACGCCACGCTTTCCGTCGATAGAAAAACCGTTGTATTGGGAAGATACATCTCTGCATCATCATGGCTGGCGCAGCTGCGCTTGCGGCTATGGCAAAAGGCGCTGTCTCTGAATTTTTCACCAGAATAATAGATGAGAGCGGCATCATCGTCATGCTCTCGATTGCGGCGCTATTGCTGATGATTTTCGTTTCGTACAGCCTATCGCTCTCGTTTTACCAAAAGCGCGAGTTCTAATGCAAATCTTGCACGCTCATTTTCTCCAAAGCGCGCCGTCTCTTTAACTTACCTCTGCCAGCGGCATAAGCTGCAAGCAAGGCGGCTGTGGGAATGTTATAAAGCAAGAATATATACGTTCCTGTAAGAATCAACGCGCCCGCGTCCGCTGTTTGCTGCGTGGGCGGTTGAGGAACCGCCTGTTCCATGACTTCTCCGTTTTCCATAACAGTTCGGGATTCCGTTACGGTAACAGACGTGAAAAGCAGGAGCCCCGTCACGACAGTCAAGGAAATCAGAAACGAAATCAATGGCAGGATAAGCCCCGCCCACTTATTTTCCTTCCTGGAGAGAAATATTTGCAGGATAATCACGCCCGCGCCCACGGCGAGCAAGAAGATCAGCGGCATTGCCACATTCTTCATTGCGCGTTCCCCCTTGTCTTTTATACTCGGAAATCAATATTTTCGCAGTGTCAAAATCAATCTTCTCGCTGACCGCCAGACGTTTAATAAGCGCGATATACGGATCGTTTGAAACATCCTCGCTGATTTGGATTTTCTGAATCAGCTTGTCAAGCCGCAAGCGGACGGTCGGATAAGTAACGCCATATTGCCGGGCCATCTCTTTCAGCGAGCCGGAAGCCTGTAAAAACTTTTTGATGAAGGTAATGTCCTCCTCTTCGAGGTTCGCCATCCATGCAGGGATAAGGTCTATCGCCATCAGTCAACCCCCATTGCTTAATATTATTCATGGTATCATTTAATATTATTAAAGTCAATGCTAAATTAAAAATGAATTTTTATAGAAATAGGCTTACATCCCCGCCCCTCGTAGGCAGGGATGTAAGCCCGTCTTTTTTGCGCGTAAAGCGCGGATTTTTTCGTGCGCAAATGCGCATTGAACGCTGTTCATTTTTGAAACACCCGTACATAATCCACAATCATATCCGCCTGCTCAAATGTCTCCGGTGGGGTTACACCGCCGTCAAACTGACCGCCCACCGCGCAATTGAGCAGAATGTAAAAAGGCTTATCAAACGGAGCGGGTTTAGAGATTGCGCTGCCGTCCGCGCCGGTTGTGTACCAGTCCGTTAAGGTAAAGAACAAATTATCGTCTACAAACCATTTGAGTTCCGTCTCTCTCCACTCCAGCGCGTACACATGGAAATCTTCGGCGGATTCATTTTCTGGAAAATGATAGGTCTCCCCGGAAAACACATTGTTGGGCCACGCGCCGCCGTAGTGCGCCGCGCCGCTCGTCTCTGACATCATCCGGCCCCGGTTTTCCATAATATCCATTTCCCCGCTGGCGGCCCAAGTCCCATAAGCGCCATTGTTACCGCCGCTTTCCGGCAGGGGCAAAAGCCAAAAAGCCGGCCAAAGGCCCGGAACCCCAGTCAGTTGAATGCGCGCCTCCACCCGGCCATATTGAAACGAAAACGTGGGCTGTGTAAACAGACGCGCCGAAGTGTACGCCATGCCTTCATGAGATTCTTTTTTCGCCGTAATGAACAAGCGCCCATCTTTGACAGAGGCGTTTTTGGGTAAATAATACTGCGCCTCGTTATTGCCCCACTGGGTCAGCCCGTACTCAGTTCCCGTTCCTTCCTGGAACGCCCATTTTTTTTCATCCGGCGCATTTCCATCCAATCCGTCAAACTCGTCGTTCCAAATCATTTTATAACCGTCTGAAATCAAAATGGGTTCCGGCATTTCAGCCGCCAGCGTCTCTGGTGTAACGGCGCTTTCCAACTTGGGCGGCGTTGTTTCAAAAAGAGCCTCGCCGGGAGACGCCGAAGCGCAGCCCGCAAGCCCGCTCAAACACACCTGCGCGATAGCCAGTACACTGTGTATTTTGATAAAATGACCCCTTTTCTCCCTGTGTCACACATTCCCCGCGATATAAATCAACAATTCTTCCGTATCTTTCCAGCCCAGGCAGGCGTCTGTGATGGATTTTCCGTACACGCGCCCGCCGATTTTCTGACTGCCTTCTTCTATATAACTTTCGATCATCAGCCCCCGCACCATGCTCCGAATATCCGCGTTGTATTTCCGGCTGTGCAGGATCTCTTTGGCGATGCGCGGCTGTTCGTAAAAGCACTTGCCCGAGTTGGCGTGATTGACGTCCACGACGATCAGCGGATTCGCGAGGCCGCGTTTGCGATACATCTCCGCCGCGAATGACAAATCTTCATAATGATAATTGGGGATGCTGGCGCCGTGCTTGCTGACGGAACCGCGCATGACAGCGTGCGCCAACGGGTTGCCGCTCGTTCTGACTTCATTGCCCTGGTAGATAAAAGAATGTGCGGCTTGCGCGGCTTGTATCGAATTGAACAGCACGTTGAAATCGCCGCTTGTCGGGTTTTTCATCCCCACAGGCATGTCAATGCCGCTGGCCGTCAGCCGGTGCTGCTGATCCTCCACGGAACGCGCACCAACGGCGATATAACTGAGCATGTCCTGACAGTAATCCAGGTTGTCTGTGTAGAGCATTTCATCCGCCGCCGTCAGCCCAGATTCCCGCATCGCCCGCACATGCATCCGCCGAATGGAGTAAATGCCGTTTAGCATGTTGGCGTCTTCTTCTGGCCGCGGCTGATGCAGCATCCCCTTATAGCCCTCGCCTGTGGTGCGCGGCTTGTTGGTATAGATCCGGGGGACCACAAACAATTTTTCCTTTATTTTTTCGTTGAGTTCCGCCAGGCGCGAAACATAATCGCAGACCGGGTCTTCTTCGTCCGCTGAACACGGCCCCACAACCACAATAAATTTTTCTATTTTCCCTTCCATGATCTCTTTGAGTTCCTGATCTCTGTGCGCTTTGATTTTTTGCAGTTCCGGCGGCAGGGGAACTTGACGGATGATTTCCTCCGGCCCCGGTATCTCGCGTATCTTGATAAAACTCACACGGGTCATTCCTCTCTAGTTTATTCGTGTTTTTTAACGCATCTGGAAATGTTCAGCAAAACCCCCACCATCGCCATCATAATAATCAGGGCCGTGCCGCCGTAACTGATGAAGGGCAGCGGAACGCCCGTATTGGGTATGCTGTTTGTGACGACCGCCACATTGATGATCACCTGGCCCGCGATCAGCAGGACGATGCCGGCGGCGGTGAGGGAACTGAACGTATCCGGCGCGTTCAGCGAGACCTGAATCCCCCGCCATATGAGAATGGCGAACAGCAGCAGCACAATCGCCGCGCCCACAAAACCCAATTCTTCACAAATAATGGAAAAAATAATGTCGTTATGCGCTTCCGGCAGAAATGTTTTTTGACGGCTCTGGCCCAGCCCCAGCCCAAACATCCCGCCGGACGCGATGGCGTACAAAGATTGCACAACTTGAAAGCCATATCCCATGGGATCGTCAAACGGATGCAGCCAGGCGTCAAACCGCCCGGCCCGGAAATTGTCCGAGCTGGAA
Organism: Clostridiales bacterium; assembly: GCA_031289625.1. Lineage (GTDB taxonomy): Bacteria > Bacillota > Clostridia > Lachnospirales > WQUN01 > JAITPB01. The sequence continues at coordinate 19,990 of JAITPB010000186.1, read as the reverse complement.
GAGAGCGCTAAATACGCCACCATACCGCCCGCGCCCGCCGCGCCCGCCAGGATAAAACGCCATATGTAAGGGCACGCGATAAAAATCATGCTGAACCCGATGAGGCAGATAATAATCGCGGTGCTGAGATTGCCCATCGCCACCAGCAGGGCGGTAAGCCCCACCAAGGCGGAGCAGGCCAAAAACCCCGGCCAATGCAGCAAAATATCCCGCTTCGCCGCGATGACAAACGACATGAATAAAATAATGCCGACTTTGGCGACTTCGGAGGGCTGAAACTGTCCGATCAGCGGCAATGGAATCCAGCGCGTAGCGCCGTGCGAGGATATGCCGATGATCAAGACCAGCACCAGCAATATGTTTCCAACCGCGTAGATGGTAAAAGCCCAGCGCCGCAGATATTTGTAATGAAAATTCGCCATAAAGAACATGGCGCATAAGCCCATCCCGGCGAACACCGCTTGTTTTTTCAAAAAATAAAAAGCGTCGTTGTTCCATTTTTGCGCGTTGCTGGCGGTCAGATAACTCGCGCTGAACACCATGACGACGCCCAGCACCGTCAGGATCAACGCCACAAAAAAAATCGTGTAATCCATCGAGCCGATGCTGATAATCTCTTTTTTTTCCTGTACCCGGCGGACTTTCTGATAAACACCGCTATCCATATGAACAACCTTTCCCAATCTATGAACCCTATGAGGGCAAATCTCTCACAAATTCTTTAAACAGATTCCCTCTCTGCTCATAGTTGTCAAACATATCCCAGCTCGCGCACGCGGGCGACAACAGCACGCAGTCTCCCGCCTCCGCTTTGGAGTACGCCAGCTCGACGGCATTTTTTAAGGAGTGAACCTGATCCACCCGCTCGAAGCCGTAAGCTTTGCAGGTCTCCATGATTTTTTCCGCCACTTCCCCCATGACGACCAAATGCTTCACCTTACCTTGAAACATTTTCACCCAGTCCCCGAAATCGCTGTGTTTGTCATAACCGCCCCCGATCAGCACAATCGGCTCGCGCATGGCTTCAATGGCTTTGATGGCCGCGTCCGTGTTCGTCGCCTTGGAGTCGTTGTAAAAACGCACGCCGTTCAGCGCCCGGACAAATTCAATGCGGTGTTCTACCGCCTGAAAATTGGTCGCCGCGCGGCGGATCACATCCGCCGGGACTTGCGCGCAGGCGGCGGCGGCGACGGCCGCCAAGGTGTTTTCGATATTGTGATGGCCGAAAATCCGCATGTCATGGATGTCTAAAACGGCTTCGTCTTTGCCTTCAAAATGCGCGCGGATAATATTTCCATCCAGAAAAAAACCTTCCTCCAGCGGATGAACCCGGCTGAAAAAAATCCGTTTGGCTTTTGTGCGCATCTCCCGGCAGTAAAGATCGTCAAAGTTCAGAACCATGTAATCCTCCGGGCCTTGCAGCCGTCCGACGCTCTCTTTTAAAGCCACGTAACGCTCCATGGTTTTGTGGCGATCCAGGTGATCTGGCGTCACATTCAGCACGACGCTGACTTTAGGGCGGAAGGTCTGCACCGTCTCCAACTGAAAACTGCTCACTTCCACCACGGCCCACGCGTCCGCAGTCAAATCTGCCGTTTTTTCCGCGAAAGGTACGCCGATGTTACCGGCAATTTCCGTTTTGGGATTGTGGCTTTTCAAAATCGCGCCCGTCAGGGCGGTGGTGGTGGTCTTGCCGTTGGTTCCCGTAATCGCAATCACCGGGCAGGGGCAGAGGGAATAAGCCAGCTCAATTTCCCCCCAGACAGGCACGCCCGCCGCCCGCGCTTTCTCCATAAACGGCAGGTCAGCCGGCAGCCCCGGGCTGACGACCACCAAATCATATTCCCGTACGATCTCATCCGGATTGCGCCCGAGGTACAGCGCCGCGCCTTTTCGCTCCAAAGCGGACGCGATCGAAGCCGAAGCCGCGTCCAGCTTTTCCAATTCTTTAATATCCTGCAGCGTCACCCGCGCGCCCAGCCGGATCAGCAATTCCGCCGAGGCGAAGCCGCTTTTCGCCATGCCGCACACGATCACTTTTTTTTTCGCGAAATCCATGCGTTTTCCTCCGCTATATAATATACCGCCCGCCCAGATAGCCTACCAGGCAGAGAATCGCGGTTACGACGTAGAACAGCGCCACAATTTTTGTCTCCGACCAGCCGGATAGCTCAAAGCTGTGGTGTATCGGCGCCATTTTAAAAACGCGCTTGCGCGTCATCTTATAAACGCTCACCTGAATGATGACAGATAAAACTTCCAGCAAATAAATCAGCGCGACGATGAGCACGAACAAGGGCATTTTCAGCAGTATGGCGATAGCGGCCACAAAACCGCCCAGCGCCAGCGAGCCGGTGTCGCCCATAAATACTTTCGCGGGGTAAGAATTAAACAGCAGAAACCCCAATAGGCTCCCCACCGCCGCGCCCGCCAGCGGCAGCACGGGGCTGCCCATGGCCCACGCGGCAAAACAGAAAAAAGCCGTGATCAAAACGGTAACGCCGGACGCCAATCCATCCAGGCCGTCGGTAAAATTGGCGCCATTGACGGTGCCCAGCATCACCAGAAATAGGAAAGGGACATAAAACCAGCCGAGATCGATGGAACTGCTGTGCAAAAATGGAATATACACCACCGACTGCCCCGGCGCTTGCCTCACATTCATTAGATACGCGGCAAACGCGCCGGTGATCAGAAGCTCTCCCAGCATTTTCTGCCAGGCCTTCAAACCCAGCGAACGTTTTTTAGTGATTTTGATAAAATCGTCGATAAATCCGATTGTTCCAAAGCCCAGCGTCACTAAAATGAGCGCCAGATTTTCTGAATGCTGTCCCTCGAATAAAATCGCGATGAAAACAAAACTCAGAATGATCATGATGCCGCCCATCGTGGGCGTACCGGCTTTTTTCAGATGCTTGCTGGGGCCGTCGCCCCGGACGAACTGGCCGAATTTTAATTTTTCCAGCCAGGGGATAATGATAGGGCATAAAATCGTGTTGGCCGCGAAAGCCCCTAAAGCGGCGTATACCGCGGGCGTTAGATCACTGTCCATATCTAGCCTCTTTCACCAATTGTTTCACCAGGGTTTCAAACGCCATTCCGCGGGACGCTTTGATCAGAATCAGATCGCCGGGCTGCAGCAGAGATTGAAGCAAGGCTTCCAGCCGTGCCGCGCATTCTTCCTTGCGGTGAAAAGAAACGGCCCTTTGTTCTTCCGTTTTTTGCGAACAAAAACCCGTCAGCATTTGCGCGGCCCATTCGCCCACGCCGATCAAAAGATCGATTCCCGTTTGCGCTGCATACCGGCCTACAGCCTCATGCAAGGCGGCAGCCTGAACGCCCAGCTCCAGCATATCGCCCAGTACTGCCGCTTTACGCCGCGAAGAACCCATGAGCGCCAGCGCGTCCAGCGCGGCTTCCATCGAAGAAGGGTTGGCGTTGTATACGTCGTTGAGTATGGTATAGATCGGCGTGCGGATGATCTCCATGCGGTTTTGGGAAAGGGTAAATGTTTCGAGCCCCGCCCGAATGGCGTTCGGCGGCACGCCCATTTCCCAGCCCACCGCCGCCGCCGCCAGCGCGTTTGCGATCATATGTCTGCCGGGCAAGCGGATATGAACCTCAAAGGACGATTCCCCGCAATGGCCTCCCTGGCAGACGGCGCGGTGAATGCGAAAGCGCGCGCCGTCTGTGCCCAGTTCCCGAATGTCATCCGCCCAGACGGTATTTTTCGCCGGACAATCGTCCGGACGATTGTCCGGACATTTGTCCGGGCTAAGGCCATAGAAGATCATCTTTTTTTCTTTGATTTTTTCCCAAAAACCTGGCTCGCGCTCCAAAGAGCGCAGCAAGGGATCGTCCCCGTTCAGGATGCAAACGCCGCCCGGCTGCATAAAATCAAAAATTTCCACTTTGGCTTCGAGAATCGCGCGGCGGCTGCCCAGATTTTCCATGTGCGCGTCGCCGATATTCGTGATCACGGCGATATCGGGCCGGGCAATCCGGCTGAGCCGGTGAATCTCCCCTTTATGATTCATCCCCATTTCCAAAACCGCCGCCTCATGCGTTTCATCCAATTGGAAAACCATACGCGGCAGACCCACTTCATTATTTAGGTTTCCTTCTGTTTTCAGCGTCTTGTATTTTTGCGACAACACCGACGCGATCATGTCTTTCGTCGTGGTTTTGCCGGCGCTGCCTGTCACCGCCGTAACCAGAATGGGGAACCGCTCCCGGTAAGCGGCGGCGAGATCCGCCAAAGCCTGAAGCGTTGATGGGACTTGTATCACAATCCCCGCGTCCGCGATAACATCGTCCGCGATAACATCCCGTTCCGACAGCGCGGCGGCCGCGCCTTTTTCCCAGACGGCCCCGATAAAATCATGCGCGTCAAAGCGGGGGCCTTTCAAGGGGATGAACAGCTTTCCCTGGAGTTCCGCCCGCGTGTCTGTGGATATCCCGGTGATTTCACCGGATAAATCCTCTTTAGGCCCGCGATAGACGCCGCCGCAAACCTGGACGGCGTCCGAAAGCTTCATTCTCATGCGCGCGCCTCCAAAGCAGCCAGCGCCTCCCGCGTGATTTTCATGTCGTCAAACGGGAGGATCTGATCGCCGATGATTTGATAGTCCTCATGGCCTTTCCCCGCGACAATCAGGCTGTCGCCTTCTTCCAGCAGCGAGACGGCGCGAAAAATCGCATCTTTGCGATCCAGGACGCTTTCATAAGGGCAATGCGTGTCGGCAAGGCCGCTCTCAATCTGCTCCATGATTTTGCCTGGCGGCTCGCCGCGCGGGTTATCCGAGGTAATTATGCAATAATCGGACAATTCGCCCGCGATTTTGCCCATGATCGGCCTTTTCAAAGCGTCCCGGTCCCCGCCGCACCCAAACAGCGTGACCAATTTGCCCTGGGTAAATTCCCGCACCGCGTTGATGATATTGACCAGCGAATCCGGCGAATGCGCGTAATCTACAATGACATGCAGGCCGCGGCTGTTCGGCACGCTTTGCAGCCGGCCCGGCACGCCCTTCATGACGGCCAGCGCGTTCTGAATGCTTTCCACAGGGATATTCATGAGCAGCGCCGCCCCGATGGCGCCCAGCGTGTTATACACAGTGAAGCGGCCTTTGATTGGCACAAAAAAATGAACGTCCGTTTCATGGATGCGCGCGGTAAATTCCAGCCCGTTTTCTAAATATTGAATATTTTCAGCCCGCAAATCGCTTTCCGCGTCGATGCTGAAAGTCATGTATTCGCAGCCAGGCTGACGCGTCATATACAGCCCCGCCTCGCTGTCGGCGTTGACGACGCCGTAACGGCACTGCGTGAACAGCTTTGCTTTGGCTTGCTGGTAATTTTCCATCGTTTTGTGAAAATCCAAATGATCCTGAGAAAGGTTGGTAAAAATGCCAATGTTAAACTTAACGCCGTCCACTTTATGGAAGGCCAGCGCCTGTGAGGAAACCTCCATGACGGCGTCGCTGATTTTTTCCTCTTTCATGACGGAGAGAATCTGCTGGAGTTCAACCGGATCCGGCGTGGTGGACGTGTCATAATGAATATCCAGCCTGCGCGGGCCTATCTTCGCGCCCAACGTGCCGATAACGCCGACTTTGCGGCCGCATTCGCGCAGAATATTTTCCAGCAGATACGTGGTGGTGGTTTTACCCTTGGTGCCGGTGACGCCGACGAGATTAAACGATTGAGAAGGGTTGCCGAAAAAATTCGCGGCGGCGTAAGAGAGCGCTTTCCGGGTGTCGTCCGTTTTAACGGCCGTGACGTTTTCTGGATAATCTTCCTGGCTGTCCTGGACCAAAACAGCGGACGCGCCCGCCTGCGCCGCTTTCGCGATGAAGTGGTGCCCGTCGGAGCGAAGCCCTTTCAGGCATACAAACAAAGAATCATATTGCACTTTGCGGGAGTCGATGGCAATGCCGCTCACTTCGGCGTTCCGGCCTTGCACCCACTCATACTCCAAGCCCTTGAGAATTTCTTTCAGCGTCATACAAGACGGCCCCCTTATGCTGTGAGATACAGCAATATTTTCGTGTCCAGGTTCACGATCTCGCCGGGCAGCGGAAATTGATCCGACACATGGTCTCCTTCCCCGATGACATCCTCACTTAATTTTGCCTCCGCGAGCGTTTTTTTCGCGTCTTCCAGCGTCAGGCCGCGCACGTCCGGCACAATGATCCGCACCGCTTCCGGCAAGTTCGCTTCCTCGTCTGAATATTGCGGGCGTATATTTAAATAGGGAAGGGTATTCTCCATCAATTCTTTCATGACGGGACCCGCTACTGTGCCGCCGTAATAGATCCCCTGCGGCTCGTCAATCAAAACGAGCGCCATGACCGTGGGATTCTCCGCGGGCGCGAACGCCAAAAACGACGCGATGTATTTTCCGTTCCGGCGCGGCAGTTTTTCGGATGTAGCGGTTTTCCCGCCGACGCGGTAGCCGGGGATATACGTTTTGTTTCCGGTTCCGGAATAGACGACGCTCTCTAAAATCATTTTCATCTTATCCGAAGTCTCTTGCGAGATCACCTGCCGGCCTTTTTCGTATTCGATCTCTTGAACCAGATTGCCGCTGGCGTCCAACAACCGCGTGCCGATATGCGGCGTAATCATATACCCGCCGTTGACTGTGGCGGACGCGGCCCGCAGCAATTGCAAAGGCGTAATGGCCAGCGACTGGCCGAAGCTCATCGTCGCCAGTTCCACCGGGCCGATTTTGTCCGGCTTATATAAGATGCCCTTCGCCTCGCCGGGCAGATCGATGCCTGTTTTTTCGTTCAAGCCATATTTCTCCAAATAGTCGTAAAAGGTTTCTGTACCGAGCCTGGCCGCTACTTCCATAAAAACAGGGTTGCAGGAATTTTCCACGCCCTGCAAAAATGTCTCGCCGCCATGCGCGCGCGGATAACGCCAGCACTTAATCTGTCTGCCGCCGACGGTCAGTGAACCCGTGCAGGAAAAGGGGCTGTTGACGTCGACCACCTTTTCTTCCAGGCCGGCGGCCGACGTAACAATTTTAAAAGTGGAACCAGGTTCGTATGTATCATTCAGAGAAAAATTGCGCCACATTTGGTTGAGCGCGTCGCTCTTCTCTTGGTCGCTCATCGTATCCCAGACGGCGGCCACTTCGGGGCTGCTGACGGTGAACGGATCGTTTAAATCAAAGTCAGGCTTGTTGGCCATGGCGTAAATTTCCCCATTTTGCGGATTCAGAATAATAATGGCCCCGCGTTTGGCGCTTTTCACCTCAATGGTTTTTTCGATCGTCTGCTCCGCGAACTGCTGCAGCACGACGTCCAGGCTCGTGACCAGATTGTCTCCGGGTTTGGGTTCCATGCGGTATTCCCGCCCCTGGGGCAGCTCCCGCCCGACCACGTCTGTTTCCGTCAGAATTTTGCCGCTTTCCCCTTTGAGGGCCGAATCGTATTTGGATTCAAGGCCGATGATGCCCTGATTGTCTTTCCCGACGAATCCAATGACCTGGGACGCGAGAGTGGCATAAGGATACACGCGCTTAATGTCTTCGTCGACGCGCACGCCCGGCAGGTTCAAGGACCGGATTTCATCCGCGGTTGTCTTTTCCACTTTTGTTTTAATTCTTTCCAGTGCGACCTTTTTTGAAACCTTATTTAAAACAGTATTATAATCCATATCCAGCTTCGCGGACAAGACCCTGGCGGCTTCTTCCGCATTTTTTATCTGGCTGTGAATGACGCTGACGGACGCCACGGTCTCGGACGTCGCGATGGAGATCATGTTTCTGTCCAGAATGCTCCCGCGCTTCGGCGTGATCAGGCGGTCGCGGGTTTGCTGTTTATACGCCTCGCTCTGGAGAAACGCGCTTTGAAACGCCTGAATATAAAAGACGCGCCCGATCAGCGCCGCGACGGCGATCTCTAAGAAAAACAGAAAAAAAAGCAGCTTCTTTTTGGTCTCGACGGGCGTTTTGGGACTGTAAGTTCTGCGCATGACAAATCACCTCTACGGAATTTTTCGCAGCGTTTTGCGCCGCGGTTTTGCTGTGACGGCATAAATCAATAGACGGGTAGTAATATTAAATATATTAGCTGGTTTGACAGCTTATGCGTCGCGCAAAAGCCCTGCTGAAAGCCTGACGGCAGAAAGGCCCTCCCCTTTTCCCCCCGGGAGAGCCCATCAATCATCTTTTTTTTCCGCCTGTGGCGATAATGTCCTGCGCCAAAATCCTTTCCCAAATATATTGGTCGCATTCCGCTTCCGAAGGCCGCGCGTTTTGAATTTCAAAGCGCGTTTGGCGGATTGCCTCCGGATCGATCAAGCCCAGTTCCACTTTCGCGCCATAATCCCAAAGGCGGTAAGGCTGCCATTGCTCATCCCATTCCGCTAAAACGTGCCGCCGGACGCCTTCGTATCCAGCGCTTTCCGCGCTGCTCAGAAATGTTTTCAAAAAATCCGGAATGCCTTGATAGGCCGATAACGTAGAACTCAGGTTGGGATCCCGGCAGGAGCGCAGCAAAACCGCGCCGCCAGGCGTCACCATAACGTTTACCCCATACGCGCCCCCTTCGTCACGTATCTTGGGCCAAAGATAATCATAGTTGATTAAACTGGCCGTCACCAAAAAAGCGCCGTTGTACGGGCGTCCCGCTTTTTGAAAGCTGCCGCCCTGCAGGATCGCGTATGTTTGGGAAAGCCGCGACTCATAATGCGGATGCTTTTCCAGCGCGGGGAAGTCATAATTTTGAGAAACGCGCTGTTGGGCCGGCTTCACGGCGGTCAAGCGCGATAAAACCGGCGCGGCGTTTTTCCGAAAAATTTGGTAAGACCGATCGGAGCCCGTAAAACTGATCACGGCGTTGTTTTGGCTCCAGATTGTTTTTTTGGCGGAAATGATATTTTCCGCGATAGAAGGCCAGCGCTGGTCAAAATCCTGGAGCAAATCCTGGACAAAAGCAAAATAAGCCGGGCCGCTGATTTCATAATCAAACCGGCCCGCGGCCGATATTCTTGCCAAGCAGTCCGTCCAAGGCATGTGCGTCTCATACTCGTTCTCCATCGCTGACTTTGTTTTTAACAAATAGCTTTTGACAGCCGCTTTGTCTGGATAAAGATCTGGATCGAGCAAGTAAGCCGCCGCCGCCGTCAGCTCTTTCACCTGCGCGTCCCGCGTTTTGATCGCCAAATGCGCTCTGGGCGTAAAGCTGTCTTCTGATCCGTACAAATTATCGGAGGCGAAATATCCCCGCAGCTCTCCTAAATTCACGGCGTAACGGGTTGGCAGGCTGTCATAGTCCCCCAAAGTAGAGGCCAGGATCTGCGCGTAACCGAGCAGCACCTGCGGCAAAGCGGACGCGTCCAGATAAAAATGCAGAGAAGAAACGCCGTGCGTATTGAGTTTGGTGTGAATCATCCGGACGCCTTCGGCTTCTTCCTGCGTATAGATGGGCGGATCGGGGAGCGTATTTTCTGTAGTATACCCGCGAAGGCGTTCATGGGCCTGCAGGGGCGGACTTTGACCGCCCGCGCCCGCCGGATTTTCCGCGTCCGGCCTCACCGCAATCGCGGTCGCGGTCGTGGTCGCGACCGCGGCGTTCCCGCTGGGCGCCCCCGAAGGGCTGAGCCAGATGACACAGCGATGCTGATTTTGAAGCAGCGCCGACGCTGATTTTTGAATCAGATTTTGATTCAAATGTTTCAGCGCTGTCTTGTATTCTTTTTCGCCGATGGGATGCCCGTAAACAAACCCGGCCATGATCTCAATGTTTGCGTTGATCCCTTGACGCGGCTGATTCTGGGAGGAGGCCAGGAAGTAGGCCTGACGATTGGCCAAAGCCTGGATCTGTTCTTTCGGAATCCCATGGCGCGCCGTCTGCTGCAGACATGCATAGACGCCGTTTTCCGCCGCGTCCGTTTTGCCCGCCTCCACGCCTTCCAAGATGATCTGCAAAACGCATTGATTCAGCATACTGTTGTATTCGGTATAGACATTTTCCGCCAATGCTGGGGAAAGGATGGCTTGATTGAGCGGGCTGTCCGCTTTGCCGGCCAGTAAATCGGAAAAGAGTTCCATTTCTGACGCGTGAACCGCGTCGGATCGGTCGCCGAGCACATAGCCGATCGCCAGCGTATTCCTTCCTTCCCGGGCAGGATAAGAAACGTTCATGCGCGCTGGCTCTGCAAAAGCCGCCTCTTTTTCGAAGGCATTTTTATCAAAGGCGTTTTTATGGACGATTTTTGGTTTTTGCTCTGGATCTTGTTTTGTCAAGACAGATAAATATTTTTCATCCAATAATTTCAAGGTTTCCTGAATGTCCTGCTTGCCGTAGAGAAAAATAAGCGCCTGGGAAGGATGGTAATTTTGTTCATAGACTTTTACAAAATTTTCGTATGTCAATTGGGGAATCGCTTCCGGAACGCCGCCGGAATCAAACCGGGACGGCGTGTGCGGAAACAGGGCCTGGGCGACGGCCCGCTCCAAATACGCCTTGTCTGTGGAATACACGCCTTTCATTTCACTGTAGACTGTGCCGTTGATTCCATCCTGGCCGCGCCGCCAGCCCTCCCGCTCAAATATACGCCTGTCGCTGAGAACTTTTGGAAAAAAAACATCATCCAAATAAGTACACATAAGCCCGCGATATTCCTCGCTGTCCCGCGCGGCGAGCGCGTAGAGGGTAAAATCGGAAAATGTCATCGCGTTTAAAAAAGTAGCCGCCGAATGGTTTATCAAATAGGTAAAGTTCACGCCGCCGGCGCGCGACGATCCATTGAGCAGGCAATGCTCAATGATGTGGTTCACACCGGTATCGTCGGGCGGCACAGTTTTAAATCCAATGCCAAATGTTTTTTCGGCGTCTTCATTGGCGAGATAAATGACTGACGCGCCGGTCTCATGCCGGTAAGCAACGGCCTCGGCGTCATACCGCGGCATGGAGGTTCTGGATATTTCCACAAAGCCATAGCCGCCCCTGTCAGCCGAGCCCATGCCCGGGCCAGCGCCCGCGGCGATCCCGGCAAAGCCGGTCAGGCAAAATAAAAGCAAGAAAATTTTACATCTCATTCTAAACATCTCCTCGCAGGTTATATTCTGCTGTTATTATTCTTCAATATTTCCAAAATAATGCACAAAATAACGCAAGGAGATTTGAAAAAACGCGTATACAAAAACCGCGGTGATACGCCGCGGTTTTTTATAACTTTTTATAACTTTTTATGTCTGTTTTGCCAAGACCGCAGCTTCTTTCCATGTATCCCTCATTTCGCGGATCATCTCGCGAACCTCCTCAAGAGCGCCCGGGTCTTTTTTCATATTGCCCTCCACCAGGCGGCGATACATGTAGTCATACAAGTCGTTGAATTGATTGGCTATCTCATATTTAAAGTCCAAGGTCATCTGAAATTCCCGTATAATATCTTCCACGCGCACAACGAGATTGTGCGCTTTTTCCATTTCCTTGTCTTCCATGGCGGCGATGGCTTGGTTGATAAAGCGCAGCGCCCCGTCGTAGAGCATCAGCGTCAGATCTTCCTTACTCGCCATGGTGATCGCGTTATCCGCGTATTTACTGTAAAGCTGCGCTGCTGCTGGCATAGTTTTCCCTTTCTGGCCGCCGTGTGAAGCGGCCTTTACTGCTTCATATCATATTGAGCGCCAAAAACGATACTGGCGTTGACGCGGTAGGCCCGGCCCAAATGCTGCCCATCCTTGGCTTTTTTCAAATTGCTTTTGATCTCGTTCATCAGCGCGGGCAGGGATTTGGTCAATTCCTCTTCTAAAGCCACGACTTCTCCGGCGATCCGCTCGATCTCGGATTTGATTTGGGAGACTTCGCCGGTGAAATCATAAAACTCCGGCGCATTTGCCCGCGCCGTCTGATCCAATTGCTTCAGTTCCGTCACAATTTTTTCACGCTGATTGACCAGCGCGATATATTTTTCCGCGTCTATCCGTCCGCCTGTCGCGGCGGATTCCGTTATACGCCGTATTTGCCGCATAAGCGATAATTTTTTTTTGTATAACGTCAAAATATTTTCCTGCGTATTCGTGGCCGTCAAAACAATGCGCCTTCTTTCTGCCATCAAAATCCAGGCTTAGATCCCAAGCTGGGCTTGCATATAGGACATTTGGCTATTGGCCGCGGTGATCGCCTGTTCCATTTTGGAAAACATAGAATAATAGCTGGTTTCTTTATTCTGCAAATACGTAAGCATGGCGGTGATTTTCTCATTTTGATCTTTTAAAGTCAAATACATGGTACTGGACAGTTCGGAAAAGGAATCGCCTTGAAGGCCTGCTTTTTGCGTAATCGTGCCTTTTGATCCTATCGCGTTGTTGATGATGTCGTTCATGCGCTCGGCAAGGCCTTCGTCCGCGATGCGCTGGGAATCGTTCTTTCCGGCGGTGTAATTGACGGATGAAGACCGGGTAAACAATTCCGCCACGTCGTCGCCGCGGGCTTCCAGCGCGGCCTTCAGTTTGGTTTCGTCAATGACCAGCTTGCCTCCGTTTTGATAGTCGCTCGTCGTGGTGATGCCAATCTCAAACAAACTGATCGTTTTCCGCGTGGGATCGCTCGCGGGCTTGTCGTCTAAAGGTACAGGCGTATAGAGCATAGAGCGCAGATTCCGGGAAATGGAGGACAGCAGGTCGTCGTTGTACAGCAGACCTGTTTTGGCCTTTGTTTCCCAGATGGTAATGTCGCTTTCGTTCATAGCTTCTTTTTGTTCGTCCGTCAAAGGCGTAAAATAATTGTAAGAGTCTTGTTTGGGCCTGCTGGTGTTGAGCTGCGCGCTGAGCCCGTCAATCATCGTGTTGTACGCGTCCACAAACCCTTTGATAAAATCCAGGGTCGCGCTCGTGTTTTTGGAAACATTGATGCTCAACGGACCGGTTTCGTCCGTCGTCACCCCGGTCAATTCCATTTTTAAGCCGCCCATGTCCACAAAATTGCTGTCACGGGTGGTTGGAATTCCGTTAAACTCAAAAACGGCGTCCTGCCCGCTGGAGGCGCCCAGCGCACTACTGGGATCATTGGTAAAGCCCAGTACGGTACCTAGAAAACCGTCTGGGTCATCCGAAAAGAGATTGCCGCCGTTGATTCTGTTCACTGCGCCGGTGCTGTTCGAGGAAAGTTTAAAGCCTTCATTCACGCTGTCATAGCTAAACGTCACGCCGATATTTTTATTGTTGATCTCGCTCATCATATCCTGAACGGAAGTTGTCTCGGAAAAGGTGAAGGTCTCGTCATTGATGGTAAAAGAAACGTCGCCTGTAATGTGAAAAGCGTCGCCCAGCGTCCGCGACAGATCCATTTTCGTAGAAGCGCCTGAAGTCAGGCCCAAGTTGCCCAATACATTGGTTGGCTCGATATCCACAGGGCTGTTGAACCCCAAAGCGCTCAGCAAGCCGCCGCCGCCGTCTGCGACATGAACCGTATCGACTGTGCTGCCTACAGAAAATACCAGCTTAACATGGTCATTTTCATCCTTTGAGAGAGACGCTTTCAAGCCGCTGGTGATGGAAGCATCTTGTTGTATCGCCTCGTTAATTTGCTGGACCACATCTTCCGCGGTCGAATTTTCGTTCAGCGTGACGGAGATACTTGCGCCGCTGACGTTCAAGTCAAAGGTGGAATCAGCATCCGTGAGGTGCAAATCGGACAAATTGATATCGTTCGCGCCGGTCTGCGCCGTGTTACGCGCGGGGCCGCTGGAAATAGACACGGTATGGCCTTTGTTGGTCGTAATTTCCAATTGGCCATTTGCCCCCAACTCCGCTTTGACTTTTTGGGTTGGCCCACCGGTGAGTGTCTCCGAGCCAAAGGCTTTGGATAATTTGTCGTTGATCAAATCAATCATCGACGTGCTGCCGTCGTTCAGCTCGGTGATATCCTCTGCGCTGAAGGTGATGGCCTTCGTGGTTCCATCCAAAGAAATATTAAAGCTGTCATTCGCCCGCAATTTATCCAGATTCGCTGAAGCCGTTAAATCCACTCCGCCTTGTATGCTGCCCTGGTTGACTGTCCCTTGGCTGACGTAAACGTCTTTCTGCGCGAGCTGTGAGACTTTCATCGTATAGCTGCCGGTTTGCGCGTTGACAGAGGAGGTCAATTTCACTGCGGTGGAATCCAGCCCGTTTTTATTTTTGACTGTATTGGTATTGCTTAGATATGACGTACTCAGCCGCGCGCTAGCCGCGTTCCCCAGACTTAGAAAATTATTGGAAAACGTTTTTAAAACAGCCGCTGTACTTTGGTAAGCGCTTTGTGTCCACTGCGTGAGCTGATTTTGCTGCTTGAGTCTGTCCAGTTTCATGCCCTCTGCTTTCATTAAGGCCGTGATCATGGATTCAGTATCAATCCCAGACAAACCTGTAAAACGCATGGTGCTTGTATATATTGCCATTCCTAAGCCTCCTTATTTTGGAACGAACCGGACAATCCAGCCGCGAATATAGTATATACTGCGCGCGGCATAATCATTCTATGAGGTGGAATATGGAGACAAGTGCGAGAAAATTTAATAATCAGACCCATTTTTTATCCAAAAAACAGTTTGACGAGCACTATAAACTCTACACGGGTTATGTGGGAAAAGTGGAGGAGATCACAAAAGACTTGGCCTCCTGCCAAGACAGGGCGCAGGCAAATGCGACCTATAGCCAGTACAGGGGCCTCAAAAAGGGAGAAACATACGCATTAGACGGCGTAATTTTACATGAACGCTATTTCCAACTGCTGGGCGGCGAAAAGACACGGCCAGGTGATAAAACCGCGCGGATCTTGGAGGAACAATTCGGTGGCTTTGAAAATTGGAAAGCAGATTTTCAAGCCTGCGGCCTATCCGCGCGCGGATGGGTCATTTTCCTCTATGAGCAGCGCACGCAGACGTATCGGAATATTTTGTTGGATCTGCATGACGAGGGGTTAATCTGCGGCGGATATCCCCTTATCGTGATGGATATGTATGAACATGCGTATTTTATCGACTACGGTACAGACAAAACCAAATACATCAGCGGGTTCGTCGATGCGATTCGATGGGATCTAGTAGAAAAAGCGGCGCAAATCATCGCGGGATAAACGCGGCAAAACGTTTTGTATCTGCCATTTCAGCCTTTCATTTATTTTGATGCATTTCTCTTGGAATTTCTGCGCGGCGCACACCCATAAAAGCCACGGATAATATTATCCGCGGCTTTTTTCAGGAAACATTTCCCAGATATACATGTTCCAGATGGCGATGAGCCAAGCCAGCCAAACGGCGCAAAGTTTCTATCGGCGTCGCGGCTTTCTCTTTCATTTTATAGCCAGGGAAAAAGCGGCTCAGGTGCAGGGGAATGTCCCGCGAAACTCCAGCCAGCCATTCGGATAAAGCGATCATTTCCGCGTCCGAATCATTTTCGCCCGGAATCACCAGCATGGTGGCTTCCACATGGCACATCCCCGCGCATTGTTCAACTGTTTCTTTGACGGTCTCCAAACGGCCGCCCAATTTTTGATAAAATTCCGGTGTAAAGCCTTTGATGTCAATGTTCATCGCGTCCACAAAGGGAAGAACAGCCGCCAGCGGTTCCCGGCAGGCTAGGCCGTTGGTGACCAGGACGGCTTTCAGGCCCATGTCTTGGATCAACGGCGCTGTATCCAGCAAATATTCCGCCGACATCAATGGCTCGTTGTATGTGAAAGCGATCCCGAGATTTTCCGGGATGGATTGCGCGAGAGCGGCCATTTGATCCGGCGAGATAGATTCCGTGACGGGTTTCTCCTGCGAGATGGAGCTGTTTTGGCAATAGCCGCAGCGCATGTTGCAGCCGTAACTGCCCGCGGAAAGAATCACACGGCCCGGATAAAAATGACGCAGCGGTTTTTTTTCGATGGGATCCACCGCGAGGCTCGAAATTTCTCCATACCCGAGAGCGTACAGCGTTCCGCCACGATTGGCCCGCACCCGGCAGAACCCGGCCTCGCCGTCTTTGATCGCGCAAGCGTGCGGGCAAAGCCCACAGCGGACATTTTCCGCGCCCTTTTGATAAAACAGAGCTTCCCTCATGAATGCCGCTTCACCTCAAACCGCTCCATGCCGTAAGATTCCTCTGGCCGGATGCCTCCCTTTTGCAGGGCGATGGAAATCTGTTTTTCCACGGTGTCAATGCTGTCGAGGTTGGGCAGCAGCAAACCGCGCCGGTTTCCACGCGAGACAATCACGCCGTAACGGATCACGTCCAATTGATCCGCGCTTTGGATGGGTTCAGGCGGCGACAGGACATCCACGTGATACGTTAATTTTTCCAATTCGTCCGCGGCAATGGGATCGAAACGTGTATCGTGAACAGCCGCCGAAACGCTGTTGGCCAATATTTCCAGCGCGATGTTGTCCTGCACCGGTTCGATGGTTCCAATACAGCCGCGCAGGTTCCCGTCTTTATGAATGGACACGAACGCGCCTGCCCGTCTTTGCAGCATTTCCTCCGGCAAATCGTCTGGCAGGCCGATCGTTTGCCCCGTTTGCACATAGTGTTCTGTGTTCTGACGCGCCAGCCGCACGAATGCGTCTTCCTGCGCGCGCGCCGCCTCCATCGCGGCGTTTTGATCCGCCAGGATGTCCGGCAGCAAGCTGGGCGCTTTTTCATCGCCCGAAAAAGCGGCGGTCAAATAGCCGACGCCGTAAGGCCCTTCATACGAAAGCAGACGGCTTTCCACTTTCCAACCGTCCAGATAGCCCGCCAACACCGCCAGGCTGCGCATCCCGCATTCAGCCGCTCTTTCGCAGAGGGAAGGTTCAATGCGCATCAGCTTGCGAAAATCGCCCGCGCAAATGCATTCCTGCACAAACGCGTCGTGCTCGGGGCCTTCTTTCGCGAAGCCATAGGGCCCGTCGTCTTTGAGCTTATGAGACATATCCCCGCTCGCGATCAATATCGTTTCGCGCGGCAGAGATTCAGCCGCCTGCCGGACGCACATGCCGAACCGGTAATGATCTGTCATGGATAAGCCGGACAGGGAGACGCGGACGATGCGCGGAGATTTCAAGAAATAAAGCGGCACCAGCGCGCCGTGATCCAGGCTCGGATCTTTTTCGCCCTGTGTTCCGGCAAAAATGCCGGCTTCTTTCGCCGCGTCTTCCATGCGCGCAGCGAGTTCATCGTCATACGCCGCGGAGATCCGGATATGCCCGGCGCCGAAGGCGGCGAAACTGCCGGACGCGCTCTTGCCCGGCGAGATATGGATGTAGTCGGCGTACATGACGCTGTGCGGCGAAATGATGACGACAGTTTCGGGATGGAGCGCCGCGGTTTCCGCCGCGACGGTTTCATACGCCGCGCGCGTCTGGGGAATCTCATCACCCTGGCCCACGCCGGGAACCAGCAGCGGCGGATGCGGCACAAGATATGCTGCGGGCATAACAGCCTCCTTCAAATTATCATTGGTATTATGGATTATCTCATAGTTTGAGCGCGCGGGCCAAAAAAATACGTACGAAAAAAATATTAATCATAATCGTAGACTAACCAATCGCCACTGCGATCGCCGCTGTGGTTTGTAACGCCCACAGTGTAAGAAACACTTCTTAAATCCGGAATCCATGGGTTGTCGTCATACAATAGCATGGCCTGCAAGTACGCGCCGAAGTTTTCACCAAATGCAATTTGATCGGCAGGCGCCCACATCAGGATGGCTTTTAATTGGAATGGCTCATTTTGTTTTTTCAGAAAACCCAGAACCCAATCGTTGTCGGGCGGTGATATCGTCGATTGAAAACCGTCCGTATCCCCCGCGTACATCGCGGTAAAATGTCTGGACAGCATCTCTACCAATTCCGGCGGGAAGCGTGAATCAGCGAAAATTAAAATATCATCGCTTGTATCATCCAGGGTGAAGCTATGGTATATTCCATCTCCATGGGGTAAAATCTGAACATGCTTTTGTAAATCTTCGTTTTTTTCGGAAAGCGCGTCTGCCCGCGCCGTCAGATCTTCAATGCGGATATTGAGTAATGCAATGGTATTTTCTTGCGTCCGCCTCGTTAATTGCGTATTGGTCCATACCAGATAAGCCGCAATTAAAGAAACCGCGCTGATGACGGACAATACAGCAACAATCACGAAATGGAAATGTTTCATATAAGTGCGCCTGTTCAGGCAAACGCCTGATCCAAATCTTCCAGAAGATCGTCGATGTGTTCTGTGCCGATGGACAGCCGGACGGTGTTCGGCTTAATGCCCGCTTCCAGAAGCTCCGCCTCGTTCATTTGAGAATGGGTGGTGCTGCCGGGATGAATGACGAGCGATTTTACGTCCGCCACATTGGCCAGTTGAGAAAAGATGACGAGCTTGTCGCAAAAAGCCCGCGCTTCCTTCGCGCCGCCTTTGAGCTCAAAGGTAAAGATGGACGCGCCGCCTTTGGGGAAATACCGATCGTACAGCGCCTTGTAACCGCTGTCCGGCTGCGAGGGATGGTTTACGCGCTCGACTTTCGGATGCTTGTTTAGGAAATCAATCGTCTTAATTGTGTTTTCGACGTGCCGCTCAATCCGCAAAGACAAAGTTTCCAAGCCTTGCAAAAACAAAAACGCGTTAAACGGGCCCAGCGCCGCGCCTTGATCGCGCAGCAGAATCACCCGCGCGCGCGTGATATAAGCGGCCGCACCCACGGCGTCCGTCAGAACCATCCCGTGATAGCTGGGGCTGGGTTTGGAAAGGCCGGGATATTTATCTGACGCGGCCCAGTCGAATTTCCCGCTGTCCACAATCACACCGCCGATTGACGTGCCGTGGCCGCCGATAAATTTCGTGGCCGAATGCACGACAATGTCCGCGCCCAAATCGATGGGACGCAGCAGATACGGCGTGGCGAACGTATTATCCACGATCAGCGGAAGCCCCTGCGCATGGACGGCTTGCGCCAGCGCTTCAATGTCAATGATACTGGAATTGGGATTGCCCAAACTTTCGATGTAAATCAGCTTCGTGTTGGGGCGAATCGCTTGGATATAGCCTGCTATGTCATCCGGATCGACAAAAGTGGTCTCAATGCCAAGATCCACGAGGGAATGGGCGAATAAGTTGTACGTGCCGCCGTACAGGGTCTTCGCCGCAATGATGTGATCGCCGGAACGCGCGATGTTTTGAATCGCGTATGTCGTGGCCGCCGCGCCGGAAGACAGCGCGAGCGCCGCAATGCCGCCTTCCAGCGCCGCGATCCTTTTTTCAAAAATGTCGTTTGTCGGATTCATAATACGCGTGTAGATGTTGCCTGGCTCGGTCAGGCCAAAGCGCGCCGCCGCGCTGTCTGAATTGGGGAATACATATGACGAAGTTTGATAAATGGGCACCGCCCTGGCGTCGGTCGCTGGATCCGGATGCTCTTGCCCCGCATGAACCTGCAAAGTCTCAAAGCGGTATTTTTGATTTGCCATGTAAACAGCCTTCTTTCTGATTTTATGATGTGATTATAATAAAGCATATCGGAAAACTTGTCAATTTTTTTCCAAATGAGAGGCCCGACCGGAATTTATAAGCAGTTGGAAATAATTATACTCGCGGCCGAGAATATTTTCCGTTCGTGAGTATAACACGATTCTTGAAACCTTCTGATTATCTATCCATAAAAAAATATACGAGCATAAAGCCCCTAGCGTGTTTACCGCGCAGGGGCTTTTATTAGGTGCGTCCAGGCATGGGCACCTGGAAGGTGATGTCAAAATAGTGGTAGGAAATGTAGAGGTTTCTTACCACTCAATTTTGTCCAGTGGGCTACGCAGACTCATGCTATCAAGGTTGAATCTATATCAAAATTTAAAATCATTTCCCATTCACCATTTGACAACATTTTAACCCACTGGAAATTTATTGTCAATCGCTTTAGCCATCCTGAGCAGGAGAACCGCACCCATTTATTTCCATGCCTTTAGCAAGCCAAACCGGATAAGAAATGAAATAAAAGGCATTTATCAAGGCAAGATATGATGAAGCAATAAAAGGCTGAGTAAAAAA
>JAITPB010000153.1 GCA_031289625.1 Clostridiales bacterium | reverse complement strand
CGCTTTTTTTGAGCCTGTCTTTAAGCTCACCCCAAATGGCCGCGTCCCGCAGGGATTTTTCTACAATCTCATTCAGCGCCACGCGAGAACGTATGCCATGCGTGCGCGGCCCAAAGGCGATATTGTCATAGACGCTCATGGGAAAAGGGTTCGGTTTTTGAAAAACCATGCCCACGCGTTTGCGCAGGAGGTTCACGTCCATGGATGGCGCGTAAACGTCTTCCCCGTCCAGCGTCAGCCGTCCGGTGACGCGGCATCCTTCCACCAGGTCGTTCATGCGGTTGATGCTTTTCAGCAAAGTGGATTTGCCGCAGCCAGACGGCCCGATGAGCGCGGTGATTTCCTTTTCCTGAAAAGAAAGGCTGACTTTTTGGAGGGCGCGAAAGGCGCCGTAATACAAATCGAGCTCTGAAACTTCAATTTTACCCATTGCGGCCTCCCGCGATTTTTTGGGCCATAAACCTGGAGAGCGAATTAACGCCGATGACCAGCGCTAAAAGCGCCACAGCCGTGGCGTAAGCCTGGTTCAAATGCAACCCCTCGCTGGATAGATTATACATATGTACCGCCAGCGTCCGTGATGAGTCAAACGCGCTGACCGCGATCTCCGGTCTCGTACCCGCTGTATAAATGAGCGCCGCTGTTTCTCCCATGATGCGGCCTGTCGCCAGAATCACACCGGACAGAATGCCGGGCATGGCCGACGGCAGCACGATGGCGAACACAGTGCGCAGTTTCCCCGCGCCCAGCCCGAAACTGCCTTCCCGGAAAGCGTCCGGAACGGACAGCAGCGATTCCTCCGTTGTCCGCATGATCAGCGGCAGCACCATGATGGCCAGCGTGAACGCGCCAGCGAGCATTGATACGCCCCATTTGAGAAACACCACAAACATCAAATAACCAAACAGGCCGTACACAATAGAGGGAATGCCCGCGAGCGTTTCCGCCGCGAGCCGCACAGCTTTCACCAAATAGCTGCCCCGTTTAGCGTATTCCGCCAGCCAGACGGCGGCAAAAATGCCCAGCGGCGCCGCGATCAGCAAAGAGAAAAACGTCATATAAACCGTATTGATAAACGCGGGAACCAGCGAAACGTTATCGCTGTTATAGCGCCACGCGAAAAGAGAAAGCGATAGATGAGGAACGCCTCGGATCAAAATACAACCCACCAGAACAACAATGAGCGTCATAGACAGACCGGCGGCCAGGTAGGTGATCAAACGAAGGCAGAAAGCGGACGGCGAATGGCTCCACAATTTTTTCATTGTGTCCGCCCCCTTTTGGCCAGTGAAAACAAGACATTGATGATTAAGATGAAGACAAACAAAACCACGCCGGTGGCAATCAGCGCCTCCCGGTGCAAATCCGCCGCGTAGCCCATGTCCATCACAATATTGGCCGTGAGCGTCCGCAGCCCGTGCGTCAGGCTGTCTGGTATAGCAGCCTGGTTGCCGGCGACCATGATAACCGCCATGGTCTCGCCTATCGAGCGCCCGACGCCTAAAATGACGCCCGCCATAATCCCGGAGCGCGCGGCGGGCAGCACGGCGAAAAAAACGGAACGCTCATGCGTCGCGCCCAGCGCCAGTGCGCCTTCGTAATAACTTTCCGGCACAGCCTGGATGGCGGTTTCCGAAACATTGATGATGGTCGGCAAGATCATCATCCCCAGCAAAATGGCCGCGGTCAGCATGGATTTGCCACTGCCGCCAACCAAAAAACGAATCGCGGGAACCATGACCATTAAGCCGAAAAAGCCGTAGATGACCGAGGGGACGCCGGCCATGAGAGACACGGCGGATTGCAGCACGCCGTGCAGCTTTTGGGGACAGAACCGCGCCATAAACACAGCGGTCAGCACGCCTGTTGGCACGCCGGTCAGGATTGCGCCGGCCGTCACATACAAGCTGCCTAATATCATGGGCGCGAGGCCGAAAATATTTTTGTCCGGTTTCCACGCCGTACCGCTCAAAAAAGCGAGCGGGCCGATTTTGCCGATGGCGGGAATGCCATTGACGAATAAAAAAAGGCAGATAAGCGTCACGCTCAAAATGGAAACGCACGCGATTATGGCAAAGACAGCTTGCATGATTTTTTCTTTCATGAGTTTAGACCGCTCCACGCCGTGATCGCGCCGGTGTAGACGGATTTCACCTCTTCTTTGGATAAATCGTCAATGGCGTTATCCTGATTCACAATCACCGCGAGGCCGTCCAGGGCGATTCGCTCCGCAACGAGCCCTTTCTCAATTTCGCTGTCCTTCAATTCACGCGAAGCCATACCGATGTCGCATACGCCGTCTATAGCCGCCGTCATGCCAGTGGAGGAATCGCTTTGCTGAATTTCAATGTTGGCGCTGGAGTTTATGGACAGATAGGCTTCCTTGAGCTTTTCCATGGCCGGTGTAACAGAAGAAGAACCTGCGACAGCGACTTTCCCAGATGCGTTCGCGCTGGTAAAGGGGCCGTTATCGGGGACGCGGACATAGCCGTTGGCCTCAATGACGGCTTGCCCGTCCGCGCTTAACATGAAGTTGATAAAATCTTGCGCGGCGTCACTGGGCTGACCTTTTGCCGCGATAAAAAACGGCCTGGAAATACGATAGCTGCCATTTGACACGTTGTTGGCTGTAGCTTCCACGCCTTCGATTTTCAGCACTTTCACCGTATCATTCAGAGCGCTGAGCGATATGTATCCAATCGCGTTTTTATCGCCCGCGACGGAAATCATCATGACGCCAGTGTTGTTGGTGATTTCCGCAGAAGCCGCCGTGTTATCGTTTTTATCTTCGTCCCGCACGCCGAACAGCTCGATAAAAGCCGAGCGGGTGCCAGAACCGTCCTCGCGGGAAATCACCGTGATGGCGCTGTCTCGCGGCGCACCGGCGGAGCAGGCAGTCACAAGGGAAAGCAGGAGAGCGGCAGGCAAAAATTTCTTTTTCATTTTGTCACCTCATCATAATGTGGATGGATGGTAAACCTACCATATCATACCGCTCTCATGTTAAAACAATAACAAGCCTCTGTCAAATCCGTGCAAAGTTTTTTGTCTTAACCATTATAATGCAAAACGCACTGAAGTTCAACTGACAGCAAAACGCGGGTCATGTTCGACAATAGCCTTCCCTAAGCGGCTTATGATAAACTGCTGCACATTTTATTCACTGTCAACAGGTTAATATTCCCCTCCGTGGAGGGGTACCCGAAGGGCGGGGTGGTTAAGCATTGGGGGAAGGGAAATAAAAAAAGCCGCGAATGCGTCCCATCTCTGGAGAACGCCCTCCACGGCAATGAACCATCCTAATGGCTAACAACCCAGCAGCAGTTTCATCAGAATAACCGTGATGAGTGGCTGCTGTAAAACATTGAGGCTGCAGCAGACCGTGCCATTCTCCGCAATCGTTGGGTACAGCGCTGGATAGATGGCTGGATAAATATAAGCGGGGTTACTGACACCGCCGCTTCCGCTGACAGAAGCGTATACCTGCATGAGCTTGTTCCCTGTGACGGACCCTACGATACCGTCGGGTTGAAGGCCGAAAATACTCTGGAAAGCAATTACCGCGCTTCTGGTGCCGTTTCCGAAAATTCCGTCTTCATCAAGCTTGCCGATCTGTGCATAATAAGGCTCAATCGCGTTTAGCGTTTTTTGCAAGGTAAGCACGTCGCTGCCGTAAGAATCATATTTCAGTTCATAACCTGTACCCAATTTTCGTCACCTTTCTTTCAAGATGATTTATGATTTTTGATTCGCCCATTAAATACACACCAATCTATGAATGAGACAAATCAGCCGTTACAAAAATTTTCGTTCTCATAAATAAATTCCATCTCTTCCCGTTTTTGAAATTTTTTTTCAACGCGTTGCGATTGTGAACGAATTGCAGTATAATTTTGACGAGGTGATTTATTATGGCCAAAACATCAAGTATAAATATCCGAGTTGACCCTGAAATCAAAATTAGCGCAGAGCAGGTTTTTTCGCGCTTTGGCATTTCCCTTACCGAAGCAGTCAACATCTTTCTTCACAAGTCCATTATGGAAGGCGGGCTTCCTTTCGAGCTGAAGCCGCCATGTTATAACAGCGAAACCTTAGAAGCCCTCGCGGAAGTTCAGCAGATGAAAATAAATCCCGGCGATTACAAGGGTTACACCGATGTTGAGGAGATGATGAGGGAGTTGCTGTCGTGAAATATACCGTTAAGCCAACCACGAGATTCCAAAAAGACTTGAAACGTGTGAAAAAACGCGGCTACAACCTTGATTTGCTTACAAAAACAATCAAGATTTTAGCAAGCGGTGATTCACTTGACCCAATGTACAAAGATCACGCTCTTGTTGGGAATTTTGTGGGTTGCAGAGAGTGCCACATACAACCGGATTGGCTACTGATATACGAAATAATCGATAGCGATCTAATCCTCTATCTGACTCGTATAGGGACACACTCGGATTTATATAACAAGTTCCTTGCGGCCCATTTTCTATAAAACGATTGCGCAAATCGCTGTGGACATTTATCCGCCGAGCCATTATAATTTAATGTATATATGGATAATATGTCATTCTGTGAGGTTTTTGGGAGAGAGAGAATAATATGCCGCTGACGTATTTGGATAAATTGGAGGCCGAGGCCATCTTTATTTTTCGTGAAGTGGCCGCCGAATGTGAACGGCCCGTCATGCTTTACTCGATTGGAAAAGATTCAAGCGTCATGCTGCATCTGGCGCTGAAAGCGTTTTATCCGGAAAAGCCGCCGTTCCCCTTCCTGCATATCGACACAGGCTGGAAGTTCCGCGAAATGATCGCCTTCCGCGATCGGCGGGCAAAAGAACTCGGCGTTCACATGCTGATCCACCGCAATGAGGAAGCCATCGCGCAGGGCGTCAACCCTTTTGATCACGGCGCCGCCTATACCGATATATTGAAGACCCAGGCGCTGAAAGACGCGCTTACAAAATATGACTTTACGGCGGCCTTTGGCGGCGGGCGGCGAGACGAGGAAAAATCCCGCGCGAAAGAGCGGATCTTTTCCTTCCGCAGTGAAAATCACGCGTGGGATCCCAAAAATCAGCGGCCAGAGATGTGGAAGCTCTACAACACCCGGATCCACAAGGGCGAGAGTATGCGCGTGTTTCCCATTTCAAATTGGACGGAAAGAGATATCTGGCAGTACATACGCCGTGAGGCGATCGAAATTGTCCCGCTCTATTTTGCCAAAGAGCGCCCTGTCGTTTTTCGTGACGGCAACATCATCATGGTGGACGACGCGCGGATGCGTCTGCTTCCAGGAGAAACGCTCCAACGGAAAAAAGTTCGTTTCCGCACACTGGGCTGCTACCCTCTGACCGGCGGGGTTGAGTCTGAGGCAGATACATTAGACGCGGTAATTGCGGAAACTCTAGCCTCCGCCACATCGGAGCGCACCAGCCGGGTCATCGACAGCGAAGCCGCGGGCAGTATGGAGCGCCGCAAGCGGGAGGGGTATTTTTAAATGGAGAACGCCGGGCTTTTAAAATTCATCACCTGCGGTAGCGTGGACGACGGAAAATCCACTTTGATCGGGCATATTCTTTATAATTCCAAACTACTGTACGCAGATCAGGAACAGGCGCTTCTGCTGGACAGCCAGGTGGGCAGCTGCGGCGGCGCCATTGACTATTCCCTTCTGCTGGACGGCCTCATGGCGGAGCGGGAGCAGGGCATTACCATTGACGTGGCCTACCGTTATTTCACCACCGACGCGAGAAGTTTTATCGTCGCCGATACGCCCGGTCATGAAGAATATACCCGCAACATGGCCGTGGGGGCGTCGTTTGCGGATTTGGCGGTGATTTTAATCGGCGCCGTCCAGGGCGTGCTGGTTCAAACCCGCCGCCACGCGCGGATTTGCGCTATGATGGGCATCCGTCATTTTGTGTTTGCCGTCAATAAAATGGATTTGGCGCTTTACAGCCAGCAAGTTTATGACGCCATCGCCGAAGAGGTGGAGCAGCTGCGGCGGGAACTCTCGCTCCCGAACACGGCGGTGATTCCCGTTTCCGCCACCGAGGGCGACAATCTCACCCGGCGCTCGGAGCATATGCCCTGGTATCGCGGAGAAACTCTTTTGGAATATCTGGAGATGGTTGACGTTTCCGCAGACGAGTCCGCGGATGAGTCTGAGGCGGGCTTTTACATGCCCGTGCAGCGGGTCTGCCGGCCAGATCATACTTTCCGGGGGGTTCAGGGACAGGTGGAGGCCGGAGAAATTCGCGTCAATGATACCATAACGGCTTTGCCCAGCGGCGAAATGGCCATTGTCAAGTCTATTCTCGCCAGCGGCGAGGCCGGCGGCCACAAACCCATCCGGCCGGTAGACCGCGCCATAACTGGCCAGCCTGTGACCATTCAGCTGGATCGCGAGGTGGACGTTTCACGGGGATGCGTTTTGACCCGTAACGCCGAGGTGAAAATCTCCAAAGAATTCGCGGCCTCGCTGCTTTGGATGGACGACGCGCCTCTGATCCCCGGCAGGGAGTATTGGATCAAAATCGGCGCGAAACTTCTGCCCGCCATCGTTACTGGCATCCAGCACAAGGTGGACGTAA
>JAITPB010000141.1 GCA_031289625.1 Clostridiales bacterium | reverse complement strand
GGTGTAGTATACCCTTTTCACTTTCCTTCTGAACTTAACTCGAAATTGCACTTTCCTATATCTTTGTCCCTTTCCGTTTGCTCTCAAATACCTATTTGTTTTCCACTTAATTCCATTTGTTTCTGCCCTTGGACCTTAAAAATTAATTTGATGCGGTTGTCCTGTTCGTGTGTCACGGCGGTTTCATAAGATGTTACAGAATTGTTAAGAGCATCTCATCATTCATTAAAGCCAAAATCCCAATAAAAATGAGCGCCTGTTATGAGCAGACGCCCATTTTTCACGCCTTTACAGAAAAAGAATTATCCGCTACAATAATCGAAAGGAGAGGATGCCCTTTGCGCGATAACAAATTACACACGCCTGACGGCTTTAAAGATTTTTTGCCGGATTCCTATTGGCTCAAATTAAAAATTGAGCGGCGCGTGGAGGAAGTTTTCCACCGTTACGGCTTTGCCTCGGTGTCCAGCCCTATGTTGGAGTACATAGAAGTGTTTGAGGGAAAAGGCTCGGCGCCTCCCAAGCAGATGTATCGCTTTTTGGATCAGGAAGGGGATATTTTAGCGCTTCGCTCGGATATGACGCCGCCCATCGCCCGCATGGCCGCCGCGCATTATTCTTGGGACGATGCGCCGCTGCGTTTTTGCTACGTGGAAAACGCCTTCCGGCGTCATGAAAGTTATAAAGGCAAAGCGGGAGAATTTACAGAGGCGGGCGTGGAATTGATCGGTTTGAATTCGCCGGATGCCGACGCGGAAGTGATCGCCATTGCCATCCGCAGCCTGCTGGCCGCCGGGTTGACTGAATTCCGCGTGGACATCGGACAGGCGGAATTTTTGCGCGGAATTTTGGAAGAAACGGGTCTGCCTGCGGAAGATCAGGCGGCGGTTTTGCGCGCGCTGGCGGAGCGCGACTGGGCGGCGGCGGAACGCCTGGCGCGAGAGAAAAATATATCCGGCGCGCCTGGAGAAACGCTTTCCGGCCTCCACAAGCTGATCGGCGGCGCGGATGTTCTGCGGAAGATGAAGCCGCTGACGCAAAATGTAAAATCGCTGCGGGCTGTGGAGCATTTGGAGCTGCTGCATGAAATTTTGGAGGATTACGGCGTTTCTCCCTATGTGGTTTTTGATCTGAGTATGACCGGCCATTTGGATTATTATACGGGCATTTTGTTTCGCGGGTATTGTCACGGGATTGGTTTTTCCCTGCTGGACGGCGGGCGCTACGACGGTTTGATCGCGCGGTACGGCCCGGCGTTTCCCGCTGTTGGCTTCGCGATTAAAATCGATCATTTGATGTCCGTGTTGAGCGGGCGGACGATAGATGAGCCGCGAAAGGCCGCGGACGTGCTGCTGGCGTTTACGCCGTCTGGCCGGAAAATGGCGCTGGCGGCCGGCGACGAACTGCGCAGACAGGGCTTGCGCGTGGAAAACAGCCTGGCTGCGCTCTCCAAAGAGGACGACTTGCCAGATATCATGTCTTATGTCCGCCGGAAAAATATTCCCGGCGTCTTGTTTTTTGAAGACAGCGTGCGGGTGCAGATAGCGAATGCGGCCACGGGGGAAATCCGTTCCGTCACCGTGGAAGAACTGCTGCGGGCTTCCCACGATTCCCCTGAACGGATGGAGGGTGGTTCATGAAATATTTGACATACGCGCTGGCCAAGGGCAGGCTGACGGACAAAGCTTTGAATTTGTTTGCGCGGATCGGCTTGGTCTCGGAGGAGACGCGCGCGGATATCCTGGGCGAATCACGCAAATTGATTTATACGGACGAGGAAAAAAAGAGCCGTTTTTTTCTCGCGAAAGCGAGCGATGTGCCGACGTATGTGGAATACGGCGCGGCAGATATCGGCGTTGCGGGCGCGGATACATTGCTAGAAGAAAAAAGGGATTTGTATCAAACTGTGGATTTAAATTTTGGCCGCTGCCGGATTGTGGTGGCGGGCCCGCCTGAAATGGAATCGAAGTACATAAAATGCGGCGCCCTCCGGGTGGCCACGAAATATCCCGCCATCGCCGCCGATTATTTTTACCAAACCAGTAAGCGCGCGGTGGAGATCATTAAACTGAACGGTTCCGTCGAATTAGGACCGATGGTGGGTTTATCCGACGTTATCGTGGATATTGTGGAGACCGGTTCCACGCTGAAAGAAAACGGGCTGGTGATTTTGGATGAAATTTGCGTGGTTTCAGCGCGTCTGGCGGTCAACCGGGTCAGTATGAAAATGGAATACAAACGCGTCGCGGACGTGATCCAGGCATTGAAAACAGAAACGTAAATGGACTTGAATCTCTGTACTGGCCGTTGTATAATCACTCTGATATGACCTATTTTTATTTATAGGAGGAAGACATGCTTCAATATCCAAAAAACAATGACGTCCTCAACACGGCCAACCGCGGCAACCCGGCGGAGTCGGGCCTTTGCACCCTCTGCCGGTCAGATTGCAAAGGCAAATGCGAAACATGGATGTCGTCGATGAAAGGCCGTAAGCTGCTCTATCCCCGGGATTTCGGATCCGTTACCGCGGGCAGCGCCAACACCAACCACATAGGCGTATGCTACAATAACCTCAGAATTCAAGGCTATAATTACGGCGCCTATGGATTATCCGACGGCTTAACGGACAGCGCGGACAATTGCGTGTTCCCCAATGTTTCTGTTGAAACCTCATTTGGCAAAGGCGTCAAAACAAAGTCAAAGGTTCCCGTGATGACGGGGGCGCTGGGTTCTACCTTTATCGCCCAAAAATATTGGGAATCCTTTGCCATTGGCGCCGCGATTGTCGGTTTCCCGATTGTCATAGGCGAAAACGTCGTGGGCGTTGACAAAAAATCCGTGCTGGAAGACGGCAGAATCAAATCAGCGCCTGAGCTGGAGCGCAGAATAGATTGCTTCCTGAAATATTACGACGGCTACGGCGCCATTATCGTTCAAATGAATGTTGAGGATACGCGCAACGGCGTGGCGGAATATCTCATCAATCAATATGGAGACAAGGTCGTAATAGAGCTTAAATGGGGGCAGGGCGCTAAAGATATAGGCGGAGAGATACAGGTTACGAACCTGGAGTACGCTGTTTTCCTGAAGGAACGCGGCTATATTGTCGACCCCGACCCGACGGCGCCTGCTGTCCAGGAAGCTTTCAAGGACGGCGCGATCAAATCTTTCGCGCGTCACAGCCGGTTGGGCTATACGGATAAAGCCACGGCCGCCGATGTCCAAAAAGATTTTATGCGTTCCGTGGAATACCTGCGCTCTTTAGGCTATAAGCGCATCACGCTGAAAACAGGGTCCTATGGCATGGAAGCGCTGGCCATGTCCATCAAATTCGCGACGGACGCTGGATTGGATTTGCTTACGATAGACGGATCCGGCGGCGGTACAGGCATGAGTCCCTGGAACATGATGGAGTCGTGGGGCGTAACATCTATACATTTGCACGCGAAAGCCTACGAATACGCGTCCATCCTTGCGGCAAAAGGGCGTGATGTAGTAGACCTGGCGTTCGCGGGCGGGTTCGCGCGGGAAGATCATATTTTCAAGGCGATCGCGCTGGGCGCTCCGTTTACAAAACTGGTATGTATGGGGCGCGCTTTGATGATCCCTGGCTTTCTCGTGGCGAACATCGAAGGCGCGCTCTGTCCTGACAAGCGGGAACGCTTAAATGGGAACTGGGAGAGCTTGCCTAAACATATCTCGGAAGAGTTTGGCAATACTCCGCAGGAAATTTTTGCCGGTTACGCGGATGTGAAAAACAAAGTAGGCGCTGATGAAATCAAAAACATACCGCTCGGCGCCATCGCGGTCTGGACGCTGGCGGATAA
>JAITPB010000070.1 GCA_031289625.1 Clostridiales bacterium | reverse complement strand
TACTGCTCGGCGCGGCGGTTGGCATGGCGCTCACACTGCCCATCTCGTCCGCGGCGCTGTGCATCGCCATACAAATCGGCGGCGAAAGCGGTACGATAGCGGCAGGCGCGGCTTTGGCGGGTTGCTGCGCACAAATGATTGGCTTCGCCGTTTGCAGTTTTAAAGAAAATAAAATCAGCGGTCTGCTTGCGCAAGGCATTGGAACCTCTATGCTTCAAATTCCCAACATTGTAAAAAATCCACGGATCTGGATTGCGCCTACGATCGCAAGCGGCCTGGGCGGGCTGCTTTCCACCATTATTTTTCAAATGCGCACAACGTCTGTCGGGGCGGGCATGGGTACGGCGGGCCTCGTGGGGCCGATAGCCACGTATTCTGTGATGGGCGCTGTCTCGCTGATCCCTATGCTGCTGCTGTATATTATCATTCCGGCTGTAGTCTCGCTGGCCATCAGCGAGTTTTTGTATAAAATATCCTGGATCAAACCAGGCGATATGAGAATCCAATGACACAGCCGCACACGCAAACCATTCTTTTTGAAGACGATGAGAAAGGATTTAAGGATATGACTGTTTCGCAAAAAATCGCCGCGCTGAGGGAACGCATGGCGCGGGAAAAGATCGATATGTATATTATTACGAAATTCGATCCGCATCAAAGTGAAATCGCTTCGGAATACTGGAACGCCGTGAAATACATATCGGGCTTTACCGGTTCCAGCGCTGAGATGGCCGTCACTTCGGACTATGCCGGATTGTGGACGGATGGACGCTATTATGTCCAGGCGGAGAGGGAGCTGGCCGGATCTGAAATTGCGCTGGTGCGCGCAACGGAACCGGGCGTCAAAGATATTTTGACGTTCGCGCAAGAGCGCACGCCGTCCGGCGGCGCGATAGGATTTGACGGGTATACGTTATCCGCGGCTGAGGCCGCAAAGTTGCGGCGCAAAATTGCCCTCAAGCAGATCCGTTTGCAAACAGGCATCGATTTGGTAGGAGAGATCTGGCCGGATCGGCCCGCCGGGGCAAAGCGGACGATTGTAGATCATCCAACTCGGTTCTGCGGGCAATCCCGCCGCGATAAACTGGAAAGAGTCCGCGCGGAAATGGCGGAGCAGAACGCGGACGTCTATCCGCTTTCTGCGCTGGACGACATTGCCTGGCTGATGAACCTGCGCGGAATCGGCGCGGATACAGAATTGGGCGGCGCGGAAGTTTTAGATACGGAAGTTTTATTTCCAGCTTACGCGGTAATCGAAAAAGAAAAAGTGGTTTTGTTCGTGGACGCGGATGAAGTGGCCGGCGTGAATGAAATTTTGCGGCTGGACGGCGTCGAACTCAAAGAGATGCAGGAAATTGGAAATTTGGCGGCGCTCGATCCGGCGCTCTCCATTTTGATCAATCCCGAGCGCGCCAGTTTCAGCCTATATCAGAAATTGGAACAGCATCCCCTGCTGGAAATTGCCACGGACATTACCACGCGCATGAAAGCGGTAAAAAACGCCGTGGAACTCGCTTGCCTGGAAGATGTAAACATCCGGGACGGCGCGGCGATGGTTCGCTTTTTGATTTGGCTGAAAGACAACGTGCGATCCGGTCAAATCACAGAGCGCGATATTGACGGCAAACTGCGTGAACTGCGGGCGCAGGGCGAGAATTATATTTCCCCCAGTTTTGACACCATAGCCGCGTATATGGCCAATGCGGCTATGATGCATTATCACGCGGGGGAAAACGCGGCTGTCATACGCCCGGAAGGTTTGCTGCTGGTGGATTCTGGCGCGCATTATTGGGACGGCACGACGGATATTACGCGGACGATTGTGATGGGCCCGGTATCCGCGCCCATGAAACGCGATTTTACGCTGACGCTCCGTTCGCACACGGCGCTGGCCAGCGCCGTGTTCCTGCATGGCGCTACAGGTTCCAACCTGGATATTTTGGCGCGGGCGCCGATGTGGGAAAACAGGATGGACTACAAAAGCGGCACGGGCCACGGCGTCGGGTTCTGCCTCAATGTTCATGAAGGGCCGCATCGCATCAGCCTTCCACCCAACCCGCATCGCCTGGAACCCGGCATGATTGTTACGAATGAGCCGGGCGTCTACCGCGAGAGTCAATACGGTATCCGGACGGAAAATACTTTGGCGGTAGAGGAAGATCGAGAGACTGAATTTGGCCGGTTCCTCAAATTCCGAACCATATCCTATTGTCCGATTGATTTGGAAGGCATCGACGCGTCCATGCTGAACGCGGAAGAAAAAAACTGGCTGAACCGTTATCACGCGATGACGCGCGAGAAATTATCGCCCTGCCTGAAGCCGGAAGAGCGCGTTTGGCTGGAAAACGCGACAAGAGCGATTTAGCAAAAAAAAGCAAGACAATTGTGGCGCGTGTGGCGCGAAAAACTTCGCAGACCCGATAGGCCCCGATTGCCTGTTTCATGATCGGCGCCTCCAATGCTTCCAGTTTTTTCAAATCTTCTTCCGTTTCCGCGCTGAACAGCGAAAACTGCAAAATATATTTTGGGCAAATTCATAAACAGCATCGCCGCTATTGCCAAAAATACGCGCCGCGTACCCTTCCCGCGCTTTTGAAACAGCGGCTTCAATGCCGTCTGATTGCGGCAGCGAAACATTATCATATCCATACAAATACAAAAGCCCTTGACAGGAATATCCCTCGAAAAAACCAATCCCATCCAGGGCCGCGCCGTCAGGAAATAATCGGTTGTTATCTAAAAACGCGGGACGCCCCTCAACGGACACCGCTATTCGCGATGTAAACTCCGAAAACGCAAAACGCTCCCCCATGCCCCCTCTGCCACAGGTTAGAATATCCCCGAAAAACAGTATGGAGGAACGATTGAGCGCAACATACATCCTGGAATGGAACTTGCTCCCAGCAAATGGAATGACGGGACGCGGCAAATAGCACAACGCGGCGTTTTCTCCAACCTGTATCCGCACATTTTGTTCCGCCGCGCCGCCTCCCGTATTCAATATCTTTTGATAAGCCTGCCCCGAAATAATCAAAGCCGTGTTATCGCCTATTTCGAAACGCATGTCGTAACAATCGCCATCCAGCATACCAGGGCTGGCGCACATTACCATTATTTCACTATAGCCGTCGTCACGGTAAAATGGCTTGGCGACTTTGAGGGGCGCGGTAAATGAGCAGTCGGATAGAACTGTCCTGCCGTTTATATGTTCTGTTTTCACAAATAATTCGCTCATGCACTATTCCTCAAGCAATACGCTTTTTTGAATCCAATCCACAACTTTATCAACGCCGTCCATCGTCATCAAATTCGTAAACAGGAAGGGCCGTCCGTTTCGAACCTTATCAGAATCCGCCGCCATCACTGCCAAACTCGCGCCTACCATGGGCGCGAGGTCTGTCTTGTTGATGACAAGCAAATCTGAGCGCGTAACGCCGGGGCCGCCCTTGCGCGGTATTTTCTCGCCCTGCGCCACGTCGATTACATAAATGGACGCGTCCGCTAAATCAGGTGAAAATGTCGCCGACAAGTTGTCTCCGCCGCTTTCCACAAAAATAATCTGCGTGTCAGGGAATTTTTCGGCCAATTCTTCCACCGCCTCCAAATTCATGGAACAATCCTCTCGAATGGCGGTGTGCGGGCAGCCGCCCGTTTCCACGCCGATAATACGCTCCGGCGGCAAAATGGAATTTTTGACGAGAAATTCCGCATCCTCCCGCGTAGAAATGTCGTTCGTCACCACACAGATGCTGTACTCACCAGACATTACCCT
>JAITPB010000156.1 GCA_031289625.1 Clostridiales bacterium | reverse complement strand
GCGGACATTGTGCTCATGCGCTCCGATCTGATGGATGTGCCGACCGCCATCCAGCTTTCCAAACGCACCATACGAAACATCAAGCAAAATCTTTGCTGGGCGTTCGGCTATAATGTCATTGGGATTCCAATTGCCGCCGGCGCGCTATACTTGTTCGGCGGACCGCTTCTGAATCCGATCTTCGCGGCGGCGGCCATGAGTTTAAGCTCTGTATCGGTGTTGACAAACGCGCTTCGTTTAAAAAGATTTAAACCCATACGCTAAAAATATAAAGGCATAAGAAGGGCAGGCGATCTTGATGAAAAAACAAATTAAACAAAGACAGGCCAAACCAAAACAAATCCAACCAGCCGCGATTGCGATTGCGGCCGCGATCGGCATTTCACTCGCCTTCTCTTTTACCGGCTGCGCAAAGCTCACAAGCCAGCTGGACGTGGTCGGCCAGCAATCCATTCCCTCTTTCGATAAAATTTTAAAAATCATTCCCGATCAAGTTTCCGCCGATGAAATGAACGCGGGCTGGTCGCTGGCAGCGCCAGACGGCATGGCGCGCTTTATTTGGAGTATGGACTACAGCAGAAGCCCGATGCATGACGTGATGCTGGAAATCAGCGCGGAGCCTTTTACCGCCGCTGGGCTGGAACCAGACAAACTGCCGGAGGATTACGCTTTTTATGAAGGCATGTTGATGATGGGCCAAAAACTGGGCAGTGATGTGCTGACGTACGAAGGCGATCCCACACCGCTCGCGGCCTATGAGCAAATCGTCAGCAAATACCGGACGACGGTCGGATATCATGCGTCGCTTGACCATTACAACGTCGATATCGGCGGCGGCAACTTATTTGAGTGGGCGAAAGATATGAGCCTCAACGCTTCTACAGGCGAAGAACAGGATAAGGATATCGTGTTTGTGCTGAACCCCGATCCGTTCATCGCGGCGGGTGTGGATCCCGAAAGAGTGGACGGCTGGGCGTATGCCCAGGTCAGCGTCGATATTGACGGCAAGCCCACAGACGTGTGGAAATTCCTGAAGCCGTTTAATCTGTAATCGCAAAGACGACCACTTTATGACAGCGGCTGTTTTTGAAATTTTTTGGAGCTGGCAATACAGTTTGATTTCATAAGAAAAAAATAACTTCAACATAAGAGAAGGAATGATGGAATATGAAAAAAATCAATACACAGGGCTTTCAAGAACTCAGCGTTGACGAACAGTCCAGCATAAGCGGCGGCGCTTCTTTGCTCTCTGGCTTTTCCGGACTCTCCGGACTTTTAAGCAGGCTGCATCAAAGTCCTCTCAGCGCCTTGCTGGCAAAGGATACCACACTGGCTGTGGCAGCCGCGTCTCAGGCCACGGCTGTAGCATGTGACCCCGGCTATTGCGCGGACGACGCGTGCTATACCGCGTGCGCGGCGAATAATATCAGCTGCCGCTGATAAAATTTGATTTGAGCATATACTCATAAGAATTTAGCGCGTCACAGCTTGCCAGCTCCCAAAAAATTTTCAAAAACAGCCGCTGTACATATTATAATCGATCCCAAAAAAGGAGAGCCGCAGCATTTTGGCTCTTCTTTTTTTATCCTGCGCGAATCCGGATTGCGCCGCGCGCGCTATCCCATTCCACATCAAAGCCCAAAGCGCCGCTCAAATCGCGCAGTTTAAAGTAGTCGCTACGGCAATCGCCGTGGCAATCGCCGTGGCAATCGCCATGGCAATTGCCATGGCCGACCGTATAGGCGGTGAGTTTAAGTTCCTGTCCATTGACGAATAATGTTGACATTATCGGCTTCGCGGTTTTGTTTGCTGTGCCCGCCGCCGCCAATTCATCGCCGGAAGCGGCATATGCCTCCCCGGATGTGATCGCCGCTGCGCGCGCCGCGCTGTCAAATTCCATATTGAATTGTCTTGCTGTGCCGTTTAAAGCGTAAGCCACGTCACAGAGTTTGAAATAATGGCTGCCGTCAATGTTATACGCGGCGATCGCCACAGGTCTGCTGTCCACTGTCACTGTGGGCGCGGCGGGGATGGCGATAATACCGCCGACAAACAAATAAAACAGGACAGAGGATATACAGAAACACACGACAGGCGCGAAGAGCCAATAACGCGCTTTCCGCCAGACACCGGGCGCTTTTTCAGCGGCGGACTGACACGCCATGCCGATAAACCCGGCGCCGCAAATGATCGTCGGCACGATATAGCGGAAATCCATCGTGCAGGTATAGGGAAACTGGATATAAAAATAAACCATCGAAATCATCTGCGTCAGCCACAGCGCGAACAGCGGCCATTTCGCCCGGTGATTTTCACCGCGCTTACGGATGACGGCGTAAACCATGGCGGCCAGTGAAACGAGAATGATGATCAGATTGAACGCAATCAGCAAAACCGCCAGCACGTTGACTTCCGCGTTATACTCCCATTCACCAAGCGCCGCGCTCTTCAGCAGATAAACCGGCAGGTTGTAATCCAGCCCCGGCTTGCAGTAGATCCTTTCAAATAACTGAGACAGCGGAAAAGAAAAAATACGCGCCGTAATAGAGAAATCTCCCATATACTGATCGTTGGCGAGAGCCGGAACAAATCCAAAAGGCTGGTTCATGATCAGAAGATTGCGGACGGGATACCACATGCCTATCGGGATTGAAATAAAGCCAAAGAGCGCAAACTTCCCAATCAGCCTTAATTTCACTTCTCTTTTCCCGCGCTGGAACAATTTGAGGCCAAAAAAAGGAGCGATTACAAACGCCAACGTGGCGGCGTTCGTTTTGGCCATCATCGCCAATCCCGTACACAGCGCAAGGAACACGGTATTTTTAACGGATTGCGTTTCATACCATCTCAGCAGCCACAAGAGCGAGGATACATACAGCAGTGTAACGAGCATATCGTTGTTAATGCTCCCCGCGAGAATGAACATCGTCGGGTGCAGGGCCGTAAGCGCCACCGCCGCGAGTAAAAATGCCCCTGAAAGGCTTAATTTCTTAAAAACGCGATAGGAAACAGTCATTAAGCAGCAAGAATAAAAGGCTGTTACATATTGAACGCTCTCTAAATTTCTGTCTGCCTTCATCTGGAAGAAATTATTGATCCGATACCACACAGCCACGATGAAATGGTGCAGCGGCGGATGATATAATTGATATTCGTTGGTCGCCGGCAAGGACCAATTCTTTGTAAAATGCCAGATATATCCCCAATGACCCGTACCGCCTGTATCGCCCGCGTCGTGCTGGCGCGTGTAAATGCCCGTATATAGCACATAAGCCATCCGGATAAAAACGCCGACAGCCATGATCAAAAACGCCGCCTGCCTACAGGTCAGCCGCCCCTTCCGATAGAGATACGCGCCAAACGCCAGAACACTTAATATGGCCAGCAAGAGGAACAGCCGCATAGGCCGCTCAAGTCCGGCCATTGGATTATAAACAATATGTAATAGCAGAAACGCCGCGGCATACACCCAATAGGGCGCTGGGCTCCAATGCGAAAATGCGTGTTTTGCCGGCAGATGAAGCGCAGGGTTTTCGTAAACATTGATTTCTGTTCTTCTGTCTCTTTCCAGCAGCGCCATATGATTCCCCCTCATCAAAATAGCATCGAAAAACTTTGGACTCTCAAGTCTGTATAGAACCCCCGGAAAATCATCCTCCGGGGGTTTTCTATTGCTTCTAGAATCTCATAAACTTGCGGAGCAAAACCTGAAGCGGCTTAAAGTAAAAACCTTCCAGCGCGCGCGACGTCATTTTAAGGCTGTCGCGGATGGGAATACTTTGCGGGCAGTGCGTCTCACATTGGCCGCATTGCACGCACTGGGCGGCGGCGGCGCTCCCAGGCCGCATGCCGGTCTGCATCAGGTAGTTCTTGACGGCGCGCGCCTTCCCTACAATGGCAATGTCATTATACGACGAGAAGCAGCTCGGGATATCCACGCCCTTCGGGCAGGGCAGACAGTAGCCGCAGCCTGTGCAGGGAATTTGAATCGCCTTGCGCAAAAGCTCGCGCACTTGCTCAAACAGCGCGTAATCTGGATCGGTAAAAGAATGGGCTTCGACTTCTGAAGCGATGCGGATATTTTCTTCCAGCATGGCCTGCGTGTTCATCCCGGAAAGAACCACTGTGGCTTCCGGATGATCCCACACCCAACGCAAAGCCCATTCCGCAGGCGTCCGTTTGACATGCGCGTTTTCCCAGAGCGCGTACACTTCTTTGGGCAGGGCGCTGATCAGCTTGCCTCCGCGGAGAGGTTCCATAATCATCACGGGCATACCCTTGGCGGCGGCGTATTGAAGCCCGCTTTTCCCCGCCTGGTTGTTTTCGTCGAGAAAATTGTATTGAATCATACAAAAATCCCAGTCATGCGCGTCAACCAGCTGGACAAACGCGTCCCGCCCTCCATGATACGAAAAACCCGTGTTGACAATCTGCCCCGCGCGCCGCTTCTCCTCCAGCCACTGCAATATCCCCAGGTCTTTCAGACGATCCCATATTTTTACATCTGTCAGCATATGTATGAAATAATAGTCAATATGATCCGTTTGCAGACGCGTGAGCTGCGTACGGAAAATCTTTTCCAGATCTTCATATTTCCGCACTATGTAGGGCGGAATTTTTGTGGCGATTTTCACGCGGTCACGATAACCGTCTTTCGCCAGTATCCGGCCCAGAACCGCCTCGTTGCCCGAATAGATATAAGCCGTGTCAAAATAGTTGACGCCCTGGTCAATCGCATAGGCCACTTGCCGCGCGGCTTCCTGCTCGTCTTTCGGAAACCGCATACAGCCAAAGCCCAGTATGGAAAGTTTATCCCCATTCCTGGGGTTGATTCTATATCTCATAAGCTCCCTCCTGTCAGCATTATAGCACGAACAAAAGCTGGCCGGCAATCCCGAAGCTTGCTTGTGTCATTGAAGGAAGAAGCGTATACTGGAGTGCAATGAAGCGCGTCAACAAAAAACTCCGCCAATTCATCACGTCTAAAGGCGCGGGCGTATCCTGCGCGGAAATTGGATGAGCGGCTGCCAACGGGGTAAAATGCCATGAGCGAAAATTACGAGCTTCGGCTTTACGACACGCCGCTGCTCTCGTTCGAGTTGTCGAGCGATATTTCTATTGGATATGCGGTGAAGATAAAGCAAATCGGTGAACAGCGGGCCTTGCTTCCGCTGGACTTAGAATTGACCGGCGAAGGCGTTTTGCAATGGCTGGAGCGCCGTGTAATACCCAAAAATAGAACTTTTGTGCGGGAAATTTTGCACTCTCTCGGATTATCGGCTGGCGATACAAAGGGCATTATGGATGTATGCAAGGGGCTGTCGCTGAACGACAGCTATTGGGTTGTGCCGGAGGCATTTGACGGAAAATTTGCGGACTGCAATCTTTACGAAAATAGGTTTTCCGAGATACTCTCGCTCGTGGCGTATACAGGCGTGACGCAGAGCGACGCGGCGTTTTCAACCTCGCCGGAACTCACCACAAACGGAATGCTTCCAAAAGCTTGGCGGTACATCGAAGGCGATGGTATTTATCTGTATAAAGGCGGCACATCCGGCGCGTCTAATACGGGCAGAGAACCGTACAGCGAATACTACGCCAGCCAAGCTGCGAAAGCGATGGATTTGGATGCGGTACATTACGATTTGGAAAACTGGAAAGGCATACTCGCGTCAAAGTGTAAACTGTTCACAGACATGGATACCGCCTTTGTGCCGATAGCCCGGATTGTAAAATCGGGCGGGCTTGCCGCGGTAATCCAGTATTACGATAATCTCGGCGGCCATTTCGCTGACAGTATCCGGGATATGCTCGTGTTTGACGCGCTGATTTACAACGAGGACAGACACTTTGGCAATTTTGGCTTGCTCCGCAATAACCACACAGGAGAAATCGCTGCGCCCGCGCCGATTTTCGATAACGGACTCTCCCTGTTTAATTTCGCGGCAAATTACGCTGCGCTGGACGAATATGCGAAAACCCGCGCTCCGGCCTATAACGGTACGACATTTGAAGGTATCTGCCAATCCTTTATGACCGCGCGGCAGACGGAAAAACTGCGCAAAATGTTGAATTTCACGTTCCTCCGTCACCCCCGGCTTAACTTGCCGGAGGAACATCTTGCCGCCATAGAAAAGCATCTGCGAAAAAGGGCGTCACAGTTGATTCACTTGTCAAGACCACATGGCCGGTAAATATTTTCGTTTGTGAAAACGCAAAGGAGATTTTTGATGAAAACTTTGGTCATTGCTGAAAAGCCTTCCGTGGGGAAGGACATCGCCCGGGTGCTGAACTGCAAAAGCGGCGGCGGCGGTTTTATGGAAGGCGGCCAGTATGTAGTGACTTGGGCGCTCGGCCACTTGGTGACGCTGGCGGATCCGGAAGCATATGGGGAAAAATATAAAACCTGGAATTTGAATGACCTGCCGATTATGCCGGAAAAATTGCAGCTGGTGGTCATCCCGCAGAGCGCGAAGCAATACAGTGTCGTCAAGGGACAGTTGGCCCGCGGGGACGTAGCGAATATCATCATCGCCACGGACGCCGGACGAGAAGGCGAGCTGGTGGCGCGGTGGATTCTGGAAAAGACCAAGTGCGCCAAGCCCATCCGGCGTCTGTGGATTTCTTCCGTCACGGACAAAGCCATCCGGGAAGGGTTTCAAAATCTCAAAGACGGCGGACAATACGTGAACCTGTTTCATTCCGCGAGAGCGAGAGCCGAAGCGGATTGGCTGGTGGGTATCAACGCCACACGCTGCCTCACCGCCAAGTTTAACAGCCAGCTTTCCTGCGGCCGGGTGCAGACGCCCACCGTCGCGATCATTGCCAAACGCGAAGAAGAGATCCGATCTTTCACGCCGCAAAAATTTTACGGGCTTTCCGCTGTAACAGACATGGCGAAAACATTCACACTGACATGGACAGATGGCAAAACGGGCGGCGCGCGCTGTTTTGACCAAGCTAGAATCGCGGGCCTTTTGGCCGGCCTGGGTATGCAGCGGGAGGGCGTGGTGGCGGAAGTGACGCAAAGCACAAAGAAAAAATATCCGCCCCAGCTCTATGACCTGACGGAACTTCAGCGGGACGCCAATAAACGATATGGATTTTCCCCCAAGGAAACGCTGTCTATTATGCAGAAGCTGTATGAGCAGCACAAAACGCTCACCTATCCCCGGACAGACTCCCGGTTTCTCACCAGCGACATTGTGCCCACTTTGCCGGAACGGATACGGGCCGCCGCCAAACCCTACGCGAAAATGCGCGCGGATATTTTGCGCCAGCCGCTTAAAACCAACGGAAATATTGTAGACGACAGCAAAGTTGGCGACCATCACGCCATCATCCTCACGGAACAGAGCGTGGACTATGCGGCTTTGAGCGACAAGGAGCGGAAAATTTACGACCTTGTGACGGCAAGGTTTCTGTCCGTGTTTTATCCGCCTTTTGAATATGAACAGACGGCGCTGAAAGTGAAAATCGGCGGGGAAATTTTCGTGGCTCGCGGTAAAGTGACGCTGGCCAAGGGCTATATGGAGGTTTATCAGGGAGCGGATTCAGAGGAAGAAGAGGAAGAAAGCGCTGTTCAGGAGCAGACCCTTCCGAAGCTGCGCGCTGGAGACAAAATGGCTATCCGGCAAATCAAAATGACCGAAGGCCGCACCAGCCCGCCCGCGCCTTTCAACGAGGCGTCTTTGCTTTCCGCCATGGAAAACCCCGCGCCCTATTTGGATTCACGGGATAAATCCATTGCGGAAACGCTCGGCAGGACTGGCGGGCTTGGTACAGTGGCCACCCGGGCGGATGTCATGGAAAAATTATTCAGTTCTTTTCTCATCGAAAAAAAGGGGAAAGACATTTTTACTACATCTAAAGGGCGGCAGCTTTTGAAATTAGCGCCGTCAGATTTGAAGTCTCCGGAGATGACCGGCGTCTGGGAACAGAAACTCTCCAAAATATCGGAAGGGCGGCTGGATAAAACCGCGTTTCTGCGGGAGATCCGGACGTACACCGCGAGCATCATCCAAGAAATCAAAAGCAGCCAGGAAGTTTTCCGGCATGATAATTTAACCTCCACCCGATGCGCGAACTGCGGTAAGTTCATGCTGGAAGTGGCCGGAAAAAAAGGAAAGATGCTGGTCTGCCAGGATCGCGAATGCAACACGCGGGTGAATCTTTCGATTTCGACGCGCGCGCGGTGCCCGAAATGCCAAAAATTTATGGAGCTTACGGGCGACGGCGATCATAAAGAAATGAGATGTTCCTGCGGCTTCAGTGAAAAATACGCCGTCTTCCTGGAGCGGAGAAACAGCCAGCCTTCCAAAAAAGAAGTGCAGGCGTATATGGTAAAACAGAGCCGGGACGAACACGATATCAAAAGCAGCCCCTTTGCGGCGCTGAAAGAATTGCTGAACGAACCCCAAAAATGATTCAGCCTTTTGTAAAATTCTTCCGTATCCATTCCATGACCTCGCGCAAATCCTGGGCCACGAGCGCCGCTTTTTGGCGCGCGTCCGCAGACACAGATGTGTCCGCAAATATGGACGCGCTTGTGGACACGTTTGTGTCGGGCACAAGGGCGCACGGGATGCCCGCCGCGGCCGCGGCCAGCAAGCCGTTTGGGGAATCTTCCAGCACCAGCGCGTTTTCCGGCGGGCAAGAAAAACGCGCCAGCACTTTTTGAAAAATATCGGGAAACGGCTTGCCGCGCTCCGCTTGATCGCCTCCGATCACCGCGTTCATCCAGGACGCGGCGCCGGCTCTTTGCAAAAGTTTCTCCGCCGCGCCAGTGGCTGTCGCCGTGCCCACCGCTCTTTGAATCCCGCGTTTTTTCAAAAATGTCAGCAAGGCAAACAGCCCTTCTTTGACAATCAAACCTTCCTCGTCCAGCTTGCGGGCCACAATGGCTTTTTTCAGCGCGACAGCCGATTCAAATTTGCTCGGACAATCGTCCGGACGATTGTCCGGGCCAAATTCCTCCGCAAAAAGTTTTTGGAGGGTGGCGTGGTTCGAGCCGACAATGCTTTGCAAAAAACGATCCGTTATGGTAAGCCCCATTTGCATTCCCACTTCTTTCCAACTTTCAATGGATGGCCGTTCCGTATCAAACATCAGGCCGTCCATATCAAAGATCACCAAACGCAGGCGCCGTTTCCAGGTTTGGTATTCATAGGTCAAACCAGAACCTGGATCCGCGAGCGTTTCCGAACGTCCGGTCAGTTCAAATACATCCCCGTCCATCGCGGGAAAACGCACGCCGCCGTCAAAATCCTGGTGAATCACGGTGAGATAAACCGCCGCGCAGTAGGGCAGCGCCTGAGCGCAAACATCCGCGCCGCCGATGACAAAGATTTTTTCCGCGCTGTCTGCGTGTTTTTCCAGAACAGCTTGTAGATCGCGGACGGTTTCGGTCCCCGGCGGGCCGTTCCAATGCGCGCCGCGCGTGGCGATAATGTGCCGGCGGCCTGGCAGGACGCCCGGCAGAGACTCAAATGTTTTGCGGCCCATGATCAGCGTCTTGCCGATTGTCAATTTTTTAAAATGCCGGAGATCCGCCGGGATATGCCAGGGCATCCCGCCGTCTTTTCCAATGACGCCGTTTTGCGCGGCGGCCAATATGATAAACAGCATCAGACGGCCACCTCCATTTTAATGGATTCATGCGACTGATACCCTACCAATTGGATGTCGTCCATGGTATAATGGTAAAAATCTTGAATCGCGGGATTGAGACGCAGCTCCGGCGCGGGATAGGCGCTGGCTTTCCGGGAGATTTGCAGACGGATGGCCTCCGCTTGGTTTTCATAAATATGCGCGTTGTTGACGACGTGCGTAAAAAGCCCCGGCTGATGGCCGGTCACTTGCGCGAGCATGGCGGTCAGCGCGGCGTACTGCGACGTGTTAAACGGCACGCCCAGCCCCCAGTCGCCGCTCCTTTGCAGCAGAATACAATTTAAATAGCCGTCCGTAACGTCCCACAGGGTCGCGAAACAGCAGGGATAGAGCGCCCCTGTGTCCAAGTAGGGAATCTGCCACAGATTGATCATCATCCGGCGGTTCTGGGGATCGTGCTTGAGGCTGTCGATCAGGCGATCTATCTGATGAAATTTTTTCACTACCCATCCGTACGACGTACCGATGGTTCCGTCTTCCATCATCCATTCATCCCAGACGCGCACGCCTTCTTCGCGCAGCTTGCGGACATCATTGCTCTGATCCCGGAATATCCACAGCAGCTCTTTGACCGCCGTTTTAAACGCCACTTTTTTTGTGGTCAAAATGGGAAATTCTTTTCGGAGATCAAATTGCATAATCTGATGAGGCAGTTTATAAGCGGCCACGCCCGTCCGGTTTTGATCCAAAAAACCGTTCGCCAGAATTTTTTCCGCGATCGTGAGATATTGATCATCGTAGGAACTCATATATTCTCCTTGAATAAATTTTGTTTTATGGCAAATAATTCAATATCAGAAAGGATGATCCATTATGCCTGGATTCATCACGCATTACATCTGCGGGGAGGCCATGCTCAACGGCCTGCCCGCTGGCGCGCAAAACCTGATACAGCATCATCGTCAGCTTTACAATGTGGGCTGTCAGGGGCCGGATATATTTTTTTATTATTTGCCGGGTTTGATAAAGAAAAACATGAAAAATCTCGGAATTGACATGCACAAGA
Source organism: Clostridiales bacterium (assembly GCA_031289625.1). Taxonomy (GTDB): domain Bacteria; phylum Bacillota; class Clostridia; order Lachnospirales; family WQUN01; genus JAITPB01. The sequence continues at coordinate 4,663 of JAITPB010000156.1, read as the reverse complement.
CCCAGGTCGGCTCTTTTATTTCACATGTGCTGGATGGGCTTGCCGAAGCGGACGAAGAGGCGCAGCCTATCATCTTCTCTTACTTGAGCGGGTATTTAAGCCATTATTCGCTGGACTGCTTCACGCATCCTTATGTGTATTACAAAAGCGGCTTTCAAATCAAAGGCGACCGAAAGTCGCGCCTGCGTTACAGCGTATACCATCGCAATTTTGAGACAGCCATAGACGTTCTGATGCTTAAAGTCATGAGCAGTGAAAAGCCTTCGGAAAAGAAGCTGTGGCAGCTGATCAAAACCGACGCCGATCAGGCGCGGTTGATCGCGCGCATGGTCAGCGCCGCCATTACCGGCGCGTACCAGCGCGACGTTTCCCCGAAAGAGGTGTACAGCGCCATGCGATACATGGTGAATGTGACGCGGATTTTACAATCGAAAAAAGGGCGGCGCAAACGCCTCATGGAATTGGCGGAAGAGTTGACCGTGGGCGATCATCTGGTTTCCTGCATCATCCATCAGCAGGAAGTCAAAGACGGCATCGATTATTTGAACATTCACAAAAAGCCGTGGTATATGCCCTGGGACAACGAGAATGAGAATGAAACAACGGCCAGTTTCGGCGAGTTATACAACCAAGCCGTGGAGAACGGCATTTCGCTGATCGGACAGATGTATGCGTTTATGCAAGGCGAGCTTTCCAAAGAAAGCCTGGTGCAGGCCATAGGCAACCGCTCTCTGGCGTCTGGGCTGGAGATAGACGAAGACCGCGAGTTTACCGTTCACGGGAATGTATTTGCTTAAGATTTGCCGCGTCCAGGATGTCCAGGTATAAAGCTTCCACATCTTTTGCAAAGCGCGCCGCGGAAAGATAGCTGATGCCGCGCCAGCCTTTTTCCGCCGCCGCTTTGGTTTCATCGGGATGCGTAAGGGCATAGTGCATCAAATCCGCGGCGTCTTCATTCCGTTCAAAGCAGTAGCCGGTTTCGCCGTGCGTGACGACGCCTTCCACGCTTCGATCCCGCTTCACCACGACGGGCACTTTGCCGGCCATCGCTTCTATATAAGTCAGGCCCTGCGTTTCCGAAGTGGACGCCATGGCGAAAATATCGCCCAGCTGATAATACAGCGGGATCACTTCCCATGGCCGTTCCCCTGTGAAAATGACCGCGTCTTTCACGCCCAGCTGAATGGCCAGATCTTTCAAGGCGCCCAGCATCGGCCCGGCTCCGACGACGACCAGCTTGACGCGCGGCAGTTTTTGCCGCAGCGGCGGCAGCGCGCCGATCAGCGCGTCGAGGCTTTTTTCTTTGGCGAGGCGGCCGACTGTGACGATCACCGGATCCGACGGATCGATGCCGAGTTCTTCTTTGATTTTATTAATCTGCTCCCGGGAGAAATTTTCCTTCGCGAACGGCGCGAAGTCCAGACCCGTAGGGATCACATGCACGGGCCGGATAACGCCGCATTCCAGCAGATACTCGCGGGTTTTTTTGACGGGCGCGACGACCGCCCTGGCGCGGTTGCAAAAAATACGGCTGTACTTCTGCGCGATTTTCGGCGTAATCAAGTGACCGTTGGCAATATAATGGACATAATCTTCATACATGGTGTGATACGTATGCACGATAGGAATTTTATAAAATTCCGCAACGATCTTGCCAAAGATACCGACTGGAAATTCCGTTTGCGTGTGAACGATATCCAGTTTCAAATGCTTCAAATTGAGCAGCAGCTTGGGTGAATACAGAAAAGTGAACCGGTGCGAGGGCAAAAACATGAACGGCATACTGGGCAGCCGGAATACCCGCGGCGCGGCGTGCGTTACGTGCGGATCTGTCGTCGTAACAATGAAGACGCGGTGCCCCAGTTTATTCAGCTCTCTCTCCAGCATACGCGTGGACGTGACCACGCCGTTGATCTGAGGATAATACGTATCCGTGAAAATACCGATGTTCATACAGGAACCCCCGTCGTAAAACTGCGTTGCGCCTTATTCTACCACTTGCGTCTTGAAATGTATAGACGCGCGTTGTATAATTTGAGACAGACAGAATTCAAGAAAGGCAGACGGCTTTGGATGACTCTTTTTTAAATGACAGCCAGAAAAAAGCGGTGCGCCATGGCAGCGGGCCGATGATGGCGCTGGCCGGGCCTGGCAGCGGCAAGACCACGGTGATCACGTACCGGATACAATCTCTGATTGAAGATTTGCATATCGACCCCACCCGGATTCTAGTGATTACCTTCACCAAATCCGCGACAGAGGAAATGCGGCGGCGGTTTTTGAGCCTGGATGCGCCGGGCGGCGGTAAGGTAACGTTCTCTACATTTCACGCGTTGTTTTACAAGATCATCCGGGCGCGCTATCGTTTGGATCTGAAAGCGGTGCTGCGGGACAGCGTGCGCAAAGAAGCTGTCCGGCGCATTTTGGCCTCTATGCGCATCGACGCCGATGACGAGCTTTTGCAGGGCGCGCTCAATGAAATTTCCTGGATCAAAAATGATCTGGCGGATGTCCGCTATTATCATTCCATGAGTTTGGGCAGCGATGATTTTCAACAGGTTTATGCGCGTTATGAAAAATGGAAAGAGGAACAGGGTGTATTGGATTTTGACGATATGCTGGTGAAATGCCACGCGCTGTTCTGCGCCGAACCGGATGTGCTGCGCCATTGGCAGGAAATCTATCATTACATATTGATCGATGAATTTCAGGACATTAACCAAGCGCAGTACCGCGGCATTACGCTGATGGCCGAACCACGGCGCAATCTCTTCATTGTGGGCGACGACGATCAGAGCATTTATAAATTTCGCGGCGCCAAACCGGAATTTTTGCTGCGTTTTCCCACGGATTATCCCGAAACGGCCAAAGCGGTTCTGGATACGAATTACCGCTCCACCGATCCCATCATTCAACTCTGCAACCAGGTGATCGCCCACAACCAAACGCGCTATTCTAAAGCCATGACCGGCATCGGCAGAGACGGCCCTAAACCGGTGGTCATGCGCTCTGGGGACGTCACGGCGGAAGCGCTGGCAGTAGCGGAGACGATCAAAAAAATGGCTCGGACGTTTGCTCGGGCAAACGTCCGAGTTCTCGACGAAATCGCTGTGATCTACCGCACCAACATTCAATCCCGCGCCCTGACGGACGCATTTATGAATCTAAACATCGCTTACCAGATCAGAGACGAGGCCCCCAGCATTTATGAACACTGGATCGCGAAGGATATTTACGCGTATTTGCGGCTATCCTATGATCGGGACGCAAACGACGCGCTGACCCGCGTCATCAATAAACCCAAACGCTATATCCCGAACGCCGTCGTGGCCTCCACCCTGCGGGAAAGCGGCCAGCTTCTGGATCGCCTGTACCACGGCGGCAGGCTGCAAGTCTGGCAGCGCGCGCGCGTCGAAGAATTGATGCATCATTTGAATCAAATCCACGGAATGACAACAGCGGAAGCGGTCAAATACATCCGGCGGTTCGTGGGATATGACGAATTTATCCGGGACTACAGCGCCTATCGGAAGATCCCGTCGAACGGCCTGCATGAAATTTTGGACGAACTCCAGGAAGCCGCCAAGGCTTTTCCCCGCATTCTTGATTTCACCGCGCGGATTTCACGCGCCGACGCGGCGCCGGAGAATAATGATAATGAGCCGGATAATTATCCGGACGATTGTCCGGATGATCGTCCGAAGGTCACGCTGAGTACAATGCACAGCGTCAAAGGGCTGGAGTTTGAGACCGTTTTTCTCATTGGGGCCGTAGAAGGAAGCATCCCTCACGAGAAAAGCAAGACCGCCTCTGAGATCGAAGAAGAGAGACGGCTTCTGTATGTCGGGCTGACGCGCGCAAAGACCAATCTGTTTATCTCGGTCGTGAATGGCCGGTACGAAACGAAAGTGAAGCCTACCCGGTTTCTGGATGAGATTTTGTGGAAAGCGGAACCGCGGAACAGAAAGACAAATTAATGAGGGGAATTTGTATGAAGAAAAAATTTTTGACACATAAACGACAGGTCGCCGGTATCATCGCGGGCGTTTTGATCTTGGCTATGATTATCGGCGCCGCCGCGCCTTTTTTCGGCGCGTGGAATTAAGAACGGGAAGGTGAAAGGGCATGGATGATAGAGAGAAGCCCGGCCCGGATCTCTCTGACGGCTTTGACGCGGAAATATCAGAACTGCTGCGACAGGACAAAATACAGAGCGAAAAGTTCCAGCCCATAGAAAACACGGATTATGTCCAGGATGTTTCTGTGTTTGACAGAATGACGCATGGAAACTTCGTCTCTAGGCCCCATGGCGAAGCCTCCGGAGGCTTTGCCATGAAACGGGTGCAGCTCGCGTTTATTTTCGGCATGCTGGTCTTGATCGCGCTGGTTGCTGGCTGGAGCTTCATGACGCTGCGGCGCGCGCGCACTTTGGAGCTGACGGCGCGGACGCTTACGCCGTTAGGCGCGGTCAGCAACGCTTCCTTTATTTATCTGCCTGCTGACAGAGAATCCAATTCGCCGCTGAAAAAATATCGCTTCGGGCCGCTGTCAACCGACTTGTTTTTTAATGCGCCTTTGCTGCAGGAGCGGTATGATTGTGTTCTGACCGATCAGCAGGGCAGAGCCTATAATCCTGATTTAGCCATTGTACCGTCGGAAGATG
>JAITPB010000152.1 GCA_031289625.1 Clostridiales bacterium | reverse complement strand
CAACCTTACTCTCTGCATCTAAATCATTAACTTTTGGAGTAATTATTAAACGAGATTCACCAGTCCCTATTTTCATGCTTGGCTGGTGACGACTACGCCCGTAATGGGCTGTTAGGAGGAAATACCATGAAACACAAAATTTTACCAGCAATCCTCGCGATTGCCCTGCTCCTGCTTCTGGCGGCCTGCGCTTCCGCCCCGGCATTAGAAAGCGCGCCGCCGGAAGAAGCATCCTCGCCGTCAGAAACAACATCCGCGCCGCCGGAAGAGGCGCCGCCATCGGAAGAAGCGCCCGCGCTGTCAGAAGAGACGTCCGCAGCTTCGGGCTACCCCGTAACCATCACAAACTACAATTACGCCGGGGAAGAAATCACGCTGACCTTTGACAAAGCGCCGGAACGTGTACTCGCCGTGTATCAGGGCTGTATTGAAACGATGATTGCCCTCGGCCTGGAGGAACACGTCGCCGCCTCCTACGGGCTGGACAACGAAGTGAAGCCGGATTGGAAAGACGGATTCTCCCGGATGAACTACAACGATTCCACATTCGCGCCGGACAAAGAGACAGTGGTCATGCTGGAGCCGGACATGATTTTCAGCTGGGGTTCCATTTTTGCCGAAAAAAACCTTGGCGATGTGGATTACTGGATGGAGCGCGGCGTCAGCACTTATATGAATACAAATACCCGGCCAGGCGGCGATCGTATTCTGGAGAACGAATACGCCGACATTCTGAACATCGGGAAAATATTTAACGTTCAGGATCGGGCGGAGGCGCTTGTCAATCAAATGAAAGCCGACGTAGAGACAGTAAAAGCGGCGGTGCTCGCGGAGCCGGTAACGCCCTCTATCGCCATCATCGGCTTTTATGACAGCGGAATACGCAACTATGGGCTGGAACTGGCCGGAGACATCGCCGATCATCTGGGCGTTGAGGTTATGCTTTCCCCAGAAAGCTACATAGGCAAGGAAGATTTGGTCAAGGAAAACCCGGACATCATTTTTGTCGAGTACATGCCCCGCCCGGAGAGCGGCGGAGATGCCGTAAAGGATGAAGAACTGGCGAAACTCCTGGAAGACCCAGCGTTTTCCAGCTTATACGCCGTACAAAACAGCAGGGTGTATCCCATCATGCTCGGCGACATTTACGCCCCGGCCGTGCGGACAGGCGACGGAATACGCACGCTCGCGAATGGAATATTCCCCGATCTGCTCGGCTGACGCGTCATGAAAGGGAAAGCCGCATACCGCGCGGCGCTGCCCCTGCTCGTCATCGCGCTGGGCGCGTCCATTCTGCTGGCGGTGACAATTGGCTCGACAAAAATCCCGCCGCAGGATGTACATAAAGTCGTTTTGTACCATCTCGGCCTGCGCGGCGTGGGCGAACCAGAGGGCGCTGTGAGCGACGTGGTGTGGCTGATACGCCTGCCCCGGCTGATTTTGGCGGCTGGCGTGGGCGCGGCGCTGTCCGTCAGCGGGCTGGTTATGCAGGCCGTCGTGCGCAACCCGCTGGCGGATCCGTATGTGCTTGGCGTCTCATCCGGATCATATCTGGGTGCGGTGCTGGCCATCCTGCTGGGAATCGGCGGCGCGTTTGGCGGGAATGCGGCGGGCGTTATGGCCTTTATCGGCGCGTTCGCGGTTTCTCTGTCCGTCGCCGCGCTGGCCAGCATAGGCGGCCGGTCAAGCACGGTGAAACTCCTGCTGGCCGGTATGGCGATGAGCGCCGTCTGCTCCGCGTTTTCCAATTTTATTGTATACAGGACGCGAGACGCCAGCAGCGTGCAAGCTGTCCTGCACTGGATGATGGGAAGCCTTGGCGCGGCCCAATGGCGGACAAACGCGGCCATTCTGTTTGTCGTCACCTTATGCACACTGTTTTTCTACAGCCAGTTTCGCAGCCTCAACCTCATGCTGCTGGGTGACGAGGCCGCCGCCACGCTGGGTACAGACGCGCGCCGCCGACGCATTGTTTATCTGCTCATCAGCGCGCTGATGGTCGGCTTCGCGGTGTTTTCGGCCGGGATGATTGGGTTTGTCGGGCTTGTCGTACCGCACGCCATGCGTATGCTGTCCGGCAGCGACCACAGAAGGCTGATCCCGCTCTGCGCCCTCAGCGGCGCGATTTTTCTTGTGTGGGCAGATGTGCTCTGCCGTGTCGTCATTCCCGGCGCGGAGCTGCCCATAGGCATCCTGACCGCGATGATTGGCGCGCCGTGCTTCGTTTACCTCATGGCGCGCAGGAAGTATGGGTTTGGGGGAGATGCGTAATGCGCGTTCAAGCGGAGGGGCTGCGCGTCCAGATCGGCGGCGCGGAGATTTTGCGCGGCGTGTCGCTGGAAGCGAAGAGCGGAGAGTTTGTCGGGATAATCGGGCCGAACGGCAGCGGCAAAAGCACGCTTTTGAAATGTCTCTGCCGCGTGCTTCAGCCTGTACGCGGCTCGGTGTCGATCGGCGGCGCGGCGCTCGCCTCCATGACATACCGCGAATCGGCCAAACGTGTCGCCGTCGTTGCCCAGCACGCGCCGGCAGGGTTTGATTTTACGGCGTTGGAGATGGCGCTTTTGGGGCGCGCCCCGCACAAGCGCGGACTGGAGCGCGACGGCGCGCGGGACTACGAAATCGCGCGCGCCGCCATGGAAACCGTGGGGCTTGCCGGATTGGAAGAACGCACGTTTTCGACGCTCTCCGGCGGGGAGCGCCAGCGCGTTCTGCTCGCACAGGCTTTGACACAGCAAACGCCATGCCTGCTGCTGGACGAGCCGACGAATCATCTGGATATTCACCACCAACTGCGCCTCATGGAGATAGTAAAATCGCTTGGCGTGACGGTGATTGCCGCCATACATGATCTCAACCTCGCGGCGGCATACTGCGACAGGCTGTATGTACTGCGTGACGGCGAGATGGCGGCGTCTGGCGCGGCGGGAGACGTACTGACGCGCGCGCTTATCCGAGACGTCTATGGCGTGGACGCGGAAATTCTGCGCAGCCGCGCTGGCGGGAACCACATTGCGTTTTCAAAAATAGTGGAATTTTGAACAGACACAGCATAAAAGCCCCTGCGGAACGCCGAAGCGTTTTACGGGGGCTTTTGTAATAGTCGAAATATTTCGTCATAGGATATTTTTCGCTGTGTCCAGCACAGGGCTTTTTTGTGAGTTTAATTTATACCCGCGACCGAGAACATTTGCCGAGGTTAAATCAATGATTCCACTGGGCCTCATGGCTCATCTGGCAAATTTATCCGTCCGTTAGTATAACCACAATTGGTCAGTTTATTTTTTCCAAATGCATTAGGAAGTTGGAAATAAATAATAGACCAAAATAGAAACGAGGAGTAGCATCAATGACCGCAGAATTCTCTTCCTATTGGTCAGTTATTATTTTTCAAATGCTTTATAGTAACAAATCCTTGATTCAAAGCATATCCTATTTGGTTGTGTAAAACCGCGTTTGGTAAGTCAAGGCTTCCGCCGGTTTAACATAATACAAAAAATAGAAAGGAGAGTTTATAATGGAAAATAATAAATTAGATCTTAATGTCGTTGACAACGGATTTTCAGACGATACTGATTCGCTCAGTGAAACTAGAGCGCGCTCCTTCCCACCCTCATATCCATATATTAGTAATTGGAACGGCACTACTTCAAATGTTTGTACCACTTACAAATTTAATGCCGGAAGAACCGCTACAATGTCCTCCTATTACGGATTTTATATTTCGCTATATCGGGCCTCCGACAAGGCATTAATGAAAAATTATCAAGGTGTAGTATCGGCAGCAGGAGAAAACACTGAAACGCCTTCATACGATTACTATCTTTGTTTCACGGTGGCGCAAACAGCCGTAAGTACAAGCCTCGATGTAAGATGATTTAAATATGATTTTTAGCTTTATATTTAAGGTGGCATTTCGCAGAAGAAATGCCACCTTAAATAATTATTGTTGAATCTGACCTTTCAATATCTGGCGAATTGTCTTAATCTATACTATTGATTGGTTGTGGAACGATATTTTGTTAAGTGTCGGATGAGTTTTTATTGAGATGCAAATTTACTTCTAATGGTTTTCTATTCTCATCTAACAGGCGCACAGTAACATTCTCAGCATTTGCAAAATACAACGTCGGAAGGTACAGGAAGTATTTAGTCCCTTTATCAGTCTGTTGCGGCCAATAATATTCTCCGATATATTTTGTCATAGTATCAAACACACCATTGGAACTCTCCGCTGTTTCAAATAATTGTTCTCCATCCACTTCAACAAATAATTTCTGCTCATACGGTATCTTGCAGCTGTGCGTAATAGGATCTTCAAAAAGAAAGATATCGTTATCCCTTGCCGGTTGCTGAACCGAATTTTTACTATTATCAATCGTTAATTCCATTTTTGTTGAGGTAACCGTAGAACAAAAATTATCGACATAAATACCGTTTTTATCGCAATATTCCGGGCTGATTGTTTCATAGCGTAACGTTTCAGTGTTTTTAAACATGTCATCCACAGGTAATTCAAATTTCCATTGTCCATCTATTGGGCTACTTGAACCGAAAGTAAGCCCATCTATTTCGATAGTAAGCATATCTGGTATTCTTAAATAAACTCCGTCATATTCTTCAAGGGCTATCTCTAAAAAAACGCCATTTGATTTTTTATAAAGATTGCTTGATAAATATATATTAGGTTGATATTTTGGTTGCCCAGAATCATCATGTGCTTGTGTAGAATCATATAATAGTTTTCCATCTCCATCTTTCAATATAAGCTTAGATATTATAAATGGAAAATTTGAACCAAATGTATAATCGTTTTTTAATTTACTATAGTCGGGATTCTCATTAACTTTGCTCTCTATTTTATCTTCTGGAACTCCACTTACTTTAAAAATAATTCTTGAATGTTCCGGTGTCAAAATATAATAGTCTAATGCCATAGTAACCTCACTGCTGTTTGCAACAATAGGTTTATCCAGTATTACAAAAAAATTATTTTTGAAAGCTTCAGTTATAAAATCATAACTTGTTCCAACATTAAGGAGAAAGAAATCTTTAACAATTTTTCCGTTTGTTAATTCGTTAGGTATTGCCTTTACTGTGGTGGCATTGGGAGTGGCGGCTGTTTCGTTTTCTGTTTTTTGCCCATCACTTATTACATTTTCATTCTGCGCGTTATATGTTTTTGTTTCTGCAACCTTGGAAGCGCCGATTGTTCCATTTTCTGTTTTTTGTCCGTCATCTACTGTGTTTTGGTTTTGCGTATTATTCGTTTTTGTCTCCGCGCTTGTAAAAGCAACTGCTCCGATGGAAACCACCAGGATAAGGCCCAGTATAACCATAATTACGAACGTCTTACGTTTTTTTGCGATCATCAGGGTTCTCCTTTTCATATTTTTACCTGCTACAGCGGTTAACAAGATTAATAAACTTGGCTCTTATTGTGTTTTAGAATGCTATATTGCCATAAAAGCCGGAAACAAGCCATTTCACAGGCGTTTGCTCACTTATTTAAAATGGCTTACTTAAGCCGTTTTTTAGTCAGCCTCCTGAAACGCAATAAGAGCCTTGACTATAAACCCATTATATACGGAATATCCATGGGCAGTCAAGCAAAATTATACGCGCGATCAAAAATAATTACCATTTATTTTGACTCCCCGCAAACCTCTTGCCAACTCACGAACAGGCAGTTATAATGCAGAAATGTGAAGAAAAAACTGCAAAAGATGAGGAGGCTGGCGATGAAATTAATTTATCCCGCATGTGTATACAAAGATGAGGAAAACGGCTCTTATGAAGTGGAAATTCCGGATATCCCAGGGTGTTCGGCGGAAGCGGACACATTGGCGGACGCCATTATGCGCGGAATAGACGCGGCGTCGGATAAAGTGCTGGACGCGCTGGAGGACGGCGGGCCCATTCCCAAAGCCAGTTCGCTGGAGTCTATTCATCCAGGCGACGGCGGTTTTGTGAACCTGCTGATGTTGGATATGAACGCTTACGCGGAAAAATCGGGCCGCAGCACGACGCGCCATATTCAAATTCCGACATGGCTGTTTAATTTCGCAGAGCAAAACTCTGTCGATCCCGATCTGGTTCTGCGGGAGTCGCTGACAGCCGTTTATGAAAAACAAATGGGGCGCGACGACGCGCAGACGCGCGGAAACCTCCTGGAACTGGCGCGCCGCTGAAGGACGCTGCGCAATTCATACATCCCTTGCGCATATAATAGCACATGCGCGAAAACGGAAGCCCACTGGCTGAGTTTGGTGATGGAATGAAAAGTTTAACCGTTTGCACGGAAGCATATTTCAATGAACTGGACGCCTATACGGTCTGTTTTGTCAGGCGCGCGAAAAAACGGGACGCGGGCGTCATCAAATTGTACTTCGGCGAGTTTGACGCGGCGCCTGTGTATCAGTTACTGGATTGGATCTGTTTTCAGAAAAACCCTGTATTAAAACACGAACCGAAATTGGCGGCGATTATCCGGGAAGCGATTCCCGCCGCCATCACGGACAAAAACATTCAGGCGCTTTGCGCGTATGCCGCGGAAAATTACTGGCTGCATCTGGAAGGCTACGTCAGGTTTCGCATGGCGGACTACAACGATTATTTGAACCGTCTGCTCTACAGCATCGCTAAAAAACTGAAGCTTTAATAAACAATGGCCGTCCGCCGATCAAACGGGCGGCCATTCTGTTTGTGCGGGCTTAAAATGCCGGCAGGCCATATTTTGCTCCCACGCCGTTTTTTTTCCTGCTTAATACGGTTTGGGGAGAAGCGCTGAAAATAAAATACTCCAGATTATTAAAAAAATGCCAAAATAAGGCTTTACAACGCAGCCTTCCGTGTGATATAATGACCAAGATTATAAACGTATCGCGATTTATGCGAGTCAAATGGATTCAGGGATTTTTATTTTATAAATTTTTTCTATTCCCGTTAAAAAACTCATCTTATATTCCTTATAAAAATAAAAACAAAATATCAGTTGATTTCTTTGCAAGAAATCGCTTTTTACAACGAACATATTAGTACACCCTTTTATGTTTACTAATGTGCGGATGCGCTCACTCGCAGCGAGCGCAAATTCGTTGATTTAAGGCGGTTTTTTTATTTTTTATTTACGCTCCACTATAAATATGTGAAGGGAGGTTGGCTGCAATGGGCGACAAAAATCCGAACAAGCCGAAGAAAAAGAAAAAAGAAACGGTAAAAGACACGGAACAAGCGGTTATGACAGAAACTGAAACGACCACGGTTAAGAAGCCTAAAAACAAAAAACGATAGGAGATTCAATGCATAAAAAAAGAGTTTTGGTCGGCAGTCCGGTATATCAGAAGCCGGAGATATTGGAGCCCTTTTTAGCGTCGCTAAAAAGGCTTACCGCAAACAGTATCTCCCTTGATTACATGTTCGTAGACGATAACATCGACGAAAAATCCAGCCGAATGTTAGCGGGTTTCAAGAGGGAAAATTCGGAAGCCGCAGTCATTCCGGGGCAAGAACAGGGCGCGTATTTATGTACCGACGAATCGCACAAATGGAATGACAGTTTAATGCTGAAGGTGGCGAATTATAAGAACGCGATAATCCAATACGCAAAAGACAAAAATTATGATTATTTGTT
>JAITPB010000119.1 GCA_031289625.1 Clostridiales bacterium | reverse complement strand
GTGCGGATGCCCCGCTCGCAGAGAATCACGCTGGGGTTGCCTTCGCTCATGATATATTCGGCGGCGTTGAGCCATTCCTCTACGGTGGCGCAGAGGCCGCGCTTTAACAGTACAGGCGTGTTGGTCCGGCCAACGGATTTCAGCAATTCAAAGTTCTGCATGTTGCGCGCGCCCACTTGCAGAATGTCCACATATTGGATAGCGGTTTCGACAGCTTGCAGGCTGGTGACTTCGCAGACAATGCGCAGACCTGTTTCCGCCCGGGCGGCGGCCATGTATTTCAAGCCTTCCTCTTCGAGGCCCTGAAAGGAGTAAGGCGATGTACGCGGCTTATACGCGCCGCCCCGTAAAATTTGCGCGCCCGCGTTTTTCACCGCCCAGGCGGCTTCCAATAATTGCTCTTGACTTTCTACGGCGCAAGGCCCCGCCATGATGACAAAATCCTTGCCGCCGATTTCCACGCCGCCTATGTTGATCACGGTGGGATCGGGCTTGAATTTTTTGTTGGCCAGCTTAAACGATTCCGTGACGGGCATGGTTTTATCTACCCCGTCGAATAATTCCAAATTCCGGTAATCCAGTTTACTTTTATCGCCAACCACGCCAAGGATGGCGATCATTTCCCCTTGGGAAAGATGGACGCGCAGTCCGCTGGCCTCTATATACCGCGTCACGGCGCTGACTTGCTCTTGCGTGGCTGCGGGCTTCATGATCACAATCATAGTTTGTGAATTCCTTTCGATTCCGAAAAACGATTGCCGAGCGCTTCTTTTAAAGCGCCGATAAATCCTTCCATCTGTTCCAGAGTCCCCATGGTCACGCGCAGATACGTCTCTCCCGAACCGGGCGCCAGCGCGTATCCAGGGCGTATGATATATCCTTTTTTCATTAAGTCCAGAAAAACAACGCGGCTGTCTTTGCCGCAGTCCATCCAGATGAAATTGGCCTGGCTGGGCGTATAGCGCAGCCCCATCTCCTCCAGGGCTCTACAGGTAAATGCCAGGGATTGCTCGTTGACGCGAAAGCTGGCGCGGACAAAATCCTGATCCTGATAGGCCGCGTAAGCGGCGGCCTGCGCTTGAGCGCTGACGTTAAATGGCGGGCGGATTTTTTCAAACAAAGCAATGATCGATTCGTCCGCGATGCCGTATCCCACCCGATACGACGCCAAGCCGTAAACTTTGGAAAATGTTTTGATCAGCATGAGGTTTTTGTATTTTTGCAGCATCGGCAATGTGCGCGGATAATGGGGATCTGTAACGAACTCGGCGTAGGCTTCGTCGATGACCACAAGTACACGCGGCGGAACTTTTTCCAGAAACGCCTCCTGCGCGCCGGCGTTAAAAGCAGAGCCGGTGGGATTGTTGGGGTTCGCCAGAAATATGATTTTGGTTTTGTCCGTAACGCGTTCTAAAATGGCGTCCAAATCATACGTATGGTTTTTCAGCGGCGCGTATACCATGACGCCGCCCATGGAGGCGGCGGACGCGGCGTACTGCGAAAAAGTGACCGCTCCCGTAATGCATTCGTCGCCTGGGCTGATAAACACTTTGCCAGCCATGGCGATGACTTCATCGGCCCCGCAGCCAAACACCAATTCCGTGGGTTTGACGGAAAGAGACTCTGCCAGCAGATTGCGCAGTTTGGCGCAGCTGCCGTCCGGATAAAGATTGGATTCCTCTAAAGACGTGACGGCCGCTTCTTTGGCCTTTAAGGAACAGCCCAGCGGATTTTCGTTGGACGCCAGTTTGATCACCTGAGTCAGGCCGAATTCTTTTTTGACGTCTTCGACAGGGCGGCCAGGAACATACGGGGCCATGGGATCAATGGACGCGCGGTGTGTTATGGATAATTGGCTCATGGAGAGTCCTCCTTGTGGCAATTGGATGGAATGGCAATAGACTTAGGGACATGATAACGGATCACATGCTTTTTGTAAATAAAAAATCAAAGCATAGAAAAGCGCCCCGCCAAAAGTATGGCGAGGCGCTTTTCAGCGCGTCAAGCGCCTTTCAGCGCGTCAATATCGCGATAAGCTGCTCGGCGGCAACGCCTTTGGGGATGTCGTGGTCTCCCGGCCGCACCTGCTGGTCAACCCCTATTTCCATAAGATACCCATTGAAGTAATCGGCGTCCCAGACGATGCCGAGGTTTTGCAAAAAAACGGAAACATCGGCTGAACTGGTTCCCGGCGGAATGTACACATGAAAATAATCTGCGTCGTCTCTGGCGTAAAGCCCCGTGGGGGGAGGCGTAGATGTTTCGGATGGGGCAGGCGCTTCAGAGGCGAATATCATACCCAATTCCCTCGCTTTTTCCACCACTTCCACATCTGTCCAGGAGCTGGCTGGGGTTATGTCCGCTGCTTGGATCATGCCGAGATGGGCCGCCTGTTCCATGATTTCGTCGTCAGAAAGCTGTTTGGTTTGAATGTCCGCATTGTAAGCCACATAGAAAACGATTGAAAGAACAATGGCCGTCCAGCCGGTTCCCAAGAGGAAACTTCTCCATCGCAAGTTTCATTTCCCCTTTCCCAGGTTTAAAATGAGTTTTACCTCGCCTTGACCGATACCCAGCGATTTGGCGATCTGCGCCTCTGACATGCCTTGTTCGTGCAGCGCGTTGATCTTACCAGCTTTTAGGTTTGCTTTCGATTCTTCACCGCCGTCCATGAAGGTTCTTTCCTTCAGCGGCGCTTCCGCGCGATCGGGTTGCATTCCTTTTTTGCGGTCTTCGATCATATAGAACAGAACGAGGAGTTCCTGCCGCTTTTCTTCCATTTCCGCAAAAATGGCTTTCGCTGTTTTATGCAGCTCCTCCGTGGCTTGATCCGCTTCTTGCACACTTTCCCGGATTGATTTGACCACAGATTCTGTTTCCTGGGATTGTTGCCGTCTGCCGGCGCGCGTCAGCCACAACATGGAGTACAGCACCAGAACGATGCCTGTCAGCATGACGGCCAACGCAACCACCGTAAAAGTTGTCATTTTGATTCCTTTCTGATTGATTAAATCTGAATATCCAGCATACTGCCTCCCAGACCCTGCAGCAGCGCCGAGCTGCTTTTTTCTTTTTTATCCTGGCTATACTGGCTGGCGCCCCGTTTTTTTCCGCCGCTTTCTTTTGCGTCGCGCTTGATGTTTCTGGATTCCGCTTTATTAGACTGCTGAACTTGCTGTTCATGCTGCCGGACTTGCTTTTGCAGCTGTTCTGTAAATTGCTGGTGCAGCACTTCGGGACGGTGATGCGCTTCATTGGCGCCTGTTTTGATCGTGTCGGCGCTTCTCTGCACCGCCGCTGTCATATCAATCGGCCTTAAAGACATAGTTCATTCCTCCATCTCCATTTTGCTCCGCGTTATGGAAGCGTTTTGATGTCAATCATGCTGTCATGATTCGTTAAAACACAGGCGGGCAATCTGTCCTTAATATACATTACAGCGTCGCCGATGGTCACTTTTACGCTGTAATGCATCATCTGGCTGACGCGCACCAGCCCATTTTGATTGCCCATATACGGCTGCAGTTCATCCCGTCTGCTGCGCGCGTGTTCCAATTTGTTTCTGATCTCCGTTTTTTTATACAGAGCTCTTACCAGTATACTTTTTCGTTTATCTGAAATCAAATGAATGGCCGCCTGCGCGTTGATATTTTCCACCGCTTTGTCCGCTGCCTCGTATTCTTTTTTCAAAGCTTTTATTTCGGCGCTGACTTCCTCATACTCTTTGGCGCGAAGCGGATCGTGCCCCACTTCAATTTCTGTCAGCGCGGCCATAGCGGAGCCGATGGTATTGGCGATGATTTTGTCAAAGACGGTCACTTTGCCGCCGGCCAAAACGCCGTTTTTGCCGGACAGAACCAAAGAACCGCCGCATTGGATATGGCTGTGCAGAATGCTGTCGGCTTTGATGTTTCCGCCCGCCGTCACACTGCAGTTTTCGATAAACCGGGCTGTCACATTGCCTTTGGCGTAAATGACGGCTTTTGAATTGGCGCCGCCCCGGAGGATCACGTCAGATTCCGAACGGACCGCCCCATCTTCTACAACCCCGCGAATCTCCACGTCGTTTTCCGCTTCAACGGCGAACCCAGATTTTACATTGCCCCACACCACAACCGCGCCGCGGAACACAACGTCGCCTGTGGAGTGGTCTACGTTTCCCCTTACTTCCACCACAGGCAAAACCGAGACAGTTCCATTTTCGGCGGCAATGCGCCCGCTGACAGCAGAGATCAATTGATCGCCGCATTTGGAGACATGTACGTTTTTGCCTTTTGGTAAAGGCGGCGGCAGTTTGCCTTTGCCAAAAGGGATCACATTCCCCAGCACGTCCATGCCGTCTGTCCCATCCGCCGGAGGAATGGCGCTGACTAAAATTTCTCCCGCGTTACACTGCTGCAGAAGCCCCAACTGATGAAAATCAACCGTACCGTCTTCCAAAATTTTGGGCTTGGGCCGCGGCGCGCTTCTATCGAAATGATAGCGCAAGTAGCCGTCCTCACCTGGAGTGGGCGGCATACCTCTCGCGACGCAGTATGACTGCCTGTAGTCCCTGTTTTGTGTGAGAAGCCGCAGCTTCCCTTCCCGCAGACCATACACAACGCCCCTATCCGCGATTTTTTGGCGGATGTCCGCGCCAGACATCCGAAGCCCGAGGCGCGTCGGCGGCTGGAACTGGATAAGCGCTTCCATCTTATCTGGGCTGACATCCACAATCGCGTCCTCGTCTTTGTAAAGCGCCGCGAATGTTTGGTTGGACTGGTTTTTTTTCAGGGTTTCATACACCGCTACAAAATCAATATCGGCTGTTTCATCAGATTTCATGAGATCCAAATCATCTCTGTCCGCCATGCCGTCACATCACTTTTCAAACAGCAAAGATTTATGTTTGCCCAATCGAGTTTGAAGCCGCATAATGGCTTTGGTGTGAATTTGAGAAACGCGGGATTCCGATACGCCCATCACAGCGCTGATCTCTTTCACAGTCAATTGCTCATAATAGTACAGCGTGATCACTTTTTTTTCCTGATCATTTAATTTATCGATTGCGCGGGCTAAAATTTCTTTCATTTCTTGTTCTTCATAGCTTTTGTCCGGCGTTTTGGCATATTCGCCATCCGTGGGGGTAATGCTGTGATCTCTTCCCTGGTTTTGCTCCAGGAAACCGTCTAGTGAAATGAGGGACAGCGCGGCGCTTTTGGAAATGATTTTCTGTGTCTCCGCCAACGACAGATTCAGCTTATCGGCTATTTCCTGATCGGCGGGTTCGCGGCCCAGTTCTGATTCCAGTTCCATGAAAGCCTGGCTGAGTTTTTTGTTTCGCTCGCGGACGCTTCTCGGCGCCCAATCCATCTTCCGGATGCTGTCTATAATGGCGCCCCGGATCCGGCGCGACGCGTATGTCTCGAATTTATTGCCTTTCGCGACGTCAAATTTATCGATGGCGTCGATCAGGCCGAATATGCCGAAGCTGACCAAATCATCGTAATCCACATGCTGGCCTATATAAATGGAGAGCCTGCCTGCGATAAATTTCACCAAAGACGCGTACTCCAGGATCAATTGCTGCCTAAGCGCGGGGTCTTTGGTCGCGGCGTAGGATTTCCACACCTTTTCCGCGTCTTCCATCCGGAGGCCCTCCTGTTCCTTTTAGCGCCATGCTTTGCCGTTCCCCACAGGCTTTAAGCTTCGCTATCATTATGAGGCTCCATAGAAGTCTCGTCAATATTTTTTGAACGGCCGGGCCAGCTCTTTTTGAATTCGTTTTCCATGATGGCGCCCAGAGGGTAGAAAACGGCGATGGCAAAAATCAACAGCAGCCCCAAATCCATGAATGAAATATTTTTGATAAGGCCGACGGCCGTTACGATCAGGCAGACGGCCAGGCAAATTTTGATGCGCATTTTTTCGAGCATAGTTCACCTCATAACACGCGCGTTCCGTGACCGATGGTTTTGATCAGGAAGCGTCCGTCGTCCGCGTATAATTCAACCGTCCTGCCATAAGTATTTCCCGTGTCTTGCGCGAGAACAGGAATGTTTAGCTGTTTTAAAAGTTTCAGCGTGGCTTCCACGTTGCGATCCCCGATGCGCATACTTTCGTTGGTGGTATTAAAAGCAAACATCTGGGCGCCGCCGGCGAGTTTGGCTTTCAGCAGTTCTTTCCGCGCGCCCATGCGCGTCATGTCGGTAATCAGCCGTACCGTGGCGGTGTCCGCGAACTTCGCGATGTTGCCGTTGTTTTGTATCAGCCGGGAATCGGGCAGCATGATATGCGCCAGGCCCGCCACTTTATGAACCGCGTCGTACAAGGCGATTCCTACACAGGAACCCAGGCCCAGCGTTGTCAGCGCGCCTGGGCTTTTGGCGGCGTTTAAATCAGCCATGCCTACAATGATCATACCATTCCGCATATCATTCGACTCCCAGTGACGTTAAGATCACGCGCAAAGAAGATATGTCGGGAATCAGCAGAAAATACCCAGACACGCTTACGCCGTCCGCTTCAAACACGGATTCTATAAACAAGGCTTTATCCGCCACTTTGCCAAATTCAATCGCAGGCACGCTGAGAATGGCGTTGGCCATATCGATAGAAAGAAACGGGATCGAAGGTACGATTTTTTTTTGGATTAACCCTGCGAGAGAGCCTAGATAAGAGCTGGTCAAAATATTGCCGATTTCTTGCAGTGCGGAGAGTTCAATTTCTGTAAACCCGCTCTCTCTTTTTTCGGCGGAGAGGCCGTTCATTAAGGCGCGTATCAGAACATCCGCCGAGTCTTCCTGGACTAAAAACATCATCATCCCCTCGATATCGCCGCTGATTTGTACCAGAATGCCGACGACAATTTGTTCCGGGCCGCCCAGAAAGGAAGCGATGTCTTTGAACTCGACCAGATTGATCACAGGGACTTGCATATCCACTTTTTTTTGGAGCAGTTTTGCCAGGGCCGTCACCGCGTTGCCCGCGCCAATGTTGCCAATCTCCTTTAATATATCAAACTCCTTCGCATTAAAATTCATACCGTCACTCCGTCTCGGATGAGTTTACACGCGTGTCCGCGCTTTTTGCAGCATTTTTCTCTGCTCTTGAAAAATATATTGTACGATTTTTTCCTGCTCCTGCTGCAGAATGTCTGTAAATTGGATCCGGTACTCAAACGCGTACTGGGATTTGACCAAAGGCCGTTTTTGCAAAATGACGCCCGCCACAATGAGATAAATATCATTGAGCAGAAGCGCGGACTTGACAGGGTCTCCTTCGTTCATTTCCCCATTCGTATCGAAACGGAGGCCGCCGCCGCCGATATCTTTGGCGACGCCTTCCGTCACGGTTTTACTGCCGTTTTTGCCGGTTATGAATTTCATCGGAAGCAGGCAGACATGCCGAAAAAATTCGCGGCGCTGAATTTTCTCTCCCCGCGAGGCGAATCGGACAATCAGCATGTCGGCGCCATTTTCTTTGGTATAATCTCTTACGGCGCCTTCATAGCGTAAAATCCCCGCGTCTGTATAAAACAAAAGCGTATACCTTTCGTTTTTGGGCAGGAACACAGGCTGACCGTTGTCGAAAGGCAGGTGAATCAAGACTTCGTTGCCGTTTAAAACCCGTTCCGCCTGGCTGACGCGGATGTTTTCGTCCCGCTGCGCCATGATTTCGATTTTTACGCCGGGTTTAATCTGCTGTATGATCATTCTCCGCCTCCATTCTCCGGGAGCGCCGCGGGTTTACGCTCTGAAATTGCTGACCAGACGGTTCATAAAAGATGTGATTCCAGTGTAGTTGAGATTGTACTTGGGCTCCATATTCAACAGCCGCAGACTGATATTCTCAATGCTTTTCATCGCTTCCGACGTAGGAAAACAAGTGGCGAGCGGTTCCTGCCGCTTTACGGCGCGCACCATGCAGCTATCGGTGGGTATAATGCCCAGCCTTTGCAATTGAATACTCAAAAACTGCTCCGCCACTTTATTCAGCCTTTCAAAGATATCAATGCCTTCCATATAGTGATTCACCAGGTTGACCACGATTTTTAAAATCGGGATGACATCGCTTTCTTTTCGCGCCGCCTTCATAATGGCGTAAGCGTCCGCGATAGAAGTGGGTTCTGGTGTGACCAGCAGTATGGTTTCAGAAGAGGCTTTGACGTAGTTGATCACATTTCGGGAAATCCCGGCGCCCGTGTCAATCAAAATAATATCGGAGATCTCGTCCAGCTTGCCGAAACTGTTGATCACCGTGGCGATCTGTCTTTCATTGAGATTCGCCAGGGCTGTAAGGCCCGCGCCGCCAGAGAGAAATTTGATGCCCATCGGCCCTTCCGTCAGCGCGGCTGTCAAACTCATTTTAGCGTTTACCACGTCGCCGAAATTATACCGGGGGATGATCCCGGTCAATACTTCTATGTTCGCCAATCCAAGGTCGGCGTCAATGATGACGACGCGTTTATCCAATTTACGCAGCTGAATGGCCAGGTTTAAGGTCAAATTAGATTTGCCCACGCCGCCTTTCCCGCTCGTGACTGTGATGACGCGGGCGGTGATTGGCTCCTTGCCCAGCCCCAGCTGACTGTCTCTTTGTTTGACGATATCGCGCAGCCGATTGGCTTGATCCATCAGAAAGCTTCGCCTCCCATTCCCAGCAAGGCTTTTGTAATCATTTCCGGATGAGCGATTTTGATGTCGTCTGGCACGTTCTGTCCATTGGTGATGTACGCAATCCGTTTGCCTGTTAAATAAGAGATATTGAGGATCGATCCAAAGCAGGTAGTTTCATCCAGTTTGGTAAAGACCAGTTTATAGTCGGTTAACGTGGCGTACGCATTTACGATGCTCAGCATGTCTTCGTACTTGGTCGTCATGCTCAATGTCAGCAGCTTGACGCTGTCCGGCAGCAAGGCCAGCAATTCCCCCAGCTCCTTAAAGTTTTCGCGATTCCGGTGAGACCGGCCCGCCGTATCGATCAGAACCACGTCGTTGTCCTGATCGCGGATAGGATCCAGGTGATTTTCCAAGTCTTGGCTGTTATAGATGACGTCCACATCCAGGCCGAGGATTTCCGCGTAGGTTTTCAGCTGTTCAATGGCCGCAATTCGATAAGTGTCCGCGGTCATCAGCCGCACTTTCAGGTTGTGATACAGCATTAAAATAGACGATATTTTGGCAATGGTGGTCGTCTTGCCTACGCCTGTCGGCCCCATGAAGAGTACGTAGCGCGTGCGTTTTGTATGGATCATTTCAATCGGCTCCGCCGGGCCCAGGATGCGGAGGATCGTGTTGTAAATAATTTTGGAGACCAGCTGAATGTCGATCTTCGAAGCGTCGTCGATGGAATTGGCGTCCTCCATCACTTTGTCCGCGATTTCGGGCGTAACGCCCTGGTTGACCAGCGTGTCATAAAACAACTGGATAATGCGGTTTTCGTATTTGCGCGCGCCGCTGGACTGGCTGATCTGCTGGGCGATGCTGAGCTGGCCCATCAGCTTGCCCAGCAGATCCTCGGCCGTGGACAATTTTTTTTCCAATATGTGAATCTGCTCTTGCGAGCCAGCTCGGAGCGCGCTGTCCTGTTTGGGATCGCGCAGCTCCTCAATTTTTTTGAGACGGTTTTCCGGCGGGTCATAAGCCGCCGTAATCTCCACCGTAGGCTTGCGGAACAGGGAAAAAACGCCCCGTGGTTTTGTCTTGCGAATATTCAGGATGAGGGCGTCCAGCCCCAGCTCATTTTTGACTTTGTCAATCGCTTCCCGTTCGGTGCCAGCCTCATATTTTTTCATTTTCAAGATACGCTCACCATCCCCGCGGACTGTATTTCCGCCGAAGGTTCCACTTCATTGTAACTCAGTACCACCAGATCCGGCGCCGCCTGTTCCGCCAGCCGTTTGAAAACCGGACGCACCGAGGGCGATGTCAAAATGATGGGCTGCAACCCCATGGAGGTTAGTTTCCGCATTTGATCGGCCAGGCTGCCGAGCATTCGCTGGGTGATATCCGGCTCTAGGGCGATAAAGGAGCCCTGCTCTGTATGCCGGATGTTGGCCAGAATGATCTGCTCCAATTCTGGATCGAGCGTCAGCACGGAATGGCTTGAGGCGTCGAAATATTGGTTTGAAATGGCTCTGCGCAGGGCCTGCCGCACAAATTCCGTCAACGCGTCCGTGTCCCGGTTCAGCGCCGCGTAATCGGCCAGGGTCTCCAGAATCGTGACCAGATCCCGGATGGAAATGCCTTCCCGCAGTAAATTGGACAGCACTTTCTGCACTTCGCCCACCGTCATGAGCTTAGGCGCCAATTCTTCCACTAAGATAGGATGAGACGTTTTGACGTTGTCGAGCAACGCTTGAACATCCTGGCGCGACAATAGTTCATAGAGGTGCGCGCGGACGACTTCCGTCAGGTGCGTCGCGATGATGGCGGGCGGATCGACCACTGTGTAGCCGAGGGTTTCCGCGCGTTCCCGCTGGCTTTCCGTGATCCACAAGGCAGGCAGACCCAGATACGGCTCCACCGTTTCGATGCCTTCAATTTCTTCTTCGATGCCGCCTGGGTTCATCGCCATGTAATGATCGAACAATATGTCTCCGGAGGCAACTTCGACGTCTTTGATCAGGATCTTGTACTGATTGGGGCTGAGCTTAATGTCGTCCCGCAGACGGATTACCGGCACGACGGCGCCCAGCTCTAACGCGATCTGCCGGCGGATCATAACGACCCGATCCAACAAATCACCGCCCTGGCTGGAGTCCACCAAGGGAATCAGCCCATAACCGAACAGCAGCAAAATGGGATCGACGTTGAGCAGCGAGACGACATTTTCGGGGCGGCGCACTTCTTCCGCTTCGATTTCGTCCGCCGTGATTTCTGTTTGCACATCGGCCAGGCGCGTCCGGCGGTTGATGACCGTGCCGTAGTACATCAGAAAAATGCCGAAGGGGAGAAAGATATACCAGGGCAGAGGCGTCACGGCGCCCATAAAGGCGATCACGGCGCCTGAAATGATCAGAGTGAGGGGCTGGCTGAATAATTGCCGGGTGAAGGTCAGGGAAATTTCGCTGTCACTGGTGGCTTTGGTCACGAGAAGGCCGGTGGCGGTGGAAATTAAAAGAGCGGGGATTTGACTGACCAGGCCGTCCCCGATGGTCATCACGGTATATTTTGCCGCCGCGTCGTTCAAAGACAAGGGTACTCCCGTAGCCAAGCCGGTCACGCCCAAAGTCAGCCCGGCGGCGATGTTGATAAAAGTGATCAGGATGCCCGCGATGGCGTCTCCTTTGACAAACTTGCTGGCGCCATCCATAGCGCCGTAAAAATTGGACTCGTCGGAGATTTTTTTGCGGCGCTGCTTGGCTTCGTTGTCGTCGATGATGCCCGCGTTTAAGTCCGCGTCGATGGCCATTTGCTTGCCCGGCATGGCGTCCAAAGTAAAACGCGCCGTGACCTCCGCTACGCGCTCAGAACCTTTTGTAATGACCATAAAATTGACGATGACAATGATCACGAAGATCAGCACGCCTACGATCATGTTGCCGCCCGCGACGAAACCGCCGAAGGTGTTGACCACTTCACCCGCGTAGCCTTTGACCAAAATGAGGCGCGTGGTGGAGATGTTGAGTACCAGGCGAAAGAGCGTGGTGACCAGCAGTATGGTAGGGAAAAGCGACATGTCCAGCGGCTCGCTGGAATACAACGCGTTCAAGAGAATGATCAGGCCCAGCGTGATATTGAGCATCAACAGGAAATCCAAAAGCGGCGTTGGCAGCGGTATAATAATAAATATGATGATCGCGACAATGACCGCGCCCAGAGCGGTTTCCCGTATGTTCATAAAGATCCCTTTCCCTTATGCTTCAATTTGTACACAAAGGCCAAAATTTCCGCGACAGCCTCATAGAGTTCAGGCGGAATCTCATGGCCGACATCCACCGAGACGTAGAGCGTTCTGGCCAGTTCCTTGTTCTCGGCAATGGCCACATGATGTTCCAGCCCTGCTTCTTTGATGCGCCTGGCCAGATGATCCGCGCCCTTGGCGACGACCACGGGCGCTCGCGCTGTTTGTCTGTCATAGCGCAGCGCCACGGCGTAATGCGTTGGGTTGGTGACAATCACATCGGCGCCTGGCACGTCCTGCATCATGCGCCGCATAGAGGCTTCCCGCATTCTTTGTTTGATCTGGCCTTTGATCTGCGGGTTGCCTTCGCTCATTTTATATTCGTCTTTGACTTCCTGCTTGCTCATGCGCAGCTGTTTGCTGTGCTTGAAACGCGTATAGGCGTAATCCAGCGCCGCGATAAGAATAAACCATCCGCCCACCGTCAGGCCCAAGCTCGTGATCAAGTCTCCCAGATACGAGACGCTTTCAAAAAGCCCCATGTCCGACAGCGCCGGCAGACGATCCAGTTCACGCTTTAAAGCATTATAGATGACATATCCGATGATTGCAAATTTTAACAGTGATTTACAGAGATCCACAAGAATCTGCGCGGAAAAAAGTCTTTTCGCGCCGGAGATGGGGTTCATCCGCGAGAACTTGGGCCGTAAAGCGTTCGTCGTGACTTTCCAGCCCACCTGCGCCACATTGGTGAGGACGCCGACGGCCAGCACCGCCGCAAACAGCGGCGCGACAATGAGCAAAGCCTGCGCCAGCAGATGCGT
>JAITPB010000068.1 GCA_031289625.1 Clostridiales bacterium | reverse complement strand
CCTCTTTGACATTTTACTCTCGCTTTCGTTTTTGTACCTAATATATCACATTAAGTCTTGTTTGGGAAGATTTTGGCTATTGCACAGGTCGAAATTTTGTATGTTATCTGTCCCGCCCTTCAAAATGAAGATTGAGAACTTTTAACTGTCCAGTAAACGAAATACAATTCGAGAAAGGTGGTCTTTATGAATTTCGCCATGCCTGCCGGTTTCCCCTCTGAACTTCAAGCGTTTTGGGAGATCGGCGTCAAGATCCTGCTTTGCCTCGCCGTCATTTGCGCGGGTCTGCTGATCAGCGCCCTCGTCCGGAACACTATCCGGCATTTCTTTCAGCTTGCCTCCAAAGCAAAAATGCGCGGCGGCAAATCGGAAACGCTCAGCTCGATTCTGCGCAACATGGTAAAATATGTAATATGGTTTTTGATCATCTGCCAAATCTTAAACATTTTTGGCGTATCGGCCATGCCTCTCGTGGCTTTGGCCAGCGTGGCCAGCGTCGGCCTCGGCTTCGGTTCGCAGACCATCGTGAAGGATCTCCTGACCGGTATTTTTATTTTAGTGGAAAATCAATTCAACGTCGGCGATGTCATCGCCATCAGCGGCATACATGGCGTTGTGGCTTCCGTCGGCATTAGAATCACAAAAATCCGCGACATCAACGGCAATGTACATATTTTTCCGAACAGCTCCATCAGCGTTGTAACCAATATGAGCCAGGAACACAAGCGCGCCGTCATCAACCTGGATTTCCCCGCTTCGCATTCTGTCGAGCGCGTGCTCGGCCTGCTTTCGGATGAAGTCAAAAAAGCCGGCGGCTTGCCGGGTTTGTTATCGCCCCCGGAAGTCGTCGGCCTGATCGATTTGACGCCCAGTTCTTTCAAAGTGCAGATCGCGGCGGAATGCCAGTCCGCCGAATGCTGGCCCATCGAAAGGGAACTGCGTCTCAGGCTCAAGCAGCGTTTTGAACAAGAAAACATAAGCTGACCACATTAAAAAATAACCCCCGGTGACTGTGCCGTAGCACAATCCCCGAAGGGTTATTTTTATTCTTTTATTCTTTTATAAATTCCGGCCGGGCCTTGCGCCGCCATTCACGGCAGGAGCATTCGTGCCGCCGCCTCCCTTCACGGCAGGAGCATTCGTGCCGCCGCCGCCTCCCTTCATGCCGCCTCCGTTCATGCCACCGCTTCCGCCTGTCCCCGCCGCCGCTGTGGCGATCAGAGCCGTGCCATTATAAATTTCATAGCTTTGCCCGCTCTTGATGTCCGGCGAGGAGAGGGCAAGATATTTCAGCGCCGCGTCCGTCTTAACAGTAATCAGCGTTTTGCCGTCTTTTTTAACGCTGATGGTACTGCCCGCAGTCATATTCGCGGCTGCGTATACATAACTTTGCGTAGAATTTCCCGCTGGATTGATGCCCGTACTTAACGTGCCACCATAGATAACCGTGCCGCCGGTAAAAGTGACCGCGCCGTCCGCGTCCAGCGCGTCACCATCCCTGGTGGCGATGGATTGAGTGACGACAGTCCCTCCGCTGATATTGACCGCGCCGTTAGAGTCCAGCCCGTCGGCGACCGCGATCACTTTAACGCTGCCGCCGCTGATGTTGATGGTATAAGCGCCGCCGGAAACGCCCGAGGCAAATTTGCCACCGCCAAAGGCCCCGCCGAATCCGCTGCCGTCGTTTCCGCCCGCCGCGTTGATTCCGTCGTCTGACGCCGTGACGCTGACAGTCCCGCCGGTGATATAAATATTGCCGCCTTCCAGCCCCTCATACGATTCTTTGACCGTGATTTCACCGCCGCTGACGGTCAAATTTCCATCGGCGTGCAGCCCGTCGTCGCCTGTGGAGATCGTAAATTTACCGCCGCTGACCGCGATGTTTCCGTTGGCGTGCACGGCGTCGTCTGCGCTGTTGATGGTAAATGTTCCTGCCGAGACAGCCAGGTTGGTTCCCGCTTTGAGGCCCTTAAAACTATCGGAATCCGTACTACTGGATGAAGCCGCCGCAGTCTGCACTTTTGCCGCGCCGCCTCCCGCGGTAATCGTAAAAGTACCGCCAGTCATGTTCAGGCTGGTTTCAGCCGATATGCCGTCATGCGCGGCCGTGATGTTAAAAGTGCCGCCGTCAATGGACATCCAGCCTTTTTCCGCCTCTGTATCGTTACTTGTCTGTATGCCGTCATTGCCCGCTTGAATTTGGACGCTCCCTCCCAGAACCGTTACGGAATCTTTGCCCCGCAAGGCGTGGTTCGCCGCGTTGATAATCAAATTTCCTCCAGCAACGGTCAAATCATCTTTCGTCCCAATGCCGTTGTTAAATCCGGCGTTTACAGTCAAGGTTCCCAAACCATTGATGGACAGATCATTTTTGCTGAACACAGCCGCGTCCGGTTCTTCTTCTGTTTTGTTCGCGTAGGCAAAACTTTTGCCGCCGTCCGTCACAATATTTTTGGTTCCCTCCGCAAGCGTCAGAATCAGTTTATCACTTTGAGAAGCATAAATGGGCGCGCCCATAAGATTGGTTATTTCCGCGCCGTTTAAAACCAGCCGCACGGTATCGGTCGCGGCTGCCGCCACAGCAATCTGCCCGTTCGTCAGCTTGCCGCTGACCACATAAGTTCCCGCCTTGCTGATGGTGATAACGCCGCCCTTCACCGCCGCGCCCACGCCGCTTACGGAGGCGGAAGACCCATTTAGGACTATTTTCGTGGATGAATCTGGATTCCAGGCGCTGTCTGTATCTTCTTTTTTGACCTCGGATGCGTGAACCTCAGCCACGGCGACGGGTTCCGCCGCTTTCGCTTCGGCGGCGCAGCCCGGCAAGGCGGAAAACGCCAACGCCGATACAAGCGTCATGATAGAAATTTTTACAGCCCATTGTTTTTTCATATTGAAAATCTCCCTTCAAAATTCCGCGCCGGACGCCGCCGGGGCATCCAGTATAAGCGCAATATTCATATTTCCATTCCGCAGACGCAATTCATCAATAAACTCTTTTTCGTCCACGCCGTTTTTGGTCACAACAACGTAATCCAATTGATAGACGCTTCCCAAATCGGCGGTTTTGATTCTTTTTAAGACGGAACACAGCGTGTATTTTTCCAGCACAGAATCAAACGCGTTTCCGAAATTCAAGTCCTCCGGGACAGTGATTTTCAAAATTTTTCCCACTATTTTGGATTGGCCGTACCCGCAGGCTTCCAGCAGGGCTATGGCCGCGCAGAGCATAAGGCCCACAATGCCCGCGTAAAGCAAAAATCCCATGCCCGCCGCGAGCCCCACCGCCATGGAAAACAACACATACGTGATGTCTTTCGGATCTCCGGGCGCGCTTCTAAAGCGGATGATGGAAAACGCGCCGGCCAGAGAAAAGGCGCGCGCCACATTGTTGCCGACCAGCAAAATGATAACCGTGATAACAGCGGGCAGCAAAACGAGCGTTAGCACAAAACTTTGTGAAGGGCGCCTGGCCTTTTGCGTTTTCGCGTAGACAAAACTGATCAGCAGACCGAGTACGAAAGACGTCCCCAGAGCGGCGAGCAGCCCGGTCAGCGTAATGGGCATTTCCCCCGCAGCGCTGGAAAAGATGGACTCAAACATATATAGCCCTCCGATCCGCATGTGCGGCGGCGAAGTTCCGCGACCAATCCAGCGTCCGTGTATATTCCGTTCCATATTTTGAAAAACCGCTGGGATAAATCTTATATTCGGAGAGCAGACGGCAGAGCCATAGCGGCATACTGCGCGCGGATTTGATTTCCATCAGCCATTGGCCTTCCTCCAAAAGCTGTTCCCCATAGGTTCCTTGTTCGAGCCGCAACTGAACACGCCGGGCGCGGATGTTCGTATCAAACGAAACGCGCAAGTCTGTGTTTCCAGTCCCAAAAAAGGCGCGCCGTTCATAATATAAGTACACCGCAGGTTTCAGGCTGTTTTGCTCCAGCATATACGCGACCTCGTTCAGGACCTGCCAATTCATCGTTGGCCGGCGTTCCGGCAAACCGCCGCCACTCAAAAATGCATAGGCTTCCGAAAGTTTTAAAGCGCTGCGCCGCTTATTGACAATGCCTTTTACTTTCTTTTTAATCTCTATATACACTTTCGACTCCGCGTTGGGTGTTCCATAAGCGCGCAGGCGGAGTTTTTCTTTATAAACCGGTTTCATCAGAGACGCGCGGATAAATTGGCTGTCCCACGTATCGTAGTAAAGGCTAGCAATGGGATAGACGCCATTTTTTTTGCTGTATTCATCCAGATCCATCTCGTCGGACAGTCTTTTTTGAAGCCGCGTAAACGTCAGCTCATCCAGGCGGTACTTTTTTTCATATCGGTTAAAAATTTCGATGGCCATTTCTTTTCACTCCCTGCATTTGTCTATACATAGAGTTTAGCCCTCGCGTGTGACTGTTTTATGACGGTTGTGGAAACAGCGCCTGAACATTTTTTGAATCGTGTTGCTGCCCGTTCCAAAATGCGAACAAGCGGGTTGATAACGTGAAAACGAAAAAGGGCTGTTGCCCAACCCATTTTTGGGTTTTGCAGCAGTCCCTTTTATTTTTCCGAAACTTCTTTTTTCGAAACTTCTAATAGGTTATCATAATATTGACGTTCCCTGCGTCGTCCCGCAAGTCTACGACGAGCGTCTTACCGGATTCATAGGTTCCGGCGTATGTCCAGAAGCCTTCCCGCGTTTCATCCAGAAAGGTTTGCGATGCGCCCGCATCACCAAGTGCCGTCCGATAAAAAGTAATCAAATCAGACAATGGCTGTTGGCTTTGCATGACGACGGAGCCTGGAATATCCGCAATGATTTCGGCGTTTTCCGGCGTGAACGCGGACAGCAGCGCTTCATTCCGCTCGCTGCTCATGCCGGGAATATCTATGGCGCCTGGGTCCGTTTGTCCCTCTGCACCCAAATCCGCGCCTACATCCGAACCTTCATTTAAATTTTCACCGCCGCCCTCAATATTTTCAACTGGCTCTGGCTCGGCCGGCGGAGCATCTGCTTGTTGTTCTGCAGGTTCCGCGGGCGGAGAATCGCTCGGCTGAGCCGTTTTGCCGCAGGAAACCGAGGCAAACAACAGCGCAAGGCAAAGAGTCGTTAAGGCAATTTTTTTCATGATTTTCACTTCTCCTTTGGTAAAATTTATTTTTTGTAATTAATGTAATATTATACCATATCCCGCTGTCCAAAACAATGAGAATATGAAAAAGGGGCTTCTTCGCATTGATTTTGCTTCCATTGTCTATTATAATGGTTTTTAGGAAGATGGACAAAGGATGATTTTATGCTGTCAAGAGACAGAGTGGAAGAAATATTTTCGGAAACAGGCGCGCTGCTGGAAGGCCATTTTCTTTTGACCTCTGGCCGGCACAGCGGCCAGTACATGCAAACCGCGCATATTCTCCAATATCCGCGTTACACGGAGGAGCTTGCCCAAAGCCTGGCCGAAGAGTTCGCGTGCGACGGGATTGACGTGGTGGCCGGCCCTGCCATCGCCGGCATCATTCTCGCTTATGAAATAGCGCGCCGCTTAAATGCCCGCAGTCTTTTTACCGAGCGCGAAAACGGCGTTATGACGCTCCGCAGGGGATTTATCATTGAGCGCGGCGAAAGGGTGCTCGTGGCGGAGAACGTCATTACCACAGGCGGCACCGTGTTTGAAACGCTCAATTTGATCCGGGAGAGGGGCGGCGTTGCGGCAGGCGTCGCGGTTTTGGCGGACAGAAGTATGGGAACCATTGATTTCGGCGTTAAACTGCGCGCCGCGTATACTGCCGACGTAAAAAGCTGGGAGGCGGACGTCTGCCCTTTGTGCAAAGAAAACGCGATACCGCTCGTCAAACCAGGCGGCAGAATAATCCCCCAGGCAAGTGAGGTAAAAGCATGAAAAGAGCGATTATCAGCGTATATGATAAAACCGGCACCGCCGCCTTCGCAATCGAATTGGAAGCCTTGGGCTATGAAATTATTTCCACGGGCGGCACCTACAAGCTTTTGAAAGACGCGGGCGTCCGCGCCGTCAACGTTTCCAGCGTCACGGGTTTTCCCGAATGTCTGGACGGACGCCTGAAAACTTTGCACCCCAAAATACATGGGGGCCTGCTGGCCATGCGAGACAACGGGCAGCATATGCAACAGATCGCGGAGTTAGACATCGCGCCTATCGATCTCGTGGCGGTTAATCTATATCCTTTTCAGCAGGTCGTCCGTGACCCCAGCGCGGCGTTGGCGCTTGCCGTGGAAAATATCGACATCGGCGGACCTACGATGCTCCGCGCCGCCGCCAAAAATTACCGCTGGGTAACAGCCGTTGTAGATCCAGCGGATTACGGCGCGGTCATTCAGGAAATCAAATCCGCCGGGCAGGTCAG
>JAITPB010000057.1 GCA_031289625.1 Clostridiales bacterium | reverse complement strand
AACTGCCGGATGAAAAATTTGTTTTCTTAGGAAATTCCTCTTTGATCGGCGCGTATTTGTCTTTGGTTTCTGAAGAGCGCCGCGCACAGATTCACGCGCTGGCCAATCGCATGACCTATGTAGATCTCAGTGGCGAACCTAGCTACATGGATAAATATATGGCGGCGCTGTTCCTGCCTCATACAGATGAAAAGCTGTTCCAGTGAACTGTATGGGGCTGACGCGGCGCAATCAAAAGCCCTCGTGAAACGCAAGCTGCGTTTGACGGGGGCTTTTATTGACATTTTAAGCTTGCCGCCTGGATTCCTCAATGATTTGTTGCGTCATCCCGGCGGCGTCGGCAATGATTTTTTCACACGCCGTTGTATTTGTACCGTTTGCTGATAATAAGCAGCAATTGAGGCTGCCGTATTGCTGATAAAACATGTCCATCAGCTCAATCCGCAATTTTTTGGCTTCATCCTCGTCAAACATCAGTCCGAAAAGCATGACAGATCCGATTAACGCGCAGCAAAGACCGCCTGTGCCCAATCCCATATTGACACAGCAGCACATATCTACGCTTTGTTCAGGCATTGGAACCGCATACAGCGCTTCCGCCGCTTTGAGAATGCTTTGTGAACAATTATATCCTTCGCGGTAAAACGCCAACGCTTTTTCCCGCATGAAATCCCCTCCTTGTCTACTCCAGTATATTTAATAAGGAAAGACTGGGTTACTTTCGCCAGCCGTGATGGGAGGGAAGGGAAAGTGCTGGAAGTGCTCCAGAGCGATGAAGAACTTAACTCCAGATTAAGCATAACCCCTTTTTTGTTTATTGACACAGCAAGCTATGTATGCTTATACTTTCTTTAATCGACGGTAAAAGGAGGCGCTTGCTTGAGAAAAGTTTATCCTGTCCTTATCCTTGCTTTCATATGTCTGCAAACCGGCTGCGGCATTGTAGACAACCCCATTGATTCATTAACGGCTTCCGACGCGGAAGCGTTGCGGCAGGGCATCGGGCTGCTGCGAACCTATCAGCCGGACGGCACTCTGGCTGCCTCTGCCAACGCGTTCATCATCAGCTCTGACGGCATGGCCGTCACCACATTCAGCAGTTTGGGAGATACCAAAACCCATCGCCTGGACGCCGATCACGCGATCATCACTCTCGACAACGGCACGGGCACAGCGTGGGAGTACCCTGTCCGTTACGTGATGAATTTTACGCGGGATTTTGACGCGGCCATTGTAAAAATCGACGCCCGCGGCCTGGCGGAGTTCCATTTTGGAGATTCCAGCCTTTTGACGGCGCAGCAGATTTTCAAACTGGCCGGCACGCCGCGCGGCTATCCCACCGTTTTCAACCAAGCTGCGGAAGGCTTCATAAACGCCCTCCCTACGAGCGGAGACGCCGCGTTTCAAGTGTCGGTTCCCCAGACCGCCAAAGCGAACGCCGGCGCGCCTTTGCTGGACAAATACAACCGCGTCCTGGGTATGCTGGCCGGACGCACGGAGGACGCGATCGAGGACGCGTATGAAATTTTTGAGGTGATTCCGTCCTTGGACATCAAAAATTTGGTGGATGAAAACAGAAATGTTGAAATGAGCGTTTCGGATTTGCCAAAAGAAAATGGCGTGCAAGCGCAGACGCCGCTGTATTTGGACTTGACAACGATAGGCCCCAACCTGATCGAAGTGTCGGCGGAGGGCGGAAATGACGGAAAGTTTATATTCGGATTGTCAGATAATAATGACGTTGGATGGGTGACAAACTGGGCCTCGGCGGATTGGGAGTCAGACGGCGCCGCGCACAAAGTGTTTTTGAATCTACACCCGTCCACAGTATATTACATCTTCGTGTACCGGCAGGCCACGGACAGATACGCCATGTCAGCCCTCGCGAATATTTTGGAAGCGCCGACGCCGGAAACCCCGCCGGCGGCTTCCGGCATTTTGCCCAGTTCTCTATTCACGCAGCGCAATCCCGTGATTACATATTTAGCGGAAACGCGCGAGAATTTTTACCGGGTAAAAGCGGTCGGCGGCGACCAAGGCGACTATTTTTTTGGCGCTTCGATTGTCCAGGACGCGCACGGCATTGCAGACTGGCGTCCGCAGGATGTTACAGACGGCGCCAGCGGGGAAAAAACATACCGCGATTTAAAGCCCGCGTTCCTGTATTATATTTATGTTTTTCGGCGGGACGGCGAGAGCCGTTCGGATTTCAGCCGCGCGTTGATCCTTCGTCCGGCGGCGTAGCGCGTCCGCATCATGGCGCGCAGGTGATCGCCTGCCGCCCCATTTGCTCCCAGGCAAGCGCAAAATTAACCTTTTCGGCTTCACCCTCTCCGCCCAGCGGATCGTTAAAATACACGGTGTCGCCGTCATAGCCCGTCAGCAGCACGGAGTGTTCGCGATACGTGATCTTTACAGGTCCGTCCGCCGTGTGCCATGTGACAAAACTATCCGGGTCCAGCGGCGCGTAAGTTGAATTGATAATGACCCAAACCGGCGTATGCAGCGCCAGAAAATACTCTAGATCGGCGTACTCGCAGCCTGTCAAATCCAAAGCCTCCATGGGCAGATATTCTAACAACAGATTATAAATCGGCTCATGATAGACACCGTATCCATTTTTTTGAAAGTCGCTCATATGTCCCACAAAGCCTTTGTGAGGGTTGCCATAATAAATCTTTCCGTTTTTGACTTCATACGGCGTCTCGTCTTTGGACACGCGCTCCGCGAGAGTCATTTTATCCACCCGTACGCTCTGACTGGACAGCAGCATGGCCAGGCTCGTCACTTCACATCCGCGGGGCAATTCCGGCATCTGTAACGTCAGCGGCACGGACGTGTTCGCCCGCACCGGCAGCGCGGTGGTGTTATCCCAGATCAGGCGGTTGTTCTTCCGATAATAAACAAACGCGCGATCCTGTTCGCGCGCGAAACCGGCGGCGCCAGCAAAAGTATCAAACTCCGCGTATGAATCGCCTCCCGCGTATGAGCTGCCCACTAAAAACACGTCAAAAGGAGGGTAATTATCCCACACCCATCGCGTTTCCCCTTTACGGCGCACCGAACTGTGCGGCTGCCCCGAAGCCGCGGAAACCGCGTCTTCCAAACGGCTGTACTTGCCCCAATATTCTCCTTCGCGAAATAGTTCAAAGACAGCCTCATTGGAGAAAGAGACCGGAATATCCTTAGGCGGATCGCGATCCGCGGAGGAATCTGTAATTGGTTTGCGCTCTCCAGACAGGTTAGCGGTTTGATTGGGATTTTCCAGAGAGGACGCGGCGCTTTGATAGACTGCCGTTCCGCTCAAGCCCAGAAAAGCCGCTGTACTCAGGAACAGAAAAAATATTTTTTTCACGTTGTACTCATACCCGCGAGAACATCAGATGGAATCACTTTTGCGTCTCTCCAAACCCGTTCTAAATTATAAAAGCTTCGATTTTCTTTATCAAAGATATGCACGATTAAACTGCCAAAATCCAAAAGTATCCAATTCATCGTCCGCCGCCCTTCCGCATGGCGAAGCGGGACACCCACGCTCTCCAGCCTTTGCTCCACTTCATCCGCCATGGCTCTGATCTGAGTGGGGTTATGGCCTGCCGCGATGATAAAGCAGTCCGCCAGTGTGGAGACACTGCGAATATCCAGCACGGTAATATCTACCGCAAATTTATCGTCCAACGCCTTCCAAGCCGCCTGTATCACGGCAAATTCTCCGTTTGTAAACCCTTCCAATCTTTTGCGCCTCACTTTCTCTCGATCTGATTGCCTGTTTTTCTGTGTTTTTCCCGTTCTATGATCCATCGCCTGATTCGCGCTGATCTGCTTCCAGTTCCTCCAGCGCCTCCAACGTAAATGGATGGATTTGTTTTCCTTTGATTTTTGTATAGAATATTTTTGATTGTAATCCACAAAGAACCGCTTTGTCAATATCTGAATAGGCCAGGCCGCGTATTTCCGTCAGCCCTTCATAGTCCTCCCGGCCAGGCTCGATCATATCGGCGATGAAAAGAACTTTTTCCAGCAGCGCCATTTTTTTGCGCCCTGTGGTGTGATAGCAAATGGCGTTTAAAACAGCTTTATCCTCTATCTGGCAGTCGCGCCTGGCGATGGCCGCGCCCAGGAAACCGTGTGTCAAATCCATTTGTCTGCTCATGATATCGTCCACTTGCACGCCCAGCGCGCCGCACAGCGCGCGTTTTTCCTCATGGGGTATTTCTTTGGCGCAGTCATGCAGCAATCCGGCTGTATAGGCTTTGCGGCGGCTGACGCCGTAGCGCTCGGCCAGCCGGACGGCCGTTTCCATGACGCCTTGCGTATGCAGCCACCGCTTCTCTGACAGCGCGTTTTCCACCAAACGCCACGCCGCGTCCAAATCTATGTCTTCCCGGTAAAGATCGTGTTTGCGGATATATTCCTCCACAGCGTCCGGCGTCAAATATTTTATGGATTGGCCGTTTCGGACGCGCTCGCGCAGATTGCTGGATGAAATATCCAATGCGGGGACTTCCGCGACATAAATTTGCGCCCTATATTTTGTACGGATGGCCGCCGCGCGCTTTTCCAGCGCCTCCCGGTCACAGCCGGGCCGTGTCGCGGCTACGAAGGCGCACAGGCTGAACAGGCGTTCCGCCTGATTCCACGAGGTCATTTCTTCCAGGGCGTCGGCCCCGGCGATAAAATAAATTTTCGTCTTAGGGCCGCAAGCCATGCGGAGTTCCTTTAGGGTATCCACCGTATGTGTGGCGCCTGGCCTGTCGATTTCCATTCGGGAGACGTCAAAACAAGAATGGCCCGCGACAGCCAGCTGCGTCATGTGACAGCGATCATCCGCAGAGGTGATCGGGCACTTATGAGGCGGGTTCCCTGTGGGGATAAAAAGGACCCGCTGCATGTGAAATTGGCAGCGAACCGCTTCCGCCGCCGCCAGATGTCCAAAATGAATGGGATCAAAGGAGCCGCCCATGACGGCGACCCGTTTTAATGCAGAAAGGTCTTTTCTCTCGGATAAATTTTTTCTCATGGGTTCTCTACTTTCTTTCCGGTCACTGTGATTTCCGAACGGTTGTGAAAAAGCTGTCGGGCGCGAAGATTCCCGTACTCGCGCGCCAGCATCGCCAGCCCTTTTTCCACAGCGGCCTCTGGCTTTTTCGACGGGAGCTTAAACGTCATGATCATCAGGCCGCCGGCATTCAGCCTCGGCGCGAATTTTAAAATCATTTTTACGGAGTCTACGACATCCATGCGCATATCGTTCACAATCAGATCAAAAGCCTGCTGACCGCGTTCCCAAAAATCCTGCGCTAAGCCGTGGAAATGGCGGAGGCGGGGCGCACTTCTCAGCGGCGGCGCCATCTCCGCGGGATCGACAGCCGTTACGGCGATCCCGCGATCCAGCAGCACTTTCGTCCAGCCGCCGGGCGCGGCGCCCAAATCCAGCGCGGTTTGCTTTCCGTTCAAATCCAAACCAAATACTTCCAGAGCTTCCAGCAATTTAAACTCCGCCCGGCTGATTTGCCCCTCATAGCGCGCGAAGCGGCGCATACCGCCCGGCCACGCGCTGATATTTTCGAACGGCTTTGAAACGCCCATGTACAGCAAATTATTTTTCAGAACAGCGGATACGATCTGATCCGGATTTTGCGTCTCCAGCGAAAAGAGCCTCTTCCGCAGTTCTTCGGACATCCATCGCGTCAGATCGAATTTGCTGAACGCATACGCGGACGGATCCAAAATGCGCAGCTGAATGCTGTAGGACGTATCACGCAGATGCGGATAACTGGTTTGCAGCCGCGCGGCAATCTTCACCAGCGCCCTGGGCCAGTGTTCCACCAGCGCCGTATAGTCCAGCGGGAAGATGTGCCGCGTATAGATGGGTTCATTTTTTCGTAAGGTCATGGAAACCCGCGCGAAGGGATCTGGGATGCGCAGAATGGCCACGCCCCTGTCAATCCACTTCACCAGGCGGGCTTCCGGCAGAATGGCCAGCATCTCCTGAAGCGCCGCGTCCCAAAAATCTTCCTGAGCGGTCATGACAAAATCAGGCATTTCCGAATCCTTTCAACCTGTATTGATATAAGCGTTAATCAAAAAAGGGGCGTCCAGATGCTCGACCATAATCCGGTAATACGGCGTGGCTTTAGAAGACGTGCCGCTGCCTTCCGCCTGATAGTAAACCAAGTCGACGCGCGTAATCACCGCTTCCTGATCGGTGGCGCTTCTCAACTGCTGCGTAAAGTTTAAAAGCGCCTCGTCAGAAGAGCAGATTTCTACCGGCTTGCCGGAAAAACCGAGCGGTGCGCTGTATTGGCAGTCAATTTGCGTGATGCCCATTTCCGTCACCAGAAATGTCACAAAATTGGTATACAGAATGTTTCTTTCATAAACCTGGCAGTACTGCACGCGGAACCCATTTTCGCCGCTGGCCCAATCCACGCCGTCTAATTTGAACTGAGCGATTTCGCGCCCCAAAGAAGGCAGAAAATTTTCACAGGCGCGGACGGCGGCGGCTTCATCGAAGCTATCCATCGGGCCGGTGCCCTTAGGGTTGTCAAACGAGATATACCCGTTTTGCAGAGTCAGGACTTGATCCTGACAGATATACTCGGTTTTATTGTCCGGCTCGTCAAACCTCCGCGCTTCTTCCGGATGCAAAAAAAAGCGGTTCAGCAATTCTTCATCGTCATATTCGTATTTGGACATCAGCAGGGGCCGCTTGGGGGCATAGGATTTGGGAATCATAGCCTCCTGATAATGGATGCTGTTCCTGTCCAGCAGATCTTCAATGGCTTTGAGCTGCCTGGCGTCCAGCGTAAAACGGTTTCGGCTGGTATAGACAAAAGCGCCCAGAAATAAATTGAGCAGAACTAAGAAAAGAATGGTTAAATTTTTCGCTTTATCCCAATCCATAAAAAGCCCGCCTTTACCGCGCGTTTTGGGAGAATGAGCCTCCGCCTTGCGGATAAGTATACACCAATTTACGGTAACGCGCTACGTTTTCTTCGTCCACGGTGATTTCGATCGCGTGGACGATAAAATGGAGTCAGTGTATTTTTTCATTCATAAATTGTTTACGCCAGCTTCATACTAGCTTCATATAGAATTGGTATCTTAACGATATCAAATTTACATGAGGAGAAATATCATGAAAAAATTTGCCGCAGGAGCTTTGTCTCTGTTGATGCTTCTTTCCACGGCGGGCTGTTCCGGCGGGAACGCCTCGACGGACGCGGACGCGAATGTAAGCACGAATGTGCCCGATGGGCAATCGTCCGGACAATCGTCCGCGAGCTTATCGCAAGACATGCAAGGCGAAATCACGGTTTCCATTTTCAATCCCATGCCCGGCAAGGCTTTTCTGGAAGAGGCGGCGGGCAAATTCCAAACGCTCTACCCAAACACGAAGATTAACGTCGAAACGTTCGCGGCCATGCCGGAGGTCAAAACCGCGGAATCCGCCGACGGCGGCAAGATGGTCTCTATGGTATCCGATGCCTCCGACGCGTTGAAGCCGGACTATGTCACACAGATCAACACGCAGCTCATGAGCGGGCAAGGCGCGGACATCTTTGACATCGGCGCCCTCCCCTATTACCGCTACGCCATGAGCGGTCAGTTGGAAGATTTAACGCCTTTCATGGACACGGACGATTCCTTCCGCCTCTCCGATTACCGCCAGAATATTTTGGAAGCGGTCCAAATAGAC
Organism: Clostridiales bacterium; assembly: GCA_031289625.1. Classification (GTDB taxonomy): domain Bacteria; phylum Bacillota; class Clostridia; order Lachnospirales; family WQUN01; genus JAITPB01. Next base: position 20,408 of record JAITPB010000057.1, on the reverse strand, counting down.
GGAAAGCAATATTTTCTGCCGCTGGACTATAACTTTGACGTGGTGGCTTACGCGCCGGAACTTTTTACGGAAGATCAGCTGAACACCCTGAGAAGCAAGGACAAAATGACGATAGAAGAGATGATGGCGCTGGCGGAAAGCAATTTTGACAGCAGCGCCGACGCGCGCATATTCAGCCTGCGAGGCGGAGCGGGCCCCCGCTCCACCATGTTCGGCGCGTTGCTGAGCGAACATTATACAGAGTTTCTCGATATTCCTCAAAAAAAAGCGGCCTTTAACACCGGGGATTTCGCCAATCTTTTGACCACAGTCAAAGATTATGAAGAAAAGGGCTATATACCCACGGACGATATCCAAAGAGCCGCCGCGGACGCGCAGCAAGCCCTGTCCTTGATGCAAAACGAAAGCGGTTCCGTTTATTTTAAAAATGTAAGCAACGCCTTGTTAATGAATTATTTCACAAAATATTACAGCAAAGACAAAAGCAATGTCGTCCGGAACAATATCGCCATGAACGGCGTGTCCCTGAATGACACGGATGAGCTGTTGGGCGTCGCAGCCAACGACAAAGGCGAAGTGCCTTATACGGCAACCCAGGCTTACGCCATGAACGCCAATTCCGCCAACAAAGATTTGGCCTGGGCGTTTTTGAAATTCCTATTGAGCGAAGAGACGCAAACTTCCACGGCGATGTCTATGGGCGGCGTTCCTGTGAACATCAGCGCGTCCCAAAATAAGGCGAAGCTGCAGGCGGCTGGCGTGTCTTCCGGCATGGCCGTGCCGGGTGGCGCGCCAAGGATGAATCCATCAGACGCGGAGCGGCCAGCGGGCGAAGACGGCCAGGCGCCAGACAGACCAGTTCTCAGCGAAGGCGGCCAGGCGCCAGACAGGCCAGTTCTCAGCGAAGATGGCCAGTCATCAGACAGGCCAGTGGACGCACGGCCAAACATGGAGCAAGGCCCTCAGCCAAACGCCGCCGACGTCACACTGACCGAAGATCAGCAGCAGATCTATGACGTCTATATGGAGGCGCTGGAGAAATACACGCTCATGATCAACACCTTCCCCATTACAGACGATGCCATTACCAGTGTCGTCACATCGGAAGCCCAGAATTTTTTCGACGGCTCCAAATCCGCGGACGAGGTGGCCAGTTTGATTCAAAATAAAGTAGAGCTGTATATCAACGAATAGTATGCCGCGCCTTTGGGAACGTCACGCGCCGTTTCTGTTTATTCTGCCGAGCCTGGCCGGTTTCCTAATGTTTTTTATATGGCCGTTCTTTTATTCCATTGGCTACGCCTTTACGGATAAACCTGTCGGGGGTATGTTTATCGGGCTGCAAAATTTTACAGATTTGCTCACAAATAAATCTTACTTGACCAGCGCGCAAAACACCGCGTTTTTCATCAGCGTCAGTCTGCCGCTCTCCATAGGGCTGGCGCTGGCCCTGGCGCTGTTGATCAATAAAGCGAAATCGGGAAAGCAATGGTTCACGCTGGTCTTTTTAATTCCGCTGGTGATTCCGTCTGGGTCAACCGTATTCTTTTGGCAGTCCTTTTTTACCAATCAAGGCTATCTCAACCGCATTTTTGTGTCTTTCGGCGCGCCGCCAGTCAATTGGCTGGAAACCGGCGCCGTCCGCGCGGTGATCATTTTGATTTTTTTATGGAAGAGCGTTGGTTACAATATTGTCCTGTTCATATCGGCCCTTCATAGCATCCCCGAGGAATTTTATGAAGCAGCCTCCCTGGATGGGGCGGGCGCTTTTCGGAAATTTGGGCACATTACGTTCCCCTGCCTGACGCCTACGTTTTTGCTGGTGATCATCATGACGCTGATCAATTCTTTTAAAGTATTTAAAGAAATTTACGTGCTGACGGGCCGTTATCCGCACAACAGCATTTATCTGATGCAGCATTTCATGAACAATATGTTCTCCGCGCTGAACTATCAAAAACTGACCGCGGCTACTTGTATCCTGGTGCTGGTGATTGGCCTCGTAACGCAGGGGCTGTTCTGGGCGGAAAGGAAGGTGGACGCGTGAAAAAATCGCGTTTCGCTTCGGTTGTTTTAACGGCGCTGGGTCTGCTTTTTATTTACCCGCTCATCGTGACGCTCGTCAGTTCCTTCATGTCGGAAATGGAAATCAGCCTAAACTATACGAATCAGGTTTCCCTGTTTGACCTGGCGCAAAATATCACCACGCATTACCTAAATATGCCCCTCATCCCGCGGGAAGTTTCCTTGAGCCAATACAAAAGCGTTTTATTTTTGCAGCCCACTTTCCTCCTGCTTTTGTTGAATTCCGTTAAACTGACGCTGCCTGTGGTGGCAGGGCAGGCCGTGGTCTCTCTGCTGGCGGCCTACGGCTTTACCGCCTGGCGCTGGAAATTCAAAGATGTTGTATTCTCCTTCTATGTGCTGGTCATGCTGATGCCGCTGCAAGCCGTGATTGTTCCCAATTACATCATAGCGGATATGCTGGGCCTCAAAGACAGCTACCTGGCCATTATCCTGCCCGGCGTGTTCGCGCCGTTCGGCGTCTTTCTGCTCCGTCAGAGCTTGAAGTCGATCCCTGACGCCTATTTTGAGGCGGCGCGGATCGACGGAGGGGGACATTTTTATATTTTCCTGCACATCGTACTGCCGCAAATGAAATCCGGCCTCGCGGCGCTGTCCATGCTGACTTTTATTGAATATTGGAATCTTGTGGATCAAGCGGCTGTATTTATCAAAGATTATTTCCGGGAGCCGCTTTCCGTATATTTGTCGCGGATGGCCAGCGGCCGCACAGGGTTGATTTTCGCCGCTTCCTGCGTATATTTATTTTTCCCCCTGTGGTTTTTGGTGATGGGTCAGAAAGATCTCGAAATCGGCATTGAACTGTCCGGCGTAAAATAGATTTGTGTTTTGGGGGGGGACGCGCATGAACCGGGGCGTCAAAATCACAGGCGTCATATTATTCGTGATGTTTATCCTTTTGATTTTCTTCTCACAGACCATCTACAATTATAACACCCCCGTCGTGATCGCCGTGACGCCGAAAAACGGCAAGCTGAACAAGACGGAGACAGCCTCGGGCCTGGCCGATTGGTCAAAGACCCAGGAAGTATACGCCAAACTGGGCGGCGTCATTGAGGAGATTTACGCGGAGGAAGGGGACCGGCTGGAAACGGGCGGACGCCTGGCCAAAGTCAGCTATGACGCCGATACCGTCACGCAGCAGTTGACCGTCCTGTCTATCGACCGCGAAAAAGCGCTGGTGAGCATGGCCTCCTCGGAAGCGGGCATTCAAAGGCTGAATCAACAAATTCAAGAGCTGAAAAAAGAAGTCTATACGGCGGACGATGTTTCGGATTACAGCCTTCAGCAGGCACAAGCCAAGATCGTTCAAGGCCAGAGCGCTTTGACAGAAGCGGAAGCCGGCCTAGAGGCGAAACGGGATCTTTTCACACAGGCGCAAGCGCTTTATGATGTGGGCGGCGCAGCGCTGCAGGAATTGGATACCGCGCAGTTGGCCGTGGATGCCGCACAGCGCGCCATAGATACCGCGCGGCATAATCTGGAAGGTTATGAGCTGGATTATCAGAATCAGCAGTCCCTGCTGTCAAAAAGCGGAGAGGCCAACGCCAAAACCCTGTCCGACAAAGAAAGCGCCCGGCAGAAACAAATTGACGAATGGCTCTATCAAATCTCCAGCGCGGAAAGGGATTTGGCCTCCAAGCGGATGGATATACAAAAATACGACGAGCAAAAGGCAAACTATGAAAAACAACTGCAAGATTATTTTGACAACACGTATATTTACGCGCCGGAAACGGGCGAGCTGCTTTCCCTCACGCTGCACGCGGGGCAGACTGTGAATAAAGGGCAGTCTTTGGCGGCCATGGCGGTCGGCGGATCGTATACGATTACCTGTCAGATTAGCCTGGACAACAATTTTGTCGCCGTAGGCGACGAATGTAAACTGTCCAACACGGATCATACTTTGGTGTCTGCCGTCTCCAAAATCACACCGACAGACAAAGGAAAAACCATTGAGATTAAAACGGACTCCGCCGAAATCGCGGCAGGCGAAACATTTGAAATTACCTTTGCCAAAGAAAGCGCCAAGTCCGCCGCCCTCATTCCCAACGGCGCCATCAATAAAGATTCGGACGGCTATTACGTGTATATGATCAAAAAGCGCAAGGGTATTTTAGGCGATGAATATTACGCGGATAAAGTAACGATCTATGTTGGCGACTCCGACGATCAGAATACCATTCTGACGCAGGGCATGATGTTTTTTGAGCCGATGGTGCTATTATCGGATAAGCCGTTCGCCAACGGCGATACCATCAAAGTCAAAAATGAAGGTGATTTTTTTGCCAGCTAAAGCCAGGGTGCTGGCGAGCATCTTGACAGCAGCCGCCATTGCCGGACTGGCGCTGATCGGACTTGTGACCAAAGATAAACATTACGCGGATCTGCTGTTGATCACGCCAATCTCTGAAACGGAGACGGGGCTGAGCGCCAAAATCGTCAAAGAAAAATTAGAAAACAAATTTCCCATTACGTATGAATGCGGCCAAAGCGCTATGATTGAGGCGATCAACACATCCAAAGCTGCGGATGTGATCGCGACGAATTTTTTATACACAAGCGTGATGCCCTGCCCCACTTTATCCGGCGGTTTTTTCACCCAGGATCATCAGGATCGCGCGGCCAAAACAGCCGTATTAAATGAAAAAGCCGCCTTTGACTTGTTCGGCGGCGTTTCTGTTTATGGCAGTGAAATGAAAATCAACGGTGAATCTTATTCTGTTTTGGGGGTCATACGCGACGATTACGCCGATTTGCTCCGGGTATACATTCCCATCAGCCGCGTGGATCTGAACCCCAGCGCTTTTATGGTTCGTCTGGACAATACGAAAGGTATTTCCCAAGAATATGTGATGAATGAAGGCAAACAGGCCGGTCTCACGGACAGCCGGTATGACTTTATCCATTTGGGGACGCGCGCGGAACGCGTCCCCGCCATGTGTCTTTTCGCGCTGATCATTTTAACAAGCGTGGGCTTATTTCTTTTCCTGCGTTTTTGTTTCTCGCGGCTGCGCCGCCTGATCCAGCGGATACAGACGGACAGCAAACAATTCTACGCGCATGAGCTGTTCTTGCGTAAGCCGCTTTTCATCGTGGCGTTTGTCTGGTACGGAATTCTGATTCTCAACGCGTGCTCCTGGCTAATCTGGCTCCTCCGACAAACAGTCAGCGGCTTTTTACGCTATGAAATCTCCGGCATTCTGAATCTGTTTACCATATACACCACCGCCGCGTTTCATGAACGGGTTTCGTTTCTGGCGGGTATGGGCCTTTACAGCGACGCGGTTTTTATCGTTTTTCTCGCCGGATTGATTTTTACGCTGAACGCGCCGTAGCTTAGACGGCTCACGGATAATATTCGCACTCCAGCCCGCAAACCTGCACAGTATCTCCTTCCTGCGCGCCCAGTGCCTCCAGTTTTGCGGCGATTCCTTTTTCCCGTATATATCTTTGAAAAAAAGCCATCCCTTTTTCCGTGTTGAGGTTGGTATATCCCAGCATTTTTTCAACAGGCGCGCCTTTTACTACATACAAGCCTTCCGCCGCTTTTGTCACGGAAACAGGCGCGGCCCCGGCGTCTATGTCTTCTACATAATCTTCTGGGAAAATGACGCTGCCGGGCGTTTTCTCCAAAATTTCCGAAACAGCCCGCAGCAGTTCTTCCAGCCCTTGCGTGGACGCGGCGGATATAGGATAAACCAATAAACCCCTCTCCGCAGCGTAAGCCTGTATCCGCGGCAAATGCTGCGCCGCTTCGGGTATATCCATTTTATTGGCCGCCAGAATCCGCGGCCTTTTCATCAGCTCTTCATTATAAGCCGCCAGCTCGCGGCTGATTTTTTCGATGCTTTCGATAGGATCATCCCCTTCCAGGCCCGCGGCGTCCACCAGATGGATTAAAACTTTAGCGCGCTCGACATGCCGGAGAAACTGATGCCCCAGCCCCAGCCCGCGGCTGGCGCCTTCGATTAAGCCGGGGATATCCGCCAGAATAAAGTCCTTGCCCCACGCGCCGCGAACCACGCCGAGGTTGGGAGATAAGGTGGTAAAAGGATAATCCGCGATCTTGGGGGAAGCGTTGGTGACGCGGGAGAGAAGAGTCGACTTTCCCGCGTTGGGCAGGCCGATAAGCCCTGCGTCCGCGATCAGCTTGAGTTCCAGAATGAGATCATATTCTTTGGCCGACCGTCCAGGTTCCGCGTATTTGGGCGCTTGACGGGCGGCGGTGGCGAAATGCTGGTTGCCTCTGCCGCCGCGCCCGCCTTTAACCAAAACGCGCCGTTCGCCGGGCGTCGCCAGATCGGCCATGATCTGGCCGGAAGCCGCCTCGCGGATCAGCGTGCCCACAGGCGCTTTGATATGCGCGTCCTCCCCAGATCGTCCCGTGCAGTTGCGTTTTTGGCCGTTTTCGCCCGGCTCGGCCTTGAAAATTTTGCGATATCGGAAATCCGACAGCGCCGCCATTCCCTCGTCCGTCTCAAAAACAACATCTCCGCCTTTGCCGCCGTCTCCGCCGTCCGGCCCGCCGTTGGGCACATACTTAGCGCGGAAAAAGGATACGCAGCCGTCTCCGCCGCGGCCCGCGCTTACGTGAATCTTTACTCTGTCAATAAACATACATTTCTCCTCACAGCTTGGCTGGATCCAACAAAAAAACAGGCCGCGCAATCTGCGCCAGCCCTTTTTTATTGCGCGGCTTCCACCGGATATACGGAAACCTGTTTTTTATCCCGGCCTTTTCTTTCGTATCGTACTCTGCCCTCCACCAAGGCAAATAAACTATCGTTCGATCCGATGCCGACATTGACGCCCGGATGGATTTTCGTACCGCGCTGCGTATATAAAATATTGCCGGCTTTTACCACCTGCCCGTCGGCGCGCTTGGCGCCAAGACGCTTGGCTTCGGAATCGCGTCCGTTCTTCGTGGAACCGACGCCCTTTTTATGAGCGAAAAATTGTAAATCAATTCTGAGCGTTTTCCTCACCTCTCTCACATACGTTTTTCTGGCTCTGCCCCGCTTGCGCTTTCATCATGGGATCTTCACCCATTGGATCTTTAACCGTCAGTTGTTTCGGATATTCTTGCGCAATCGCGTTCAGCCCCAGCAACCATGAGGACAGCAACAGATCCGCATCGTGATTTTCTTTGCCCGCGCGCATTTCCGGAAGCTCCAACTGGATGAAGCCGCCGCCTTTTTCAGGAAGAACGCAAGTAAACGGCTCATCTGTAAATTTTTCCAGGGAATTGACAGCGCTGAGCGTCAAGGCCGATACTGCGGAACAAACATAAGACGCGCCGTGATTCTTCACTTGAAAGCCGCAAAGCCGCCCCTGCGCGCCGCGTTCAACTGTTGCGATAATGCCCTGCGCCTTCACGGAAAATTCACGCTTGAGAACTTGCCGCGCCGTCCACAGTGATCTGGGCGATTTTCAATTTCGTAAATGGCTGGCGATGGCCTTTCTTCTTGTGAAAGCCCTTTTTGGCTTTAAACTTATAAATAATCACTTTCTTTTCTTTGCCGTCGCCAATGACGGACGCGGTTACGACAGCTCCAGGCACGTGAGGCGTTCCCAGCAGGAGTTCCTCTCCGCCGCCAACTGCCAGCACCTGATTAAAATCATAAGAAGAACCAGGCTCAACGCCCAATTTTTCTACGGTAATCATGTCGCCTTCCTGCACTTTATACTGTTTGCCGCCTGTCGCTATGATAGCGTACATGGCACACCTCCTCTTATTTGTCTGCCCCCTGGCGGGGGCGCGCGGAGATACACGCCGGATATGGCCGCGAATGTTAAAACCTCTCCGAGCGGTTAAAACAAAGCGGATGATGGGAATCGAACCCACGCGTCCAGCTTGGGAAGCTGGCGTTCTGCCATTGAACTACACCCGCGGATAACTTTGATTATTCTACGGGAAATAAACGCGGATGTCAACAAAAACATTGACACATCGTCAGGCGGGTGTTAAACTGTCCATGCTAAGGTTATCCGGCGTCAGCCGGAGATTAAAAGGGAAAACGGGTGCAAGTCCCGTGCAGTCCCGCTACTGTGAACGCAGCTGCCGCTTCGTGAGCCAGGAACCTGCCTTAACGCCGTAAGCATTCTGCGAGGCACAGGACATGCTATTGTGCTGAGAACAAAACTGTTCACAGTGAAGCGATAACTCCTTTGACGCGGAATGCGCAAGGGAGTTTTTTGTTTTGATATTTTTTTGGATATTGTTGTTTTAATATTGCTGCTTTTCGAATGAAAGAGGGAGACAAAAGTATGATTTTTTTTGTCGGCGCGGGTCCGGGAGACGTCGATTTGATTACCGTGAAGGGACGCCGGATTTTGGAGAACGCGGATCTGGTCATTTACGCGGGGTCGCTGATCAATACGGAACTTTTGCGTTTTACCAAAGAAGGCGCGCTTCTGCGCAACAGCGCCTCTATGACGCTGGAGGAAATCATTGAGGCCATGACAGCCGCCGAAAAATCCGGACAGATCGTCGTCCGTCTGCACACCGGCGACCCGAGCCTGTATGGCGCCATCCGGGAACAAATGGAAATGTTGGAGGCCCAGAAGATTCCTTTTGCAACTGTGCCGGGCGTCAGTTCTTTTTTGGCGGCCGCAGCCTCCCTGCACGCGGAGTACACGCCGCCGGGCGTGAGCCAGACACTGATACTGACGCGCCTGGAGGGGCGCACCCCTGTCCCGGAAAAAGAGGACATTGGCGCGCTGGCCGCTCATCAGGCGTCCATGGCGGTTTTTTTGTCGGCGGGGCTGATCGACGAACTTTGCGAAAAATTACAGGCCGGCTATGACAAGGACACGCCCGCGGCCATTGTGTATAAAGCGAGCTGGCCGGACGAAAAAATGATCCGCACGACTGTGGCGGAATTGCCAGAGGCGGCGAAAAGTCATGGCATCTCCAAAACAGCGCTCATTCTGGTGGGGCGGTTTTTAGACGGGGAAGCCGCGCGATCCCTGTTGTATGATCCGGCGTTCAGCCACGGCTTCCGCGCGGCTGATAAAGATTAGTTTGAGACAGGTACGAAAGCGGGGGCTGCTTTTTGGGCATTGCGATGGGCGGGCTGGATCATACCGCCGCTGGGCTGAACATTCGAGAGAAATTTTTTCTGGTGGAACACAGGATTCAAGAATTTCTGAACAACGCGCGCGCGGAGCGTATGGTCTCGGGCTGCGCGCTTCTCTCAACCTGTAACCGCACGGAAATTTACATAAGTGACCCGCAAAGCGAAATCATCTCGCCGGTGCAGGTTCTGTTTCATGGCTTGGGCTTAGATGAAAACGCATCCGAATATGCCCGCTATTTTACCACCCGGCGCGGCGAAGAGGCTGTGCGGCGTCTGATAGAAACCGCCGCCGGTCTCCATTCGCAGATATACGGCGACGATCAAATTCTCGCGCAGGTCAAAAAAGCCATCGCGCTGGCCCATGAGGCGCAAAGCGCGGACGCCGTGCTGGAGGCGCTGTTTAACAAGGCCATATCCGCGGCGAAAAAAATCAAAACCGAAGTCCGCCTTAGACAGGCGAATCCCTCCGCGGCTTCCGCCGCCGTCGCGCACATCCAGCATTTTTTTGGAGACCAGCGCGATCTCAGCGCACTGGTCATTGGCAACGGCGAAATGGGCCGTTTGGCGGCGGGTTTGCTCATAGAAATCGGCGCGGACGTGACCGTGACCATCCGGGAATACAAACACAAGCCTGTCATTGTGCCGCGCGGCTGCCGGACGACGCCTTACAGCGCGCGCTTTGAAAATTTTGACCGCTATGACGTGGTTTTGAGCGCCACGGCAAGCCCGCACTACACGATTACCCGGAAGGACATTCAGGATCGCGCGCGTCTGCCCAGGCTGTTCGTGGATTTGGCCGTTCCCAGAGACATCGAACCGGAAGCCGGTCAGTACGCCGAGCTGCTCAACATCGACGCCCTGCGGCCTGCTGTATCTGAGACAGGCGCGGAGCAAGCAACGCCGATCAAAACGCCGTCCGCTGCTTTGGAAATTATTGCTGAATACCAACAGAAATTTTATGACTGGCTGGCGTATAGGGATAAATTGGCGGTGAAAGAAGGATGAGCGCCATCGAAAGCGTAACGGCGCCGCGCGTCATGATCGCCGGGACAAACAGCGGCTGCGGAAAAACAACGGCTGTGTGCGCCGTGTTAAAAGCCCTTGTCAATCGCGGCCTCTCTGTTTCCGCGTTTAAATGCGGCCCTGATTACATCGATCCCATGTTCCACGAAAAAATTGTCGGGACGCCTTCTACCAATTTGGATCTTGTTCTCACAGGAGAAAAAGCGGTGCGCTACCTGTTCGCGCGGAACGCGGATAGGTCCGCCGGCAAAACTGCCGGCAAAACTGCCGGGATCTCGATCCTGGAGGGCGTGATGGGCTTTTACGACGGGATGAGCCCGGAAAATGAATACGCTTCTTCGGCCCATTTATCCAATCTGCTGCAAACGCCGGTCATACTGACGGTAAACGCCAGAGCCGCGTCTCTTTCTGTGGCTGCGGTAGTCAAAGGCTTTCGCGAGTTCGCGCCGAACCGGATTGCGGGCGTCATCCTGAATCATTGCCCGGCGAAGATTTTCGCGCCGCTCCAACGCGTCATTAAGCACAAAACCGGCGTATCTGTCTTGGGATATCTGCCGCAGCTGCCGGAAGCCCGTGTGGAAGAACGGCATCTGGGGCTTGTGACCGCGGGGGAAATCGACCGCCTGAAAGAAAAAGTGGAAATTTTAGCCCAAGCCGCGGAAGAATGTATCGACTTGGACGCGCTGATCGCCCTGTCGCGTACCGCGCCGCCTCTTGTTTATGAAGATATCGCGTTCGCGCCGGAAGAACGGGCAAATGGGCAAACCATCGCCGTGGCGCGGGACAAGGCGTTCTGTTTTTATTATCATGACAATTTCAGCCTCTTTGAACAATTGGGGGCTTCCATTCAATTCTTTTCCCCTCTCGCGGATGAACCTGTGCCCTCCGGCGCGGCTGGCTTGATCTTGGGAGGCGGTTATCCGGAACTCTACGCGGAAGCGCTGGGCCGGAACCACAAAACGCTCGCCTCTGTCCGGGAGGCCGTGCTGGATCATCTGCCAACCATCGCGGAATGCGGCGGGTTTATGTTTTTGCAGGAAACGCTGTGCGGGCACGCCATGGCGGGCGTAATTCCCGGCGGCACAGTGATGACGCGAAAGCTGGGGCCCTTTGGCTATGTGCGGCTGACGGCGCGCAAAGACAATCTCCTTTGCGAAAAAGGGGAAAGTATTAACGCGCACGAATTTCATTATTCCACCTGCGAAAACCCCGGCGCTGATTTTACGGCGGAAAAACTTTCCACTGGAGAGACATATCCGTGTGTCCACGCCCATGACAGTTTGTTCGCTGGATATCCGCACATGCATTTCCGCGGCAGCACAAACTTCGCTCTCCGCTTTGTCCGGAGGCTGAAGGGATGAATCCGATGGTCTCACTCATTTTTATCCACACGGCGCCGGTTGTTTTCGGATTCATTCTAGATCGGATCGTGGGCGATCCCCAAGGCTGGCCGCATCCCATACGGCTCATCGGGCGCGCCATTACCTGGTGCGAAAAGCGCATACGCCCCCTGGCGAACGAGGACGATCGGGCGCTGCACTTTTGGGGGGCCGCACTGGCCGTCTGCGTGGCCGGACTATCTTTTCTTCTGCCGTTTACGCTGTTATGGCTGGCCGGGCTCGTACATATTGGGCTGCGAATGCTCTTGGAAACATTGTTTTGTTATTGGATATTAGCCGCGAAATGTCTGCAGGATGAGAGCATGGCTGTGTACAGGCATTTAGCGGCGGGCGATGTGCAAGCGGCCCGGTCGGCGCTTTCGTGGATTGTCGGACGCGATGTTCAGGAATTGGACAGGGAACAAATCGCGAAGGCGGCTGTGGAAACCGTGGCGGAAAACGCGTCGGACGGCGTCGCCGCGCCTTTGTTTTATCTGTGCCTGGGCGGCGCGGCTTTGGGGTTTTGTTACAAAGCCATCAGCACAATGGATTCCATGATCGGCTACAAAAACGATCGCTATCTATATTTTGGCCGTTTCGCCGCGCGGCTGGACGATGTCGCGAATTTTATCCCCGCCCGGCTGTGCGCGCTGCTTATGCTGGCCGCCGGATCGTTTCGCGGTTTGAGACCGTTTTGCAGCGTCCGCCGGGGGCTGAAAATATTTTTGCGCGATCGCTATAAACATAAAAGCCCCAACAGCGCGCAAACAGAATCGGCCTGCGCGGGTCTGCTGGGCATTCAGCTGGCCGGGGACGCGTTTTACGGCGGCGCGTTGGTGCGAAAACCTTTCATTGGGGATGAAATGCGCAAAGCTGAACCGGAGGACATCGCGCGGGCGAACCGGATCATGTACGCTGCCTCGATCTCCGAACTGATTTTTTTCATCTTGATATTCCAGATAGCCGCGAAATATCTTTTCCATTTTTAGACAGGCAGGTGAGGAAATGGCTCACGGCGGGGATGTATACGCGTTTGACAGAAACATGATCGATTTTTCAGCCAATTTAAATCCTCTGGGGCTGCCAGAAACCGTGCGGGACGTCATCCGCGGCTTTGCGGACGGCGTCCCGCGGTATCCCGATCCATTCTGCCGCGCGCTGAAAAAAGCTTTGAGCGTTCATGAAAACATTCCGGAGGAAATGATCGTCTGTGGAAACGGGGCCGCGGATATTCTCTACCGGCTGATCTTTTTTCAAAAACCCAAAAGAGCGCTGATCCTGGCCCCTTCTTTTTCCGAGTATGAAACCGCGCTTAGGCTCACGGACTGTGAAATCATCCGATATCCGCTCCAGGAAGAAAACGATTTTGCCATACAGGACGATATTGCCGAATCCATCGTTTCCCCCAAAAACGGCGTGGACATGGCGTTCCTCTGCAATCCGAACAATCCGACCGGCTGTCTGACTCCAAAAGCGCTGCTGGAACGAATCGGGGCGCGTTGCAAAGCCGGGCGTACGCTTCTGCTGATAGACGAATGTTTTCTGGATTTTGTGGAAGACGGCGCGGCGCTTTCGATGAAACCGTTTTTGCGGGCGGGCGCCCCTGTGGTGATTTTAAAAGCTTTTACAAAATTTTACGCCATGGCGGGCCTGCGGCTGGGCTATGCGCTGTGCGCGCCGGAAACAGCCGCGGGGATTGCGCGATACGGCGCGCCTTGGTCTGTCTCCGCACTGGCGCAATCCTGCGGCGCCGCGGCGCTGAACGATCCGGCCTACGCCGCCCAAACCCACGCCATCATCGCGCCGGAAAGAGAGTATTTGCGGGCGGAACTTTCCGGCATGGGCTTTCATATTTTTCCGTCCGCCGCAAACTATCTTTTTTTCAAAACAAATTTTCGCGATCTGCGGGAGCGTTTAATCCGGCGGGGGATTCTCATTCGGGACTGCGGCGATTATCCCGGGCTGACCGCGGGCTTTTATCGGATTGCCGTGAGAAATCACGCGGAAAACGCAGCGTTCGCCGCAACGCTCCGGCAGGAAATAACGGGAAGGGGATAGCGCATTGAAGCGTCTGCTTGTCATCATCGACGGCATGGAGGATCTGCCTTACCCCGAGCTGGACGGAAAAACGCCGCTGTCTTTCGCCTCATCTTTGCAAAAGGCGCGGCTTTTACCGCCCATCTCTCACACGCCGCCTGGCCGCGAACCGGACAGCCTGGCCTGCATCCTTTTCATGCTGGGCGCACCGCCGCATTCGATCCCGCATGGGCGCGCGTTTGTAGAAGCCGCCGCGCACGGGATCCACATGCGGGAAGAGGATTTGGCCATGCGGCTCAACGCCGTGGGCGTCGAAAACGGCATTTTGGTCAAAAACGGCGTGGACACGAATGTGTCTACGAATATCGGCGCGGATGTGTCCGCGCCATTTGAGATCCGCAAGCTGGATGGCTACCGGCACATTCTGATCGCGCCGGGCGGCAAAAAATACGCTGATACTTTAGTGACTTTCGCGCCGCATCAAAACATCGGGCGCCCTGTCCGGGAACTCACTTGCGCTGGCAACGACCTGGGCCTCGCGTTAAAAGAAATGACGCTGGCGCTTTTGCAGCGCTATGAAAATACGACATATATGCCCTGGAGCCCTTCTGTCTATGTCCCGCTGCCTTCCTTCCGCGAAGTCAGCGGCCTTTGCGGCGCGGTAGTGGCCAGGGCGGATGTAGTCATTGGCATCGCGAGGCTGATGGGAATGGATGATTACATCCCGGAAGGCGCGACCGGGGACGTGGATACCCAGCTGGCAGCCAAAACCGAAGCGGCTCTGGCTTGCGTCAGCCGCTACGATTTTACGCTGCTGCACATCAACGGCGCGGACGAGGCGTCTCACCGAAAAAAGCCGCGGGAAAAAGCCCTGTTTATCCAGCGGATTGATCGAGAGGTTCTGGAGCCGCTGCTTCGGCACTTACCGCCGGGGTGTGAACTGACGGTGACAAGCGACCATGCTTCTCTCTGCCAGACAGGCGCGCACGGCACAATGAAAGTCTCAAGATTTTTGTGGATGAGATAGGGTTGATTACATGAAAAAGAGCATCATGGTACAGGGGACGTGTTCCGGCGCGGGAAAAAGCATAACCGTGGCCGGTCTGTGCCGGGTTTTTAAGCAGGACGGATATCGGGCGGCGCCGTTTAAATCGCAAAATATGGCGCTTAATTCCTATGTCACGCAAGACGGACTGGAAATGGGACGCGCGCAGGTGACACAAGCAGAATGCGCCGGGCTTGAGCCGGACGTCCGGATGAATCCCATTCTGCTCAAGCCCACCGGAGACAGCGGTTCGCAAGTCGTGGTGAATGGCAGGCCCATCGGCGACATGACTGCGACGGCCTATTATGAATATAAACACCAACTCAAGCCGGAGATATTAAAAGCGTATGACAGCCTCGCCGGGGATTACGACGTGATTGTCGTGGAAGGGGCGGGCAGCCCGGCGGAAATCAATTTAAACCAGGACGATTTTGTCAACATGGGGCTGGCGGCTATGATAGACGCGCCCGTCCTGCTGGTGGGCGACATTGACCGGGGCGGCGTGTTCGCTTCCCTTTACGGAACAGTGAACCTTCTGCCGCAGGCGGATCGCGCCAGAATCAAAGGACTCGTGATCAATAAATTCCGCGGCGACCAGACAATACTCAAACCCGGCCTGGATATGCTGGAAGATCTCGTTCATGTCCCCGTCTTAGGCGTTGTTCCGCTCATATCGCTGGACATCGACGACGAGGACAGCCTCAGTGAACGGCTGCACGCCAAACACGAAAAGGGCCTCATCGACATCGCCGTGATCCGTCTGCCCAGAATTTCTAATTTTACCGATTTTAATATTTTAGACGGCGTCCCCCATGTTTCTCTCCGGTATGTCGACACGGCGACGGCTTTGAACGATCCAGATTTAATCATTCTGCCCGGCACCAAGAACACCATGAGCGATTTGCTCTGGCTGCGGCAAAACGGGCTGGAAGCCGCGATTCAAGCGCACGCTTCGCGCGGCAAACCCGTCTTTGGCATATGCGGCGGATATCAAATGCTGGGCCGCCTAATCCGCGATCCCGATCAAATGGAAGGCGGCGGGGAAATCGCCGGCATGGGGCTGCTCTCTGGCGAAACCTGTTTTGGACGGGAAAAAGAACGAAAAAGAGTGACTGGCGTTTTTCAATCCATTCCTGGCGATCTGTCGCTTTTGAGCGGCCAGGCTTTTGAGGGCTACGAGATCCACATGGGAGGGACGGAAGGAACCGGCGAACCTCTGATTCTCTGCCGGGGAGAAGGCAGGGAATACGCGGCCGGGGAGCGCAAGGGAAATGTCGCGGGCTGTTATGTACACGGCGTATTCGATCGCGCTGCCGAAAGCCTTGTTAGAAGCCTGTGCGCGGCCAAAGGCATCACCATGGACGTACCGGACATGAAAAGCCGCAAGGAAAGGGAATACGACAAGCTGGCGGATTGTATCCGCAATCATATTGATATGAATGCTGTCTACCAAATTTTAGGGAGATAAAAATAATGGAGGTTATGACGCCGAAAGCGATCGAAAACAAAAGTTTTGAAATTATTACGGAGTTATTGGGAGACAGAATTTTTTTGCCGGATCAGGAAGGGATTATTAAGAGGGTAATTCATACTACAGCTGATTTAGAATACGCCAACAGCTTATATTTTTCCGAAGGCGTTGTTTCCATCATTCAAACCGCGCTGCGGGAGGGAACTCTCCTGGTCACTGACACAAAAATGGCGCGGGCCGGCATCAACGAAAGGCTGCTGAAAAAATACGGCTCGGAAATGCGCTGTTTTATTTCCGACGAAGATGTAACGCGGGAAGCGCTCACCCGCCGGATCACCCGGGCCACCGCCGCTGTGGAGAAAGCGTTTCAGATGGATAAGCCGCTGATTTTCGTTGTGGGCAACGCGCCGACGGCTTTGCTTCAGCTTCTCAAAATGATCGGCGAAGGCGCGTCGCGCCCGCTGGCGGTCATTGGCGCGCCTGTAGGTTTTGTCAATGTGGTGGAGGCCAAGGATCAGCTCATGGCGTCCGGCATTCCCTGCATTGTGCCGCGTGGGCGAAAAGGCGGCAGCAATGTCGCGGCGGCGATCGTAAACGCCATCGCGTATGGATGTTTGGACGCGTCATAAAAAAACGGCGCCATGATTTACAGCTGTATTTTGTATGCTCCCAAGTGTATCAGGAGGATTTGAAATGCGTCAGTGTATGGATTCCGAAAATCTGCATAGACGGCTGAACAAAATCAAAGGCCAGATAAACGCCATTGAAAAAATGATTGACACCGATGTGCCCTGCGAAGATGTCCTGATTCAAATTAACGCAGTCAAAGCGGCGCTGCACAAGGTTGGGCAAGTGGTATTGGAAGGGCATTTGAATCATTGTGTCCGCGAAGGCATAGAAAATGGCGACGCCGACAAAACCATCTCAGACTTTGCCAAAGCAGTGGAGCATTTTTCCCGCATGACATAAGCTTGTCAATCAAGCCTGTTAAAAAGCAGCCGAAACTTTTTCGGTTGCTTTTTCATTTTCCACTTTTTCATTTTCCTCTTGACAAAGGCATACCCTGTAGGGTATATATATACCAATACCCCTATTTGTATGTCGAGGAGAGCGTTTATGATTTCATTTTTTCAAAACGAGGAGAAGCGGACTCTTCTGTTTCTCGGAATTTCCTTTGCCGCGCTGGCGGTCAGCTTTTTCGGCATTGGACATCTTCCTGTTAATGCGGCCTGGGCCGCTATTCTCTTGTGCGGGATACCTATCGTTTGGGGCGCGGCGGTTGGGCTTGTCACCGAGTTTGACGTGAAGGCCGACGCGCTGGTGTCAATCGCGCTGATTGCCTCGGTGGTCATTGGGGAGCTGTTCGCCGCGGGCGAGGTGGCGTTCATCATGACGATTGGCGCATTTCTGGAAGAGCGCACCGCAGCGAAAGCGAGAGCCGGAATTGAGAAATTGGTGCGGCTGACGCCTTCCACGGCGAGGGTCGTGCATAACGGCGAAGAACTCGTCTTGCCTGCGAGCGAGGTGCGAATCGGCGATACTCTGCGGGTTTTGGCGGGAGAAACCATTGCGGCTGACGGCATGATAACAAGCGGGCAGACTTCGATTGATCAGTCCATTATGACTGGAGAATCCCTGCCCGTGGACAAAGGCGTCGGTGACGAGGTGCAGAGCGGCACGGTCAACCAATTTGGCACGTTCGATATGACCGCGCAAAAGGTCGGCGAGGATAGCTCTTTGCAGCGTATGATTCGCCTGGTGGAATCGGCCGATGCAGGCAAGGCAAAAATCGTCGGGCTGACCGATAGATGGGCGACCTGGATTGTCATGATCGCACTGTCCGCCGCATTGATTACCGGCTTAACGACCCATGACGTAATCCGTGCCGTCACCATTTTGGTTGTGTTCTGCCCGTGCGCTTTGACGCTTGCCACGCCTGCGGCAATTATGGCGGGTATCGGCAACGCCGCAAAATATGGCATATTGGTCAGCAAGGGCGACGCGCTTGAACGATTGGCCAAAGTTGTCCGAGTCGCTTTTGACAAGACCGGGACGCTGACTTTTGGAAACCCTGCCGTTTTGCAAGTAAGCAGTTGCAATCCCGCTGTTGATGAAAAGACGCTTTTGGAAATCACCGCAAGCGCGGAACTCCGTTCCGAACACCCGCTGGGAAAAGCCATTGCCGCACATTACAAAAAAGAATACAACGCAACTCCAACCCAGCCCGCTGAATTCCGCTTGATAGCGGGACGCGGCGTTTACGCAGTGGTCGAGGGCCAAACCATTTACGCCGGGAATGAGGCGATGTTATCGGAACGAGGTTTTTTTTTGCCGGAACAGTTTAAGGCAAAAATTGCAGAGGCAAAGGATTCCGGCTGCACGGTAATTTATGTTATGAGTGAACGGGAAACTTCAGGCTTCATTGTCCTGTCCGACACCCTGCGCCCGGACGCCGCCAACACGATAACGGCCATTCACGGCGCAGACGCAAAGACTGTTCTTCTTACAGGCGATTCCCCGCAAGCGTCGGCGTACATTGCCAGAATGGCCGGTATCGCCGACGTGCGGGCGAGTTGTCTGCCAGAGGATAAGCTGACCGCAATCCGCAGCTATCAGGAGCAGGGTGAATTTGTTTGTATGGTGGGCGACGGCATCAATGACGCGCCCGCCCTGAAAGCGGCGCAGGTCGGAATTGCGATGGGTGGCGTTGGCAGTGACATTGCCGTGGAAGCCTCAGACATTGTGCTTGTTGGCGACGATATAAAATGCATTCCGCATTTGCTCTTGCTCGCAAAACATGTTATGCGGACAATCAACATCAATCTGATTGCGGCGATGGCGCTTAATTTTGCCGCTGTCACATTGGCGATTGCGGGGATTCTCAATCCAGTCGCAGGGGCATTAGTACATAACGCCGGGTCGGTCGCCGTGATTATCAATTCGTCGTTGCTGCTGAAATGGCGAAGCAAAAGTTTGATTAGACCATATTAAGGGGCAAGCGGCACATACCCGGCCTGTGCGATGGAAGCCTGACCTTGCCCTGAAAGCAGCCAATCCAGAAATTTGCGGCCGGCGCTGTTTTTGCCGTCGCCGGCGCGTACAGCCCCATAATAGCTTACTGTCAGCGGGTATGATTTTGAGATTATATTGGCCTGGCTCGGCGTGACGCTGTTTATTTTAAGTATTTTTATATTATCATCCTGATACAGGTTGTCTACATAAAACTTATACGTATAGCCAATGCTTGTGGGCTTATTGCTGAACTCGCCCACAGCGTCGATCAGGGCGCCCATGGAGTATATCTGAAGGGTTGGGGCGTCCAGCATTGGCACGCCTTGCATAACCATTTGCTCCATGCCGGTTTGGCTTCCGGAATCTTTTTCACGCTGAAACGCGGTTATAGGCTCATCCAGGCCGCCGATTTCTTTCCAGTTCATCAACTTTCCCGGCATAAATCCCACGTACCTGATCCAGCGTTAGGCTGTCTACCGGGTTGTCCTTGTGGGTTATAAACACAAATGCGTCATAGCAAACCGGCTCAATCTCCAGCGTGACCCCTTTTGTCTTCGCCTCGGCGAGTTCATCGTCCGAAGGGTATGTGGCGAGGACTAAATCAACTGGATGGCTGTCGTCTGAAAGCGCGGACTCAATATCGCTGTAGTATCCCCGAATCACCTGTGTCATCCCAGCGTCTTTATGGATAAGGGAGGCATAAGCGTTTGGGGTGCCTGAGAAACTCGTAAAGGAGTTAGCGTAGTCATCTGATAGCCCCAGGTGCTGCCTGGCGAATTCGACGGCCATAGGCACAGCCACTGTCGAGCCGTCCAGTTTGGGGTAACTCCCGAAATCGAAGCCGTAATATGGCGTCTGCTCCCCATCCGGACCCCAGTATCCCTTAATATAATAGTCCCCTAGCGTAAAGGGGCTGTTTGTGACAAGCTGTTTCCAGTTTGCCCCGCGCTCGGGGACATTATTGATACTGCCCCATGAGCCAAGGCGGTCAGGTTCATCAGAGACGGAATCCGTTAAAATACGAAAAATATTTGAGCCTAACAAGACATATCTTGCGGAGAGCGCCCCGTTCTTATAGGCGTAAAAATAATTGTCTGCGTATTCCACCCGCTCACAATTGAACAGCGCCTTGAGGCTGGCCTGTTTCAATAGCCCGCTTTGCTCGTCGTAAACGGATATAAGCGCGCTTTGGCCGTCTTCCAGGGAAACCACCTTAACCGTTGAAGAATCCATGTTGCCAAGTATTGCGGCGATTTTTCCGTTCAACCTGAAAA